>JBEKTC010000175.1:0-9961 GCA_049516475.1 Candidatus Korobacteraceae bacterium | reverse complement strand
GATGGCCCGACCTTGCCTTCACCCATTGCGCCGTGGCACATGGCGCACTTCGCTTTGTAGAGGGCAGCTCCATCCTGCGCCCAGGCTATGCTAGACAACGCTGTTAATGCGGCCAAAATGATAATGTAACGCTTCATGCAACGCTCCTTGTTTATGAATTGGGATGTAGTCAGGCAGCCAGTCCTGGTGCAACCGGATGACCGCTTCTACAACTTTTGTGGGAATGTGGGCGCCATTGCTCACAATACTTGATTGTAGAGCGAATTTTCAATCTTGCAATGGAATTCACGCTGCGGCTAGTTTTTAGACTTGGTTCGTCTAGCATGGCTTGCGTCGGATTCGAGCTAAATACATGCGGAAATGGCGTACAGGCGGCAACGGCCGGACGGCATGCGCAGGGTGCCTGCAAACCCGACCATATTGGCCGTCTAGCATGGCTTGCGTCGGATTCGAGCTAAATACATGCGGAAATGGCGTACAGGCGGCAACGGCCGGACGGCATGCGCAGGGTGCCTGCAAACCCGACCATATTGGCATTATTCCCCACCCTTGGGCCTCGGCTCCCTCGATCCAGTTCGCGCTGGGCTCGTAAGTCGGACAACTGGCGCTCGGGCTATTCTGGATATAGATACCAACATCCTGAAATGAACTATAGGATCAAAGATTCTGCATTTGACTGGGATCGTTCGTGTTTCCCCCGGGCGTTTTGCACATGTCAAACCCGAGATGAATGCTCACCTCGTCTGCGGACGACGGCCGTAAGATTCCTGCTGCTTTCCATTTTAGGTGGGTCGGATTGCCGAGCGGTACCGCAGCTTTCTTTTCCTTAGCGCCTGGCGTGATGTCAGCCCAGGTGACTCCGGCGTCTGCAGTCGATAAGACTTGCGTACACGGCAGTAACCCGACCGAGCAGTTACTTGTGCTGGCTAAAATCCACCCATGCTGCTCGTTGACGAAGCTGAGGGAGAGCACTGCCCCGGGAAAACCGATATTCGCACTCGTTGCTGTTGGATTCTCCCTAGTATTTAGTGGAATTCGGTTTAGCCTAAGCATGTCGCCCGCTGTCTGGGCTGCTAGCAACTTGGCATCCGAAATCGCGTCGGGTAAACCCGAAGGACCGGCCGATAACGACAGCACGGTGTCGAATTTCCAGCCCCTGCCTTGGTCATTGGTGATGAACAATACGGGGAGCTGAGTGCCCGGGGCCTTTGGAGGCGCCGGAAAATCCACTAGAAGCGCTCCATGCTTCTGGTCGCTGAAAACGGGCAATTGGTAGTTAGCGCTCTCTGCGTGCGGCAGCTGTACGGGCGCGGTAACTAACACCTGACTCCAGGTTGCGGCCCCATCATGCGTCGCCCAAAGCCTGCCGTCCGCGGGACTGGCAATCCATCCGTTCCGGTGGTCAATGAATTGAACGTAGCCGTTCGTCCCCGGCCCATTAGAGTAAATCCAGGTCTTGCCGCCATTCTCCGTTCGCAAAAGCAAACCTAGGTGAAAGTTGGAACTGCTACCCACTGCAAGGTTCATCCACCCGTGTGAGGCGTCTGTAAATTGCATGCTGCCCTCAGGCAGCAGGATCAGGTCTCCAGGACTGACAGGGATTTTGAGCTCAGTCAACGACCACGTAGCTCCTGAATCTTTGGTATAAGCGAGGTCGAATCTCGGCATTGGCTCGTCATAGTGGGCCAACAACACCCAGCCGATCGAGCTATCTAGAAAGAAGACGGAAGCTATGCCCTCATCCGGAATCGGTCTGGGAGGAGTGATGTCATTCCAGTGCTGGCCGTTGTTGGTTGTCCAGAATAGGTTTGCGCTGGTAGCCGCCCACCCCACACCAGGACCGAGCAGGTGCATCCACTGCAATCCCTGCGCGTTGGCAGTACTAGCGACAGCAAGCACGACGGCCAATCCAGCCACTGCAATAATTGTGCGTGATTTGACCGACGAGCAGAGATTGTGATTTCCAGATTCGGTCTGCATGACTGCCCTTCGTGGGAATACAAATCGGGGATCCCGGAGCCGCGGCGATATCGCCGAGTTAAGTCCTATGTAATGACAGGCTAGGCAAGTACAGTCTGAGGCTTACGATGCCTAAGCTGTGTGCAATGAACTCTTGGTACCTGACAGTTTGTGGGGAGCGGCAATGACAGTCGGCGAACAGGCACCAAAGAGATTGCAGGTTCTTTCATAATTGGCATAAGTGCTTTTGTCAATGGCGCAAAGGTGGTCAGTCGGAAATCTGCCTGGTATCCCGGCACCTCACAATTCGTGTGCTCTTCAAGAATTAGGTTGGATCTGACGCAAGCAAGGCTGGCGATATTGCGAAGCTTTCGTAATATGATGGATGATCCAATTTACCTCTGGCGGAAGTCTCGCAGCCTGATGTCTACAGATCTGTTATGGACATGGCACACACATTCGGCTTGCTGGCGGTGCTGCTGATATTGGCGGTTGCCGCTAATCGTCTGTCCAAACTGACCCGCGTTCCCGACATCGTCGTGCTGCTGCTCATCGGCATCACGCTCGGTCCCATCCTGCATTGGGTGAATCCACAAACGTTCCAGGGGGCAATCCGCGTTCTGGGAACGCTGGCCCTGGTGCTCATCCTTTTCGAAGGCGGCCTGGAGCTGCGGCTGCGCCAGGCGCTGCGCTATTTTCCCGCCGGCTTGTTGCTGGTGGTGCTGAGTTTCGGACTGAGCCTGGCGCTGATCGCGCTGATGGGCAGGGCACTGTTACATCTGGGGTGGACGGATTGCCTCCTGCTGGGAGCGGCGCTGGGGTGCACGAGCGGAACCATCGTAATTCCTGCGCTGCAGCAGATCGACACCCCCGATCCGGTGAAGATAACCCTCACCGTGGAATCCTCGCTGGGCGAGGTGATTGCCGTACTGTTGGTCGGGAGCCTGCTGAAGAGCGAAGGAAACGGGTCGCTGATGGCCGGGTTGGCGACCGACTTTTCCCACCACATCATCGTATCTTTGCTCATTGGCGTGGCAGTGGGAGCGGCGTGGTACAAGTTATTCCCACGGGTGTCC
Source organism: Candidatus Korobacteraceae bacterium (assembly GCA_049516475.1). Taxonomy (GTDB): domain Bacteria; phylum Acidobacteriota; class Terriglobia; order Terriglobales; family Acidobacteriaceae; genus Bog-257. Next base: position 6,926 of record JBEKTC010000175.1, on the reverse strand, counting down.
GGCATGCCGTTTACCAATATTCTGAACCTGGGCGTGGTGTTGGGAGTGTACGCCGCCGGCGATTACCTGAAAGGCAGCGGTCTGCTGACGGTCTTGATCTTCGGCGTCACCCTGGCCAATTTGCCGCGTACTCCCCACCTGACGCGGCAGGGTGCGCGTCTGCTGGCCTTTCACGCCGAGTTCAGCTTCCTGGTGCGCTCCTTCTTTTTCGTTTTGCTCGGCGTTGTGGCCCAGTTCGTCAGCCGGCAGTACATCCTTCCCATCCTCGGGATACTGGCAGCGCTGGTGCTGGCCCGTTTCCTGGCTGTGCAGGGCAGCCGCTGGGTGGTGAAGGATGTCTCGCGCGAGGATACTGAGCTGCTCTTCTGGATGCTCCCCCGCGGCTTGGTCACCGCAGTTCTGGCGCTGGAGATCGTCAACGACCGGGGAGTGAGCTTCGCATTTCTTCCAGCCATGGCCTTCACGGTGGTCATGGCGACGAACCTGTTTATCGTCTGGGGATCGGTTAGAGCCGGACGCCGCGCCGCAGCACGGCTGGGGACGGCCTCACCCGTCGCGTTGCAGGAGGCGGGGAGATCATCGCTGATTGCAGATGCTGCGGAGGCTGCCGCCGCCGCGGGTGAAGCGTGACGCGAGATCTGGCTGCTGGATTGTCGGAGCTGGAGGCAGCCAGGAGCCAATACGGGCTGGGTTGCGCGGCCCGGGTGGAGCGAGTGCTGGCTTCGCTGCGAGGCCAAACCTTCGCCGACGCGGAATCGCTGATAGCTTTTCATGACGCGCTGTTGTTCCTGCGCGCCTTTCCCCAAAGCCGCAAGGTTGTAATTCTGACGGAAGCGTTGCTGTGCAGGGTCGGGCAGCAGGTAAAAATGTTGCGCGACTCCGGCGCCGACCTCGATCTCTTCGACTCAGAAGAGTTCTCAGGAATCGCCGGCACGGCAATCCGCGACACCTTTACCTACGAAGTGGCACGCTGGTTGGCACTGCGGTTTGCAAGCGAACTGCGAGTGGATTGGGACCTGGACGAACAGAGCCGGCAGATGTCCAGCAGCTTGCCGCAACAGCTTCCGCTGCTGGCGGACGATTGTCTGGTGGAGGCGGACACTCCGTATCTCGAATGGCTGAGCAGCGCGGCCGGTGGCGTCGATCGAATTCTGTCGTGGCTGATGCAGCGTCTGGAAAGCTCGCCGCGCAACATTTTGGAAAAGACAGCGTGGTATGACGCGCTGAAGATCGACGTCGAGTGGGAGTTGGGAGAATCGGCTGCAAGCCGCACACACGCTCGCCGCGACCCGCCGGATCCCTACTGCCATGTAGGACCGCTCATTCGCCGCAACCAGGTTTCGCTGGAAGAGGAGTTGGATTCGCCGCCGCTTCCCGTGCGCAAACTTTCGCGCAGCGAAGGCGAGCAGGTGATGGATCTGGTACGCACGGTCCTCACGGTGCGTTACCGCGAACTGTATGGCACGACCCGTGGGGACGCGGAGCACGTGGTTGAGGCTGATGTGGGACGAGGAGTTCACATTTTTCTATGGGGACTGCCTCCAGAGCGCCGTCTGCCGCTGCGCGCCTATTACGCGGGTATGACGGTGAAGAATGGCGTGCCCATCAATTACATCGAGGGCATTGGGCTATTCGAGTGGATGGAGGTTGGCTTCAACACCTTTTATGCCTTTCGCGATGGCGAGACCGCGTGGATTTATAGCAAGGTCCTTCACCTGCTGCACCAGCTCGCCGGAATTACCTGCTTCTCGGTGTATCCGTATCAGATCGGACAGGACAATGAGGAGGCAATCAAGTCGGGAGCGTTTTGGTTCTATCGCAAGCTGGGGTTCAGGCCGGGCAAGCCGGAACTGCTGGCGCTGACGGAAAGGGAAGAGGCTCGGATTGCGAAGACGCCGGGATACCGGACGCAGGCGCGAACGCTGCGGAAGCTGGCGGCGGAACACGTCTTCTACGAGTTCGGCGAAGGGCCGCGAGGCCTGTGGGATGAGTTCTCGATCCGCAATATTGGATTTGCGGTAGAGCGATATATGGCGGAGAAGTTCAAGGGCGATCCGGGCAAAATGCGAGAGGCTGCGGTTGCATCGCTGGCGCGAGAGTTGGGAACCGACTTGAGGAAATGGTCGTCTGTGGAACAGGTGGCGTTCGCCGACTTCGCGCTGGTGTTGGCGTTAGTGCCGGAAGTCAAAGGCTGGAGCAGTCGCGAAAAAAAGAGCCTCGCGGAGATCATCCGCGCGAAGGTGGGTGCGAGCGAGGCAGAGTATCTGCGGTTGATGCAGGGGCATGTGAAGCTGAAGCGGGCGATGGTGCGGTTGGGGTCGGTGGAGTAGGTATGGAACCTTGCCGGGGGAGGCAATTAGACATGCGAACAATTGCGCGATATGTCTGGATGTTGAATATGCTGTGCATTGTGGGTCACTGTTCGGCCTCCAAGTCCTACCCCGCTGTCAAGCCTCTCCAGCAGACATTTGATGTCTCCGATTTGAGCAAAGCAACCGTCGTGCTTAACATCAGTTCAATAGACGGCCTTCCCGTTTACAAGCTCCAGTGTCATGCGGCTGGATTCACAGGGGACCCTGATTTTGATTACAGCGGTGACTTTGAATGCCGTCTAAGCTCGATTGGAGATAGCGACGGCTACAGCACCCTGCTTACTGAGGATAGTGAACAGAGCAGAGACTGGGAGAGCAGAGGCCGCTTCTTTGCGGCAGACCTTCGCAGTCCGTGTGCGCAGATACCGCAATTTGGCGCGACCAGAAGCTTTGAACTCCGTGGCATGGATCTCACTCTGCAGATTACCGATCCGGTGTTTACGGATCACGGGAAGCTGCAATCCCTGAAACTGGCTGTGCAGGTAAGGCCGAACCCCAAGGCTCGACGCGAAATTGCTGAGGTCGTCCCACTGCCGAAAGCTGGCGTTGAGTGCAGACTAAACGAGAATTTCATTGATCCTGCGACCTTTCCAAGAAACCAGTAAGAGCGCGTTGCTGCAGACGGTACTCACCCAGGTCTCGAAAAGAGCGAGACCTGGGGCACCCGGCTCGGGCTCCGAACGAGCGTTCGTTAGTTAGCACCGAAGTGCGAAGGCTTCTTTGTTGTCAATCGCTTGGCAGGTTACTTTGTGATATTTCGCAAATGTTCCACGTGGAACAATTTGTAAAGTTGGGCTCGACCGCGGGTTCTCGTTGATCCGTTCGTTTTGTACCGCCGGCTAAAGCCGGCTCGGGAAGAAAAATAAACGGCTTATCGGCACGACTGAACAGGCCGCGGAAAAAGTCGGATCAGGGCATTGTGCCGCCGGCTGAAGCCGGCTCGTAATGACAAAATAGGCAGCTTATCGGCACGACTGAAAGAGGCCGCTGAAAAAGTCGTTGAACGCGAGTTGTGCCGTCGGCTGAAGCCGACTCGGAATCGAAAATAAAGCACTTAGACGCTAGCCTAAAGGCTAGCTCTGCCCGAACAGCGCAAAATCGCGACTTTTTCAGCGGCCTGTGAAAGTCGTGCCCTGACACAAAGCGATTGGAAGCGGAGTTTTTCAGCGGCCTGTGAAGTCGTGCCCTGTTACAAAGCAACCTACGAGTTGAATGCCATGATAGAGGTCCTTCGACTCCGTTCGGCTTCGCCTCACTCCGCTCAGGATGACACACACGAAAGCAAGCTGACCTGATGAAAAGAGTCGCCTGTATGCCCGCTCGCCGAATGCTCACTGCTAATTGCTGAGTGCGAACCGCTAGTTGCTAATTGCTAGTTGCTAATTGCTTCCTACCCCAGGTCGCTGGTCATGATGAACAGCGGCTTCATCTCGAAGCTCTTATAGCGCGGCCGCAGCCGTTCAGTGTTGTATTGCTCTTTGATATTGACGACCTTCTTCGTGGCCACGATGACCTCGATCGGCATATTGTCGTAACGGCCATTGCGCAGCACCACCAGGCGTCCATGCACTTTGGTGAGAAGAAGGTCCAGCGCGAGATTTCCGTAGGCCATGGGGACAATTGAGTCGATGGCGTCGGGATCGCCACAGCGAACCAGGTATCCCAGGCTCTGAGTCATCACGTCGAGAGCTTTGCCTGAGTTGTATCGCGCTGACATCTCCTTGATCCGTTCGGCAATCACATTGCCGATCCCGCCCAGCTTCTTGTGCCCGAAAGCGTCCTTGACCTCGCGCTCGAAGATCATGTCGCCGCCCTCGAACATCGCGCCCTCCGACACCAGGACAACCGAATACTTGCTGGGGTTCTTGTTGCGATCGAAGATCAGCAATTCGGTCAGACGATCGATATTGAACTTGAACTCGGGAATGACGCAGCGATTGGCGGCGCCCGCCATGGTTGGGAGCATGGCTGTGAATCCGGCGTAGCGGCCAAAGACCTCCAGCACCAGAAGGCGTTCATGCGAGCCGGCAGAGGTGCGGAGTCGGTTGGCCATTTCGATGATGCGAGTCACACAGGTGCTGAAGCCGATGCAGTAGTCGGTCCCCGGAACATCGTTGTCCATGGTCTTCGGGATGGCGACCACCTTGACGCCTTCCTGAAACAGACGGACAGCGTAGCTGAGCGTGTCGTCGCCGCCAATTGGTATCAGGTAGTCGACACCGAGCCACTCCAGGTTTTTCAACACCTCCGCAGTCAAATCATTGCGATCGGCCTGGTAGCTCTCGCGCAGGTGAGGTGGAATGTCGTCCCTGCCGATGCGGCTGGGATTGGTCCGGGAGGTATGCAGGAAAGTTCCTCCGGTGCGGCCGGCGCGATTCACAAGCTCTTCGGAGAGGCGCTGAAAATTATCGCTGTTGTCGTAATCCTTGTCGCGCACCATATCGACCAGGCTGGCCCATCCCCGCCGGAGTCCAATGACGTCGTAGCCTTCGCGCACCGCCCGAATGGTGACCGCACGGATCGCCGGATTCAGGCCGGGCACATCGCCACCTCCGGTGAGAATTGCGATCACGCCCTTCTTGCCGTTACCACCTGCCATAATGAAGACCTCAACCTTCCGGGGAAAAAGCCGAACATCCTAGTGTAGCTGGAGCGCATGGAAGCGCGCGACGCTCAACTCCACCCTGTCGCAATGATGGCGGTGACTGGAATGCACGGACAGCGGTGAATGGCGGTTTGTGAAATGAGGAACATTCTGGCACTGTAGTATTGAGTCATTGGCGGAAGATTTTCCAGTGGCGCGTTGGCGACAGCTTCGGTTACAAGAACATCAGGCTTCCACGGGAGAAGAAACGGATGATCGTGTGGCATCGCAGGCAAACTCTATCATTGGCCCTTTCTTTTACTTTGCTGCTGCTCACCGTGCCGCTGAATTCAGGCGGGGCAGCGCTTTACCAGACCGCCGCAATGTCAGGATCTGACTACTCTGGTCAGGGAGTCCCACTTTCCCCAGAGGAACTGCAAGCTCTGGTTGCGCCGATTGCGCTGTATCCCGACCCGCTGCTGGCCCAAGTCGTGGTGGCGGCGACCTTTCCGGACCAGATACTGGTAGCCAAAATGTGGGTGGACCACAGCATGGATCTCCCACAGGGGGTCTTCCTCCAGGAAGTCAACGCTCAGCCCTGGGACCCGAGCATCAAAGCTCTTACGCAGTTTCCGGCGGTGATGAACATCCTGTCGCACAATCTCGTCTGGACCTCCCAGTTAGGCGAGGCTTACCACAATCAGCATTCCGCGATGATGGCTGCAGTCCAGGCATTGCGCGCCAAGGCCAAGACGGCGGAGCATATCAAGTCCAGTCCGCAGTTGACCCTGGCGCAACCGAGTGGGGACATGATCACCCTGCAGCCGGGTAATCCTCTGGTGGTATATGTCCCGCAATACAATCCGGGGCAAGTTTATGGGACTCCGCTGCAGACGCCGAATTTCAACAATAAGAACATGCCGGAAAATGGCTTGATTGCGTTTGGAGATGGAGTGGCCGTTGGCGCCGTGACCGGCAGCGACTGGGGCTGGAACAACTGGAGCTGCAATTGGTACCAAGGCGTGGCCAACTATCGGAACTATCCGTACTTCGGCAACCACGCGTGGCATGGCGGCTACTACGGTGGTTATGTCTACTACGGCAACCATCCCTACCACGACGACGCCAACCGCCCGTTCGGTTCACAAGCCGGGGGCGCACAAACCAACGCCCCGGCGCCCGAGAATGCCGCCAAGCACACCTCCAACGGCAGCGGTGCCGCGACCCCCAAGCCCGGCTTTCAAGTTTTCAACGCCTGGTCTCGCGAGGGCGGAGGCTGGCCCAGCGGCGATGGTCCTCTCGGTTGGGGACCGCCTGACCCACAGCAGAGCTTGACGGCCTTCAGTAGTTGGGGCAGTCAGGCCGGTACAGCCTTCGCGATTGGCGGCTGGGGCGACCGCTCCGCCAGCTATCGCGGCTGGGCCATGCGTGGCGGAGCTTCTGGTTGGGGCATTGGAGGCCGCTCCAGCGGAATGCACTGGTGAAGCCCGTGGCTGATTCGACGTTACACAATTCAAGGGAGGCGTGGATGAGGATGATGTCGCAGGCGGGAGGTAAGTGCGGGTTGGTGGGTTACCGGAGTTGTATGGCTCTCGCGCTTGTGGCACTGACCATCGCGCTCCCAGCCTGCAGTAACAAGCACGCAACTTCGGCCAACGAGCCTGCCCGCGGTCAAAAGACATTCTCCACGCCCGAGGAAGCCGGCCTGGCGCTGGCCCTCGCTGCCAAGAACGACAATCAACAGCAGATGACGGCGCTCTTCGGCCCCGATTCGAAAGACGTCATTTCCTCCGGCAATGCGGAAGAGGACAAACGTTCGTTCGCTGGATTTGCCTCGGCCTACGACCGCATGAATCGCTTGCGCAGGCTGGAGAATGGAACCGAAATCCTGCTGGTCGACGTAAGCAATACCGCCTTCCCCATACCGCTTAGAAAAGCCTCGTCCGGACAGTGGTACTTCGATACTACGT
>JBEKTC010000174.1:0-9895 GCA_049516475.1 Candidatus Korobacteraceae bacterium | reverse complement strand
TAGAGACGATGTCCTGGGCCGGAATGACGAAGAGGAAGTGCGCGTATCCCACCTGGGCCACGGGTTGATATCGTTTTGCCAGGTAAGCTGCAGAATCCCATCGGTAGACTCCGGTCAGACGGTTAGCCCTGACCAGAATCCGACCGGCTACCGGCGCCTTTGGGTCGAGAACTACATCAGGATTTTTCCGGAGAAACTCGTCGACAACTGCCTCGTCCTGTTCCCAATCCAGATTACTGTCCGACAGAATCTTGTAGGAAAATCGCCGGTCACGAACCCATTCGTTCATATAGGGAATCATTTGTGGATAGTAGCTCGCGACGGAACCAGCCAGCCACAACACCAAAATGGAAAGGATCGCCTTATGAGGCCACGGTTTCGATGAGAAGTTAGAAAAGGCTGCTCCCGCGATCACGGTCTCAATAGCTAAGGCCGGGAGGATGTGCCTGATGCCGATTTGGGCCTTGCTGAAGAAGGACAACCAAACGACCAGAATTGCGGCAGCCGTCAGCAACAGCCCCTCTCCAAGAAGAAAATCTCCAAGACTCCGGTTTCTCCAGATCCACACCAGTCCCCAGAGAAATAGGAGCTGAAGCGCGATCGGCTCCTTATAAAACAGCGCTACTGCGTAATAGGACTTAAATCCGCGGAAGGCTGGGCTGCTAGGATCGCGCAACTCACCGAGCAAATAGATATCGCCGAATGTGCGGCCGGTCTCTTCACTGCGCTTCATCATGTCGAGTCCCTGTAGGAACGGATAGGGAAAAGGGACAGCAACCTGGGCCAGCAACGGCATCCGCTGGACTCGTGTAAAGAAGGTGGTCTCAAAATGATAGGAACCCAAAGGCATGAATGTGCGGTCGAAGCAAAACGCCAGGTTAATGATGACCACGAAACACACCACCGCAATGACGCTAAAGCCAAGAATGCGCTTAGGCGTCAAAGATGGGACCGCGGTGCGCCTGAACATCACGCATGCTATGGCAAGGTAAACGACAGCATACAAAACAATTGCAAAGGACTTGGTGATCTGCGCCAGCGCCAGCGTCAAGCCGCTGAGGAATGCATGTCCCCACGTTGGCTGGAGAAGAAACCGGCGGAAAAAAAACAGCGACCCAACCACCCCCAGCGCGTGATACATGTCTGTGGTTGCCAATGTTCCATGGGCGATGAGATTGGGCGAGAGGACACAAAGCAGGCAAGAGGCCAAAGCGGCTGCTTCGCCGTAGAGATCATAGGCCCAGAAATAAACCAGAAGGTCCAGTGCCAAAGTCGCAAGAATGGTAGGGATTCGAATGACCTTGAAATGGTTAAGTGCCGCAGCGATGGGGTGAAACAAATGGTGGCTATCGAGATAGGAAGCGATCACCTGGGGGGCGGCATTCAATGCGGAAACGGGCATTTGGCTGTCACAGATCCCTCCGACAAGACGATCCGGCTCAAAATGGAGAATACGCGAGCCATATTCAATATGATGCGGTTCATCAATCGTAGTGGACGCTCGCACCGCGACAACCGTGTTCAGAATAGCGGAGGTGCCGAGCAGCAGAACGAGCGAAATAAATGATTTACGGGTGATCTGCAAGTTCCTGATCGACGATGCCATAGATCAAAGTGGCCGTCCCGTGTCCACCAAGCGTTTAGGTATGCTACCACTTGGATGTCGAGTCGCGCCGATTCGCAACTCCTGACCCTGTGCTGGACCGGAGTACCAATCGGCACTGCACCGGCGCAAGAGATGGAAATGCTACACCAACCCCGTGCCGATTGACTCGGCGTCGGCGGATTCGGTCGCATGGTGATTCAGGTTCCGGCTGGCCGCCGCGATGCGCTCTTCGATAGTGTGATTGAGTTTGCTATTGGCGTATTCCATGGCCACGCGTATCGCATTCTTGATGGCGTTGGAGTTCGATGAGCCGTGGCTCACGATGCAGACGCCCTTGATGCCCAGCAGCGGCGCGCCACCATATTCGGAGTAGTCGAGCCGCTTCTTGAAATCGGCGAAGGCCTTGCGCGAAAGCAGAAATCCTACCTGGCTGGTGATGGTCGCTTGCAGCGACTGCTTCAGCAGAAAGCGCACCGTCTCCACCATGCCTTCGGAAATCTTCAGCGCCACATTGCCCACGAAGCCGTCGCACACCAGCACATCAGCCTTGCCGTTATACAGGTCGCGGCCTTCGACGTTGCCGACGAAATTCATCGGCAGCTCTTTGATCAGCTTGTAGGCTTCGCGGGTTAGGTCGTTGCCTTTGCTCTCCTCTTCGCCGATGGAAAGCAACCCGACACGGGGATGTTCAGCGCTGGGGAAGCGTCCGGAAAAAATGGAGCGGAAATAAATGTCGCCCATGATGGCAAACTGCTGCAGGTTTTGTGGCTTGGAATCGACGTTGGCGCCCACGTCGATGAGAATAGTAGCGGTGCCTTGTGCGGTGGGAAAAACTGCGGCCAAGGCGGGCCGATCGACACCGGGAATGCCACCCAGTACCATCTTGGCGGTTGCCATGGCAGCACCGGTATTACCGGCGGTGACGAAGCCGTCGGCTTTGCCGTCGCGCACTAGCCGAAGACCGACGCGCAGCGAGGAGTCGCGCTTGCTGCGCATGGCATGCGCGGCCTTTTCCTGCATGCCAATGACTTCGCGTGCGCTGACAATGCTGATGGGCAATCGCCGCCAGAAGCGGTGCAGGTCCAGCTCGGCGCGGATTACTTCTTCTTTCCCAACCAGTACGACCTCAACGTCGTAGTGGCGGGTGGCGAGAATGGCGCCTTCGACTTCGGGTTTGGGCGCTCGATCGGCGCCCATAGCGTCAACAGCAATGATGGTGGGCATGCTTGCCTGTCAGTTGCAAACCTCCGAGGCTACGGAACCCAGGCATTACTGGCTCTTTAGATTCCTGGCCGAGACGCGACGAAATCACCGCCGAGGCGCGGAGTGCACGGAGTCAGTTCCCAATTCTTCGTCTCCGTGTCCTCTGTGGTGAAAAATCCCTAGCTGGTGGCTTCTTCGATCTCGATGACCTCGCGGCCCTTATAGTAGCCGCACTTCGCGCACGCCCGGTGCGGCAATTTGCGTTCGTGGCAGTTGGGACATTCGGACAAGCCCGGCGCCGTCAGATGATCGTGGGCGCGGCGCTTGGATGTTCGCGCCTGAGAATGGCGCCGTTTCGGATTAGGCATAAAAACCTCTCAACCAGACCGCCGGCAAGGGCGATCGAAACTTTAGCTTTGCAGCTTCTTCTTGATCTCACCCAGCGCATCCCAACGGGGATCGCTCAAATGCTGTTCACAATGACATTGCTCAACATTCAAGTTGCGGCCGCAGTGCGGACACAGCCCCTTGCAATCTTCGCGGCACAAGGCCCTAACCGGCGTGGCCAGCAGCACCTGCTCGCGCAGTGCATCTTCCAACAGCAGGCCTTCGCCTTGATAATAGCCGATCTCGGTCTCCGCCTCGGTAATGGCGACCTCGTCGGCGCGCCGATCCACGCCTAGCGGACGGTAGATCAGGTCGAAGCTCTTATCCACGTCATCGACTACCGGCTCAAGGCAGCGAGCGCAACTGAACTCCAGGTGGGTCTTCACGTTGCCCACCAGCCGGATGTCCTCAACGTTCTGGTGGTGGCCGCGATGCTCCACGATCAACTCGGCCCGGCCATCGCTGTGCAGCTGACCAACCTGGCGAAAGTCGGGTCCAAACTCGATGGCGCCGGGCTGATAGTTTTCGTCAAACTCCAGCTTACGGAGTTCCAATTCCCGAACACGAATCAGCATAGCAGCACCGGCCTCAGCCCGCACACAAAACCGCCCGCAATGCCCTGCGGCTCGAAATGGATCTCAGCCGTTTCGTCCCGCACAGAAGCGGCACGGGACAAACCCCGTTTTGACAGGCCAAGCTCCTGACGGGAAACGCTGGCAGAAACAGACGGGCGGGATCGTTCTAAGGCAAACACAAGCATAAATTCACTTTAGGCCGGTGTCAAGGCGACGCGGGCTACGTAGCCGCGGAATTCGCAAGATGCGCTCGAGTTGTCCTTTTGGTTTTTCTCCCTGACTTCTTGCTGGGCCCAGGATCACGCCCCGCCAGAGGAAACACAGGAATCTGCTAGACTCGAAAAAGTCGGCGGCAGCGTGCCGGAATCAAATTAAATTTAGTTCCCAACTTCTTATGACTGGCGGGTCCGCCGCATTGGACCGTCAGGAACGATGGCTTTTTTTGCAATGTCGAGTTTCTTTACGATGTTATGACGAGTCAGCCGGTCGCCTCTTCCCAAGCCGCAACCTTGCTGGTCCACTCCGACTCGGAGGCGCTCCGGGTCATCGCATCACCTGAATTCCAATCACAGTGGAGAGCTCTGGCCCGCAACTGTCCGTGGGGCACCGCCCTCCAGACACCCGAGTTCGCATGCCCCTGGTATCGATGTTATGAGGAAGTCTATCGCCCCCTGATCCTGGTGCGTTATGCAGTCAGTGGGGAGATGGACGGACTGATGGCCCTGGCCACCGAACGCGCCAGCGGCCAACTCACCTTCGCCGGTGCGCACCAAGCCGAATACAACGTTTGGCTGGCCTTGCCGGGTGAGCAGACATTCATCGTCGAGGCCCTGGATCGTCTGCGGCAGCTTGGGTTCCGCTCCTTGACCTTCACTTACCTTCCACCGGGCACGCCCTTGGAATGGCTACAGGGCGGTTGGAACCGCAGAAGCACAATTCGCGCAGTACAACGGCCGCTCCTCACGGTGGACAATATAGAAGCAGTCCGCGACTCACTCAACAAGAAGAAGAACCGGCGCAGGCTGGAGAAACTTCAGGCCGACGGTCCCCTCAGTTTCCTGGAGCTACATACACCCGACGAGCTCGATGTTTACTATGACGAAATCATAGACTTCTGCGACTTCCGCACGGGCGCCACCCACGGGACGTGCCCATTTCGCGAGGACCCCAGAAAGCGCGCTTTTTACAGGAACTTGATGGCTCAGGAAGGGTTACTCCACGTCACCGTAATGACGATAGGACAGCAGTTGGTTGCCGCACATATTGGCATCCGCAATAAGAATGAAGTGATGTTGGGAATAGTTGGCCACTCGCCATTTCTAGCCGCACACTCTCCAGGCAAGCTACATATTTTACAGCTCGGCTTATTGCTCCATCAGGAAGGATTCTCTAGTTTAGACCTCACTCCGGGAGGCGACGCATACAAGGAGGACCGGGCAACCCGCTATGATGAAGCTTATGTGCTATCCATATTTCTCGACGGAAAAGCATGGACTCGGCACAGGATAACGTCACGTCTCCGGTCTACTGCAAAGAGAATAGTTGGCATTCTTCATCTGGACAAGGAGAAGCTCTCGCGCTGGCAGTCGGCTGCACACTATCCGATTCGTTCACTGCGCTCCCTATTGCGATCTATTAAGAAGCGCATCTGGAGCTCGACCGAGATGCGATTCTACCAAGCGGACGCGAACGTGCCACAAGGCCCATGCGACGCTGAAGTCGGGCGGAATAGTTTGCGAGATTTACTGTGTTACGAACCCGCCGACCAGGGCTGCCGCTCCAAACAGGAATTTCTGAGAGATGCTATAGCGAGAATTGAGTCGGGAGTTCATGCCTACTCCGTTATACATGGCGATGTCCTGGTTAACTTCGCGTGGCTTACTTCTGTGATCAGCAAGTCATTCGTTACGGAGGTGGAACACACCTATGAATACCCTCCGCACTCGGTCTTGTTACAGCAGATTTATACCCATCCATCCTACAGAGGACAAGGCCTTTGCTCGCGTACACTGAGGCAGATAGTGAATGATGAAGCGTCCGTCGGTAGTGTCGAGTTCGTCTACGCCGCCGTTCCGGCCGGAAATCGGGCAGGCCGGCGGGCGATAGAAAAAGCCGGCTTTAAGTATCAGAATAGTATTATTCGAGAGGTGCGGTTCGGTGCCGCAAAGGTCAGAGTCGCAACGAACTCCTTCTGACCGCTGTGCGCAATCACGCGATTGTAAGACGATCTTGCTTCCAGAGAGCACTAGCTGGTCCTCTCAGCAAATGCAAATATCTATGAATGGACTGCGGCAAATCAAACGGGCGCTTCTGGCTACCAACGGTTTTGGGCTGGCGCCGGTCATCGCACGCAGTAATTGGCGCCGGCAGCGCTTGCTGATCCTTTGCTACCACGGCATCGCCATGGGTGAGGAACATGGGTCGCATCCCGAGATGTTCCTGCCGCCGGCAATATTCGCGCGCCGCATGGAGATCCTGGCGCAATCAGGATGCAGAGTGCTCGACCTGGGAGAAGCTCTGCGACTTTTGCGGAAGGGACAACTTCCGGCCGGTAGTGTGGCAATTACCTTCGACGACGGATGGGCGGACTTCCCTCTTCATGCCTTTCCAATTCTGCAAAAGCATGGATTTCCAGCAACCGTTTATCTGACAACCTATTATTGTCTCTTGAGCCGTCCCCTGTTTCGTTTTGCCCTGGCACACATGATGTGGAAGCTGCAATCGAAGGTCATTGAAAACCGTAGCTTTCCATGGCTACCGGAGCAGCTTAACTTGCGGACTGAGGCTGATCGAACGTTATTCCTATGGAAGATCGACGACTACGCCAAACAGCAGGGCCTTTCCGGAAAACAAAAGGACGATCTGGCCGCAGCGTTTGCCGAGACCATAGGCTTCGACTATGCCGCCTTTTGCCGGGAACGCCTCTTCCAGCTTATGAACCCGGAGGACGTGGCAGCGATGGCTCGGGCCGGAGTCGACTTCCAACTACATACCCACCGGCACCGCACGCCGCTGGATCGTCTTCGATTTATCGGTGAAGTCGAGCAAAATCGTGACCTGATTGCAGAGATGACTGGGTCGGGGAACCGTGTGCATTTCTGCTATCCGAGTGGCGCAGTTCGTGACGACTTTATCCTCTGGCTGAAGGAAGCTGGAGTTCAATCGGCTACGACCTGCGTCCACGGCTTAGCGACACGCGATGAAGATCCGTTTCGGTTACCCCGCTTGCTTGATCAGTATGGACTCGGAGAAGAAGAGTTTGACGCGTGGTTGACTGGATTCGCGGCCTTGCTACCCAGGCGAAAGACCGTTGCTTTGGATGTGGCGCCGGAATAACTGCTCGGCAACCTAACTCACGGAAGTCTGCCTGGTATTCATCTCCGAAGTGAATCGGCGCAATTGGTGAGCTTGATTTGAGAGTGGATGGATCTATGCTCATTCTGCCATAGATCCATCCAAACTTTGAATTACCGCTGTCCCAAAGTAGTAAAAGTTTCGTCGTTATACGCTGCCATATTACCTAACGAATCAGTTGTCAACGGTCGCCAGTGATATGTTGTGTTCGGCGACAGCCCCGTAATCGTCACGGTCTCGTCGTAGATGTTGAATATTCCCTGACTCAACGCTAATTGGTCCGGGACTGCGGTCGTGATCGTGGATTGATAGGGGTAACTGGCATTTAGCATCTGCAGGAAGCCAAAGTTGGGGAATGGCTGCATGCAGTAGGGCGGCGCCGGATCCTCGCTATTGCAGTTGGGAGGAGTTGCGGTCCCATACCAGACCTGCATCGTAGTGTTTGGCTTAAAGACATTAAGGTAAATTGTGGCCGTGGTAGCGCTGACAGTTACCGTGTTAGGAGAATTGGAGAGATTGGGATCAATGTGGGCCACCTGGCCATTCTGGGCCGCCGTCCAAGTGAATTGAACTGGCGTAGTGTAGTCCGTCAACGGTCCGCTATAGGGATTCTGGGAGGCCAGCACGGTTTCCACAGGCGGCTGCGTGCCATCCGGGTTCGCGCCTGATCTCCACCGTACATAGTCGAAACTCCACTTATAGACCTGGTTGTATTCCTTGACCGACCAGGTCCAGCCGCCGTTACCCCCAAGGGTTTGACCGCCAGCACTGTGCCACACGTTGGAGAAAAGATCATCCCCTTCGCTCAGGTAAGTATTGTTACCCGTCTTGTACCAGTACCATGCGTAGGCAGTGGCGACTAAGTCATTCAGTTCGCTGGCCTGGTACAGAGTGCCCGGGACGAGCTGTGGACTCCTCGGCGGAACGTCATAGGCGCCGTAGGCCAAGGTATGTTGGCTGGAAACATATTGGGTAGCCTGCCACCAGTCCAGAACCTTCTTGATTTCCAGAGGTATTCTGGCATCTGGCGTGTTCCCTTCAGCCAAGTCGAGTTCGTAGTAGGTGATCAGAGCTTCCATGGCAAGACCGACCATGAAAGGGTGAATATTGTACTCCTGCTGGTTCGGGTTGCTGAGACTAAGGTTGTAGCTCTGATCGAGATAACCCAGCATGACATCGACAGCGCGCAGCATAAACGCTGTGTCTCGCGGCGCGCCAATGATTTCATTGGCCAGGCGGTCATCCATCATGTAGGCGCTCACCCGAACGCTTTCGGCGTAAACGCTTCCGCTAAAATAATAGAAGTATCCAGGGTTAAAGGCCAGGAGATTGACGGCGTCCTGGTATGTAGGGTCCCCAGTACGCATATAGTTCATGGCCAGACCAAAGGGGAATTGATTGGGCTCCTGGGCCATCCCACCGGCGGTCCCGATTACGGTGTCTTTATACGGTTCCATCGCAAGCTCGCCGCAGCGATGCCATATGGGCGGATCGTTCTGATTGCCCGGGTTTATGATGTCCGAGTCATAGTCCAATACCTGCTGGTAGACCCTCCCGCCGTCATAGTTCCATGCTTCAAAATAAATGCCGGCCGGAACGTCCATCCATCCGGAGAAGTTACCGTTGTCAAGGCTCGGCCACGGGTCAGTATCGGTAACGTTCGTACACCAGAAATCCGCATTGTCGCTGCCCGCAGGAGCGCTCCAGTTGACCATATTGTGTTCCCAGGTAGAGCGTCCCGGAATGGCGGGAAACGTAGTGGGTGGCGTCGCCGTAAAGGACGCGGTCGGCAGCACCGTGAAATTGTAGGTCATCTGAGTTCCAGGGCCGGTGTTTACTCCGTTCAGCTGGCCTTGGAAGAGAGCGGTGAATTGATAATGTCCGGGCACGGCCTGGGAATTCACTCTTAGTCGCACCGTCGAGTTGGTGGTGTAGAGCGTCCCGTTGGAACAGGCTTCGTTCGCAGGATTATAGTCTCCATCCCAGCCTTGCGGAGGCGGGTTCCAAGGCGCGTCCAGGTCACAAAGATACTGGGTCGTGATGCTATTGTCGGTAACAATCTGGCCTGTATCCAGATTTGTGATCTGGACATTTTGCATGAGCACGATAGCCTGCGGCGAGCCGCTTAGTAAATTCGCCTGCGTTACAACATAAAGATCGTTGCACTCGCGCGAACTCTTCGAGGTAGGAGTGCAAGCCGGCGATTGCGTAGGATCGCCTTGATAGACGTTCTGGCCTCCGATTGGCCACATGCTGAAGACCAGAGGACCGGCCTGACCGGTGTAGATGTTTGTCATCGGAGGGCTAAAGGGAAGATAACAGGGGGACTGGGGAAGATAACAGGGGGACTGCGGCGAGCCGCAAGCGGGATTCGGCGGTCCAGGATAAGTCGCCCAAACGGTACAGACGGCCTGCCTTGCGCTATTACAGTGTCCATAGTTCACTTGGCTTGCGACATAAAACCCCCAGGTCGGATAAATGCTGTATTCCGGAAAATGATCAACTACGACGACGTGGTTGGTTGTGTAGTCGCTCTGAACGATTTGCCTGGACGAGGAATTGTCATTGCCCTGGTAATCGAGGTCGTTTTCAATGACTACGATCGAGTTACCCGGGTGTACCGTCTGCCATTGGAAGGTAATCGAAACCCCATTCACAGGGTCATAGATGCCAGGAGCAGGAACGGTCACCGTCACGGAACTCGGAATGATCTCACCGGAATTCACGGTGGCGGATAATGGCGTCGCGATCAGAAGTCCAAGTACCATGA
>JBEKTC010000173.1:0-9557 GCA_049516475.1 Candidatus Korobacteraceae bacterium | reverse complement strand
AGCAAGCAGACCCACACCTGGCTGACGGCAGTCAAGGAGGGCAAGGGCTTCGAAGGCGAAAGCATGGTCGAAATGGCCCGCGAGGCGATGGACACCTTCGTTCGCACCCAGAAGAAATTCCTTGACGTGATTGCCGAAGAGACCACTAAGGCGACCAGCGGCAAGGAAGTGAAGAAGATGAAGAAAACAGAGCTCACCGAGCTTGCCAAGGAAGCCACCGAAGCATTCATCGACGCACAGAAGAAGCTGATTGACGTGGCCGGCAAGCAAGTGAACGTCGCCATGAGGGCGGCCGGACGAACTGTGAACCTGGTCGCGCCGTTCCCGTTCATTCCGATACCCGATCTAACAAGGGAAGGCGTCAAGAACTTTGTCTCGGCGGAAAAGGCCCTGATCGATACCGTGATGCATCGTCCCGAAACCAAGCACGCGAGCAAGCCTGCACCTCACCGCAAGCGTCCGATGCGGACGATCAAGATGCCGGCGCACGCGGCCGTGTAAGTAAGCGAGCATACGCTGTCAGGTGTCGCGCCAATTCCGAACCAGGAGGCGACGAACACCTAATTGACGTGCCGTCGGCAAGGGCGGCACGTCATCTTATTTTCGCTTCTAGAGGCCGAATCGCTCGGGCCACCGGCTGCCTGCAAAGCAGTCCCGGTGCCTTGAGGGTTTCAGAGGCATTAAATTTTTGTTGGCAACGCCCGCCCCCTGTAACTACACTTAACACCCGGAAGCTACCTCTGGACCGATTGCTCTCAACGGAGTTTCTCGGTGAACTTGGGGTGGGCAGTTCCAACCGAACGAGACAGGGAGAGCGCAGACTCGTCTATGGCCCCGCCGCCAGCCCAAACCTATCAGCAGGAAAACGCCGAAGCCGACATCACCATCTGGAAAGAAGCTCTCTTTGCAGCCGACCTTCTCCTGCTGCACGCTTCTCCGGTTTACTATGGCCTCGGTATTCCCCGCGGCGACGGCTCCGCTATTGTTCTGGTGCCGGGCTTTCTGGGAACGGATGCCTATCTCACCCAGATGCATTCGTGGATTGGCCGTATCGGCTATCGGCCGTACTTTTCGGGAATCGGGTTGAACGCAGAGTGTCCCAACCTACTTATCCAGCAGCGACTGAAAGACAATATTGAAAAAGCGCTGTGCGACACCGGGAAGAAGATTCACCTGATCGGGCACAGTCTCGGTGGCATTATCGCGCGTTCCGTGGCGGGCCAGCGCCCCCATGACGTCGCCTCGGTGATTACTCTGGCGTCGCCGTTTCGTGGCACTGTCGTTCATCGGACGATCCTGCATGCAGCCGAATCCGTGCGTAGGCAGATTTTGCAAGAACACGGGCCCGGCGTCCTCCCGACGTGCTATACCGGACGCTGCACGTGCGATTTCCTTTCCTCACTCCGCCGCAAGCTGCCCAGTACGGTGCTGGAAACGGCCATCTACACCCGTACCGATGGAGTGGCCGACTGGCGATACTGCATGACCGGCGATTGCAAGAACGACTTCGAGGTGCCTGGCACGCATATAGGTCTCGCCTTCAACGCGTCGGTCTATGCCATCATCGCCAAGCGTCTGGCGATGGCACAACCACCGAAATAGCGCGGCAATTTTCAAGCCAGCCCACGGCAGAACCGCTCTGCGACAAAGTCGTAGGCCTCGGGCTATATTCCCTGTTGCGACTAAGTTACGGTACTGTACGCTGATTTGGACTTCCGGTTCGTACATGACGTACCGATTCGGGAATGCATGGAAACATTCCCTTTTTGTTACTGAATCCATTTTGGCAATAGGGCATACTGAATCAGGCTCAGTCGATTTTGGCTGGTTTGTAATCTTGCGAAAAAGATCCGCATGCCAGATCGGGAGCCTAACCTAAATATTTTTGGCCGACTCCCCGAACCTAGGGCGATTGGCAAGGAGATTTTTTTCATGCGGCCTAAGACTCTCTCCGCCGTTGTTATTCTTTTTGTTCTTCTAACCGCTCTTACGTGTTTCTCACAACAAACCGACGTCACGCAGTTCGCCGCTTTTGGCGGCTATTCGTACCTGAGCACCCCGTCGTTGAATCTGACGCAGCGCGGATTTGATGGCGACTTTGGATACAACTACAACAGCTGGTTGACGCTCGGTTTTGATTTCAGCACCTTCACTGGCCACAGCACGCTGGTGCCGAACGATCTCAATTTGGCTACACAGGAAAAATTGGCGCCGTTTCTGCCGTATCTACCGCCAGGTTTCGGCGTCCCTTACAATTCTTCCACCCAAACATATGAGGGAGGACCGCAGTTCAATTACCGGCATTTCAAATACGTGACCTTGTTCGCGCGTCCGGCCCTGGGAGCTTTGCACGCAAATTTTTCCTCCACGTCAAACAACCCGCTACTCCAGGAAGTTGTCAAGACCTTGCTGAATGGGGGTCTCTCGAAATCTGACACCGTGGTGTTTTACGGCGTTGGAGGCGGTGCGACATGGGAGATCAATCCGCACTTTGGTATACGTGCCACCGTCGACTATGCTCGCTATAATTTTTTCTCAAATGTACTGAATGGCCCGCGGAACAGCGTGCGGTTATCGATAGGAACGAAGTTCGGATTTGGCAAGAACATCATCAAGTAAGCTGGTCTGATCGGCTACTCAAGCGCGTTCCTGAAAACCAGGAGCGCGCTTTTTCTTGGCTCGAGGATTTGCGATTGACGACGATGCCAACCTGATCCTGCGTCAGCCCTCTGCACGTTTCCTCAGGAACGCCGGAATCTCCAGATCATCCGTATCGTAGCGAATTTCGACACTGCTGCTCACGGTATCCATCGGCTCCGGCGCGGCGTTCTGCCGTCGCAACGTTTCCTCTAAGGGCTCGGCGTGGCGCACAATTTCCGAGTCGATCTCGGCGAAATTGTCGGGAAGATAGGAAGCTGCGCGCGGACGTTCCGGCGCGGGCATCTCCGGCTCAGGTGCTTTGACGGGTTCGGGAGTCGCAGGCGTTTTCGTCTCCCGCATTGCCGCCACTTCGTAGGTCGCATTCACGCTGGGTGCGGCTGCCCGTGCGTTGTGAATCGCTGTCGCCGGCTCGGAGTGCTCGCGCCGCGGACGAACCTCCCTGAAGCCGGTCGCGATGACCGTGATCTTCACTTCGTCCTTCATCTTCTCGTCGAGCACGGCGCCGAAGATGATGTTCGCATCCTCGTGAGCGGCGCTCTGAATGATGGTGGAAGCTTCATTCACCTCGGCCAGGCGCAGCGAGCTTGAGCCGGTGATGTTGATGAGGATGCCGCGCGCGCCATCGATCGCGCCCGCCTCCAGCAGCGGAGATGCAATCGCGGCCTGCGCCGCCAAGGTCGCGCGGCCTTCGCCCTTCGCGGTCGCCGTGCCCATCACTGCGTAGCCCATGCCTGCCATGATGGTCTTCACGTCGGCGAAGTCGCGGTTGATGATGCCGGGAATGGTGATGATGTCCGAGATGCCTTGTACGGCCTGCCGCAGAATGTCGTCGGCGACGCGGAACGACTCGAAGAAGCCGGCGTCTTTGGCGACCGCCAGCAGCTTCTCGTTGGGGATGACAACGGTGGTATCGACCGAGTCGATCAGCTCCTGTAAGCCACGCTCTGCCTGGTTCTGGCGGCGCTTGCCCTCGAAGGCGAACGGTTTGGTCACGACGGCGACCGTCAGCGCGCCCATCTCACTCGCCAGCGAAGCGATGATCGGGGCTGAGCCGGTGCCGGTGCCACCGCCGAGACCGGTGGTCACGAACACCATGTCCGCGCCCTCCAGCGCTTCGATGATCTTGTCGGCATCCTCCAGCGCGGCACGGCGACCGACCTCGGGATTAGCGCCTGCACCGAGGCCATTCGTCAGCTTCACGCCGAGCTGGATTTTCACCGACGCCTTGGATCCCTTCAACGCCTGGAGATCGGTGTTGGCGACGACGAACTCCACGCCCTCCAGGTGCGACTCGATCATGCGATTGACCGCGTTGCCGCCGCCGCCGCCCACGCCGATGACCTTGATCTTGGCGCTGTTCAGCAGCTCTTCGTTGAAGTGAATGCGAATGTCGCTTTCCGGCTGGTTCTTATCGTTGAAATCTTCAATCATGGTTTACCTCACCCAAAGTCGATTGCGATGCGCTGCGAAAAGGGGCATCAGCTTTAGCTGCGCCAGCGCTTACCTGACGAAACGCGAAGAGCGAAAGGCGGCTTCCTCACACGCCCTGCCTGGCAAACAGGGCTTTGATCTTCGCGCCCAGTCCTCGATCAAGATTCATGCGTGCCTGCCGCGCCCGGTGTCCATACAGCACCATGCCGATTACGGTCCCGAATTCCGGCTCCAGTAGCTGCGATGGCAACTTGGCGATGGGCACGGGATAACCCTGGCGAATCGGTCGGCGCAGTATGTCTTCCGCGACTTCGAGCAAGCCGTTCAGCCGTGAGCCGCCCCCGGTGATGACCAGCCCAGCGCCCAGCAACTCGGAGATGCCCGCTTGCCGCAGATGATCGCGCAGCAACTCCATCAGTTCACGGGCGCGCGGCTCCAGGATCTCGCCCAACATGCGTTGCTGCATCAGTCGCGAAGGCCTATCGCCGACCGAAGGCACTTCAATCTCGTTGCCCTCGGGAATACGCGTGACGATGGCGCAGCCGAACATCTTCTTGATGTTCTCCGCATCGGGCAGCGGAGTTTGAAAGCCGACACCGACATCGTTGGTGAAGTGATCGCCGCCAATTGGAATGGCGCCGGTATGGATCACGACGCCCTCGTAGTAGACGATGAGGTCGGTCGATCCGGCGCCGATATCGACCAGGCAAACGCCCAGCTCGCGCTCGTCGGTTTGCAGCACGGAGTCAGCGCAGGCCAGCGCTTCGAACACCGTGTCATTGACATGGATCCCGGCGCGGTTCACGGCCGAGATCACGTTCTGGGTTGCGGTGCCGCCGCCGGTGACGATGTGGACCCGCACTTCCAGCTTTCTCCCCATCAGCCCGGCAGGATCGCGCACCCCGCCCTGGCCATCGAGGATGAACTCCTGCGGCAACAAGTGCAGTACCTCGCGATCGTCCGGCATCGCGATGCTGCGCGCCTTCTCCACTGCCAGGCGGACATCGTCGCGGCTGATCTCTCGCGAGCGCGAGCCCAGAGTGATGCCGCCGTGGCTGTTGACGCCGCGAATGTGCGAGCCGGCCACACCCACCACGGCCTCCTCCACCGGCACTTGCGCCACGTTCTCGGCCTCCTCCACCGCCTTCTTGATGGAGTCCACCGCTTTGTCGAGATCGGCAATCACGCCTTTGCGCATACCGCGCGAATCGGAGATGCCATGCCCGCGATAGCGCAGCGCGTAGTCGTTCACCTCGGCGACGATCACGCACGTCTTGGCGCTACCGACGTCGATCACCGTGAGCAGGTTCTCTGTTTGGCTTCCCATGGTTTACGTATGCTTCTTCGTCTTACTGGTCGTCTTCTTCTGCTGCGCCGGCGGCGGCGTCGCAGTGACGGCGCTGGCCGGAGTGTTCGCTGTACCCTGCGGGACTTCAACGCCCGGCGAATCCGGATTGACGATTACCTGGTGGTCATAGCGCAAATCCACAGACTCCAGTTTGTGGAACTGCGAGCGCCACTCCTGCACGTGAGCGATATACACCTTGAAGTGCTCCAGGAAATTCGCGGGACCGAGATGCACCAGCACCGCGCCGTGCGGATCCGTGACCGTTGCCTTTATGTCGTACGGATCGGATAGATCGACGTCGCTGATGTCCGCCGAATAATGTCCGCCACTCGAATCCAATTCCTTCGTGAATTGCGAGTAGATTTTCATGCGCGCCACGCGAGTCGAAAGCGGGTCGCTGTCGGAGATGCCGACGACAACTGGAAACGAATATTTCGTCGCGTGGCCTGGCGGAAGTTCCATGATCACGCCGTTGGCATCGATCAGCGCTATGTGCGAACCAATCTCGACAAAGGCCATGGGAGTGCGCTCCGTGATGTCGATCTTCAGCCGGTTGGGCAGCAACCGCATGACCGACGCCGACTGTACCCACGGAATCTGCTCCAGTTGCTTCTTGCGCTCTTCCAGCGGCACAAAGAAAACATTGCGATCGATGTCGCTGGCCATCACATTTCGAACCTGCGTGCGGCTTACGTTGTTCGTGCCGGAGATCGAGATGTTGTCGCTGGAATCGAGGCGAAAGCGCCACGATCCTGTTCCGTATCGTTGCAGGGCGATCCACAGCAGCGCCACTGCGATCCCAATACACAAAAGAATAAGAAGGATCTTGACGCGGCTTGCCGCCTTACGCGGCAGTCCTCCGCGGCGCACGGGAACGCGTTTCTGCCCGCGTAAAAAGGGTGACTCAGCTTCATCGTCGAGGTCGAACATGCGCGCGTCGAGCGGCGACTCGTCGGCACTTCGTGCGCGACGCGCAGACTCGCTCGGGGATTCTTCGAGCTCGTCTTCCGATATTGTCGATAAGGTTTTGCGCGCCATGAAAACGGGATGAGACGGCAACGGCGTCGTCTATTCGCCCACTATAGCTGTTTTGTGAAGGATTGCGGAGACGCTTTTCCACCTAGACGCGCACATGCGAGCGAGTGAACCACAAAGGTAAACGGAAGCAGCTCGATTAAATATCGCCGCGCTTCGGCATCCGGCTCTGCAAGTGTTCCAGCACCTGCGGCCCCAACTGAGAGATACGTCCCGCGCCGAGTGTCAGAATCATGTCTCCTGGAGTCGCCGCGCCGGCCGCAAGTTCCACGGCTTCGGCGAATGAAGAAACATACAGCGCTTCCTGGCCGCCATCTTCCGTAATGCGGTTGGCCAGCAGCTCTCCGGTAATTCCTGGAATCGGTTGCTCGCTGGCGGCGTAGATGTCCAGCACCAGCACGGAATCGGCATCGCGAAAGGCAGTGGCGAATTCGTCCAGCAGCAACTGGGTTCGGGTATAGCGATGCGGCTGGAAGATGACATGCACCTTCTGGAACCCGCATTGCCGGGCCGCCGCCAAAGTCGCTCGAATTTCAGTGGGATGATGTCCGTAATCGTCGATCACGGTCACGCCATTGGCGCTGCCAATCAACTGAAAGCGGCGGTCAACCCCGTTGAAGTGCGCCAACGCGAGCCGAATCTCCTCCACCGGCATGTCGAGCCCAACTCCCACAGCAATTGCCGCTGTGGCATTGCCGACGTTATGTGCGCCGGGCACCCGCAGTTCAAACTCGCCCAGATCGTTGCCGCGATAGGTCACGCGAAAGCGGCTCAAGGCCGCGCTGTCTTTGCAGGGGCCACAGCGCAGATGGGACATGCGAAAATCGGAGTCCTCGCGCAGGCCGTAGGTGATGGTCCTGCGCCGCACTCCGGCCAGCAGACGCCGCAAATCGTCGTTGTCATTGCAGGCGACAACCATTCCGTAGAACGGCACCGAGTTCATGAACTGCAGGAAGGTCCGCTCCACGTCTTCCATGTCGTGGTAACAATCCATGTGCTCACGATCGATGTTGGTCACCACCGCGAGAATCGGCGACAGCTTCAGGAACGAGCGGTCGCTCTCATCGGCTTCGGCAACCAGATATTGCGACTTGCCCAGCCGCGCGTTCGATCCCAAAGCATCGACGCGGCCGCCGACGACAACCGTGGGATCGAGTCCCCCCGCCGCCAGCACAGCTGCGACCATCGAGGTAGTCGTTGTCTTGCCGTGCATGCCGGCGATGGCGATGCCGTACTTAAGCCGCATCAGCTCAGCCAGCATCTCCGCACGCTGGATCACCGGGATGTGCTGTTCGTGCGCTGCGATCACTTCCGGGTTGCCGGCCGCAATTGCCGAACTGACGATCACAACTTCGGCGCCGGCAACGTTCTCCTCGCGATGTCCTTCGCAGATCACGGCGCCCAGGCTGATCAGACGTTCCGTCACCGGGGAACGCCGCAAGTCGGAACCGGAGACCTTGTAGCCGAGGTTGAGCAACACCTCGGCGATGCCGCTCATGCCGATGCCGCCGATGCCGACAAAATGTACGCGCTGAATTTTCGCAAACATGGGAGAGCTGATTCTCGAACCGCTTCACGAATGGCGGAGAGAACGGTGGAGCAGCCTGTTCAGGTGTGCATTCCGCTGGCGACAATTGGGACTGCGCTTTAGCGCCTGAGGTAATGTCTCTTACCTCAGCGGCTAAAGCCGGTTTATTTTGTCTGATAACTGCACCGCTAAAGCGGTGCTCCGCCCTGCCGCTATTCCAACATTAAACCTGCTTCAGGCTGTCGCGCGCCGGTTCCCGCCGCCAGCCACTCGTACTGCAAGAGAGGCAATGGTAGCAGCCGCGTCGGGATGAGCAAAGCCGCGCGCTGCTTGCGACATTCGTGCCAGGGCCGCCGGATCGCCGAGCAGCGAAACGACCTCGCTCACGAGTTTCTCAGGCGAAAGCTCCGACTGAGGCAGCAGCTGCGCTGCACCGGCCGCGGCCAGGGTCGCCGCGTTATGCCTCTGATGATCGTCGGCTGCGGTCGGCAGAGGAATGAAGATTGCCGGTTTTCCCGCCGCCGTGACTTCTGCGACCGTACTTGCGCCTGAACGGCATATCAGCAAGTCGGCACGGGCAAAGGCTCCCGGCATGTCATCGATGAAGGGCGAAACCTCGGCAGAAACCATCGTGCTCAAATAGGCGGCCTGCACTTCGGGATAATCTCGTTCGCCAGTCTGATGGATGATGTGGATCGCGGGCAAGGCCGCCATCAACTGCGGTGAGGCATCGATCACGGCACGATTAATGGCATGTGCTCCCTGACTGCCTCCGAATACCAGCAGCGTCGGACGCGCATCTTTCGGTCGCGCCGGGACGGTGAAAAACTCCCGGCGCACCGGGACGCCCGCCACATGACAGTTGCGGAAGTAATGGCAAGTTTGCGCGAAGTGCACCGCCGCGGCCCGGATGGTTGGCGCGAGCAGGCGATTGGCGAAGCCGGGAACCACGTTGGGCTCAAACGCGACGGTGGGAACGTTCATCAGCGCCGCGACCAGCATGGCTGGTCCAGACGCGTACCCGCCCACGCCGATCATCACGTCAGGACGGCATTCGCGTATGAGCTTCGCTGATGCCATGGCCGCGCGCGGTAGATCTAGCAGCGTCTTCAGCCGGGTGGCAAGATCCACGCGGTTCAAGGCCCCGACTTCGATGAGATGCAGCTCAAATCCTGCCGCTGGCACCAAGCGCGTTTCGATGCCGCGCCGCGTACCAACGAACACCACCTCTGCGCGATAGCACGATCGCAACTCCTGCGCGATCGCCAGAGCGGGAATAACATGTCCGCCAGTACCGCCTCCAGCCACAATCACGCGCATGGCTATTCCGCTTGCTGCGAGATGTTAAGCAAGACCCCGACGCTGGCCAGCGTGATGAACAGCGATGAGCCCCCGTAGGAAATGAACGGCAGGGGAATCCCTTTGGCCGGGACCAGCGCTAGGACCACGCTGATATTGAACAGCGCTTGCACCACCACCATCGCGGTGATGCCAGTGGCCAGGAATTTACCAAACATGTCGCTGGTGCGCAACGCTGTCCGAATGCCGCGATAC
>JBEKTC010000172.1:0-9634 GCA_049516475.1 Candidatus Korobacteraceae bacterium | reverse complement strand
GCGAGAATCGTGCCGCCGAGGTCGGCGACGTCTTCCCCTTCGGTCAGCTTGGAGTTGATGTGGATGTCGTCCACGATGACATACTTCGCGTACTGATCGACGACGCAGTCGGCGTGCTTGACGAACTGCGCGGCATCTTCGGTGGTCCACCAATCCTTCAGATTGCCTTTGCCGTCGTACTGGCGGCCTTCATCGTCGAAGCCGTGGGTCAATTCGTGGCCGATGGTCGCGCCGGTGTTGCCGTAGTTGGGCGCGTCGTCCAGCTTAGCGTCGTAGAGCGGCGGCTGCAAAACGCCGGCAGGAAAGTTGATGTCGTTCATCTGCAAGCTATAGTCGGCGTTGACGGTAGGCGGCGTCATGTCCCACTCGCTGCGGTCGGTGGGCTTGCCAACCTTGTTGAACTCGCGGTGGTTCTCAAACTCCTCGGCACGCTCGGCGTTGCCATAGAAATCGTCAGGAGCAATGGTGACTGAGCTGTAGTCGCGCCATTTGTCGGGATAACCGATCTTGTTGCGAATGGCGTGCAGCTTGTTGAGCGCCTGCTGCCTGGTGGCGGGGCTCATCCAGTCGAGCTGCTGGATGCGCATGGCCATCGCATCTTCGATCTGCAGCGTCATCTGGAGGGTCGCGGCCTTTACTTGCGGCGGGAAGGTCTTGCGGACATACTCCTGTCCCAGCGCCTCGCCGAGCTGCTCGTCGACGTATTCGACGCAGCGCTTCCAGCGCGGCTGAAGCTCCTTGGCCCCGCGCAGATTCTTGCGATAGAAGTCGAAGTTCTCGTTGACGAAGACGGATGAGAGATATGGCGCGTTGGAGTTAGCCACATGGAAGCGCAGATAGATCTTCCAGTCGTCGAGGGAAACCGAAGCCAGCTGGGCGTTCAGGTCCCTGAAAAACTCCGGTGACTCCACGTTGAGGACTTCGAAGGGAGGAACCTGGCTGGTGGAGAAGTAGGCGATCCAGTCGAAGTTGGGCGCCAGTTGGTTGAGTTCGGCGACCTTCATTTTGTGAGTAACCTTGTAGGGGTCCCGGAGGTCGACCTGGGTAAGCGAGGCGTTCGCCATCGCGCTCTCGATCCGCATCACGGTGTCGGCCTCTTTCCTGGCGGTCTCGGGCGAGTCACCGATGAGCTGGAACATCTTCTGTACGTGTTGCAGATAGCGCTGCCGGATCTCCTTCGACTTGGCGTCGTCCTTGGTGTAGTAATCGCGATCAGGAAGACCGAGGCCGCCTTGGTCCAGGCCGACAATCATGGCATCGGAGTTGTCCGGGTCCTGCTGCGAGCCGCTGCCGAAAAGCATGGTTTCGCCTTGCAGATGGAGACGTGCGATCACGGGCGCCATTTCATGCAGGTTCTGCAATCCCTGGATCTCCACCAGCGCGGGCCATATCGGCTTCACGCCGCGCTTCTCGACCTGGGCTTCGTCCATGCAGGCGGCATAGTAGTCGCCGATCTTCTGGGTCACGGCGTCACGGTCCTTCGCCACCGCGGCTTGCTCAAGAATGCCGCGCAAGTAGGCGAGATTGTCTTCGTAGAGCTTGCCGTAAACGCTCCACGATGTCTGGTCGGGGGGAATGGGATTGTTCTTCAGCCAGCCGCCGCAGGAATAGGTGTAGAAGTCGACGCAGGGATCGACGGAGCGGTCCATGACAGTAACGTCAAGGCTGGGCGTGTAGGGCATAGTGGGCTCGACGTACATCCGCGGTTGAGGCGGAGCCGCACCAGAAGTGCTGGTCTGGGCATTCGATTGCTGGGCTACAGCGACGGCAAATGATAATGAGAGCAGAAGTAGTTTGAAGCGCACGATTCTGTCTCCGAAGAACGGAGAATAGCAGAGCCAGGCGTTAGGATGCGAGCTACGCCGCTGCTGCTCAAGTGTTAGCAAGGCCTCGACGCCCGGGAGCCGGTGAGTCGCAGCGACCGAAAATGTAGCACTACTCCGAAAAGGAGAGGCGAATTCCCAAATCCGATCTGAGAAGCGACTGCGGCAAGAAAAAAGAGTTTGCAATTGTTTATGGTTCGGTTACTCTGCTAGGCTATATACACTTTGCGGTCGCCCATGGCCCGTGGGTCGCGAGCGGATTTATGGAAGCTACGCTCAGCCTGGCCGGCCGATCCCCCGAAGTGGTCTAAAACCAGCTTCTGCCGATTCGACAAGGAGATCCATGAAAGGGCTGAAACCTTTCCCGTCCCTGCTGTTGGGATGTTTGGTGTGCGCAATACTAAGCGGTTGTGCCGGCAGCGTTCCGAAGAACGGACCCGGCGCCCTGAACATCGCACAGTTTGCCTTATCCCAAGGTGTTCCCGGAGCGGCTTACAAACAGTTGTTGATCGCCACTGGAGGCATAACGCCTTACACGTGGACGATCAGCGCGGGTAGTCTGCCGCCTGGGTTGAGCTTAGCCACCGACGGAGTTATCAGCGGCACGCCCACGACCATTGGAACCTTCAACTTCACCGTCCAGGTTGTCGACTCGCAGACACCAAAAGGCGCCGTCGATACGACGCCCTTGAGCATCATGATTAATCCGCCGCTCTCGCTGGCTACCACTAGCTTGCCCCCTGGGCTTGTGGGTAGCAATTACGCGGCGACTATTACCGCCGCCAATGGAGTCCAGCCTTACACCTATTCTGTCGCGGCTGGCAGTTTGCCCCCGTGTTCACCGAATCCGCCGTGCAGCCCGAACCTGACCCTGACCACAAACGCCCCTCCAATGGGAGGCGGAGCGAATTCCGCAACGATCGGCGGGCTTGTTCCCCTCAGTGGGACGAACGAGTCGGCTGAGTCGCCGACCACGGCTGGAGTATTCCACTTCACGATACAGGCAACTGACGCACTGGGCGAAGTCGCAACAGCCACCTATCAGATCGTCGTTACCAGCAAGCTGGAAGGAAACTACGCATTTACCTTCAACGGCTTCAACAACGGCCAGCCCTTCTACCTGGTGGGCAGCTTCACCGCCGATGGAAATGGAAATTTCACCAGCGGCGTTCTGGATCAGAATGGTCCAGGCTCGACCATTTCCACTGCCGTTCCCCTGACACCAGGGTCGCCGACCGGCGGCAGTGTGTACAACCTTCCCTTGAACAATAATCTTGGAACGGTGACCATGGTCTCCGCTTTGGGCACCTACCAGTTTGATATCTTGGTCTCAAGCACCGGTGATTCGCAATTGATCATGGCCAACCCTCCTCCCCTGATGTACGGTTCTGGCCTGGTAAAGAAGCAGCCGACAGTACTGTCGCTCCCCGGTAATGGCGCCAACTACAGCTTTGGATTGTTTGGCAACGATACCAGTGGCGGTCGCTACGCGGGGGCCGGCACATTCTCCATTAACACATCCTTTGTGGTGACCGCCGGTGAGGAGGACACGAACGACAATGGCACGATCTCAAGCGGGGCAGTCCCATTCACTGGCGGAAGCCTGGTGCCGGACGCGAACAACCCCGGTCGGGGAGTTGCCACTTTAACGACCGCCTCGGGAACAGCCACATACGCCTACTACATCGCCGGACTCGCCGAGTTGGTCGCGGTGCGCATCGATGCCGCCGGGCCCATGACCATCGCTGATATTCGGCAACAGACCGCGTCCGGCATAACCGGAGCACTGGTCCTGTGCAAGGCGGGTTCAACTTGTCAGAGCGTGGTTGAACTGGACGGCATTTCCACATCCGGTAGCACGTCTGTACCGGTCGCGGCCATAGGGGTGGTGGCGTATGACGGCAGCGGAAACATCGCCGGCCCAAGCGGATTGCCGGGATACTATACCGACCAAAGCATCGGTGGAACCTATAGTGCGGTCGACTATGCTTCTGGTACCTACACCACCGACTCGCTCGGACGCGTGACGGTTGACCTGCAGGGCGCCACCAACCAGCCGGTGTGGTACCTGCTGGGCCCGGGAGCGGCGTTCGCTATGGGTACCGATTCCACGGTAATGGCGGGCACGCTCCAGCTGCAGACGGTTCCCACCACAGGCTCCTTCGGCCTGGGGAACATCCTCGGCTCTTATCTGGGCGGCACGATTACGCCAGTGCTGCCGACGGTGAGCAATGAACTTGACGTGGCAGCCACTCCGCCGCCTGGGGGAATCTGGCTTGAACAGTACGAGACTAACCCAACCCCATCTAATGGGCTAGCGTCACCGTTCATGGGCAGCTATGCGATCGATCCCACGTACGGGGCCGCTTACGGACGATTTGCGATTTGCGCGTCGAACGCCCAGTACTGCACGGGCAGTAGCTCATTCACTTACGATCCGAACAACCCGCCGGTCGATATTGTCTACGTCCTCGGAGCTGGTTCGGCCGGAGTGACAGGGAGTGGCAAGTCCGGACTGGGTGGGTTGAACCTTGGACTGGTGCAGACGAACAAGGATGCAATTGTGGATCCCAACCCCAGACTGAGCTTCTACGGGCGGTAGTGACGACGGGAAATTTAAGAAAATCTTACTGGTAAGATCGTCTTGCCAGTAAGATTTTTGCGGTAGCGGGGCCTTTCGGATTTTTCCCGTACTGTCACGGCACCCTTATGGACAACTGCCTTTTCTGCAAGATCATCGCCGGTAGGATCCCCTCGAAGAAGGTTTACGAGGATGATAAGGTCTTCGTCTTTGAGGACATCAACCCCAAAGCGCCAACCCACGTGCTCATTATTCCCAAGCGGCACGTCATTGACCTGAAGGAAGCCACGCCCGAGGACGCCGAGATCATCGGCTACAGCCAGTTGATCGCGGCGAAGATCGCCCGGGAGCGCGGCATCGAAGACGGATACCGCACCGTGTACAACGTTGGCCCGCGGTCAGGGCAGTCGGTGTTCCACCTGCACCTGCACATGCTGGGTGGGCGGGATTTGACGTGGCCTCCGGGATAGAAGAGTGGCTAGTGGTAAGTGGCTAGTCGTTTGGCGCTGTGGGATCCTTGTCGCGAATAGTTAAGACGTCGGTCGCGCTGATCTCGTTCTTTGGCTTCGCGCTCGCGGCGTTGTTGTCGCTGTACGCTGTTATGGCTTGGATCGGCAATAGGTCATATACCGGAGTCTTATCCACGATTTGGAGCACCGATGCTCCTGACCTCATTGGCAGTGGGCTGTTTCCTCACCACCATAAGGCTCATACAGGGTAGGAAGTGGGCGTGGTGGGGTGCAATCGCGGCGACAGTATTGACTGCTGGGTTTGGCCTGTTTTGCATGTGGGCTGCATTTTATTCGAAGGACACTTACATTAGGTCTGAAGCCATTTTCGTCCTTCTCTGCGGTTTTATGTTCGTGATCCCAGCAGCAGTCACAGCGGTGCTGCTCAATCTTCCCCAGGTGCGCCGCACTTTTCTTGCTCCACCAACCACAAGCCACTAACCACTGGCCACAGCCGTCATGTAACGTAGTACTCGATGGGCCGCATCCACGTTCTGTCGGAAAACGTAGCCAACAAAATCGCCGCGGGCGAGGTGGTGGAGAGACCTGCCTCGGTGGTGAAGGAGTTGCTGGAGAACGCGCTGGATGCGGGCGCGCGGCGCATTCGCGTGAACGTCGAGGCAGGTGGGAAGAAACTGATCCAGGTGATCGACGACGGCTGCGGCATGGTGCGAGACGATGCCATGCTCGCCTTCGAGCGTCACGCGACATCGAAGATCCGCAATGCCGATGACTTGCTGACCATCGCAACTCTGGGATTTCGCGGCGAGGCGCTGCCGTCGATTGCGTCCGTCAGCCGTTTGCGGTTGGAGACGCACGCTCCGGAAGATGCCGCGGGAACTATTGTCGAGATCGCCGGCGGGAAAATACTTACCGTGGAAGAGGCCGGGCTGCCGCTGGGAACCTGCGTCACCGTGCGGGATCTGTTCTTCAACATTCCTGCGCGGCGTAAGTTCTTGAAGGCTGAATCGACTGAGCTGTCGCACATCGCGTCACTGGTGACGCACTACGCGCTGGCCCATCCGGAGATGCATTGGGAGCTGCACTCGGCGACGAATGCCATGCTGATCGCGCCGCCGGTTGCAGATCATTCGCAGCGCATTTATCAGGTCTTCGGCAAGGAGACGCTCGACCAGCTGATCGCGTTGAGTGCACTGCTGCCGTTGGAGCGCGTCGGCCTGCCGCAGCCTCCACCGTGGCGGCGCAGCGAAGTGGAAGAGCCACAAGAGCCAGTGAAGGGCGAAATGAAGCTGCACGGATTCGTTTCACGGCCGGAGATCCAGAAGCTCAACCGCAACTCGATCTTCATCTTCGTGAATGGGCGGCTGATTCGCGACCGACTGGTGCAGCACGCGCTGACGGAAGCCTATCGCAACATCAATCCGCCAACGGTGTATCCGGTGGTGCTGCTCTTTCTGGAAATGCCGGCGACTGAGGTTGATGTGAACGTGCATCCGTCAAAGACCGAAGTGCGCTTCCGCCAGTCGTCGATACTGCACGACTTCATTCGCGACTCGGTGCGGGCGGTGCTGATGAAGTCGCGGCCGGTGCCGTCGTTCATGACGGAGATGCATGCGAGTCCGAGCGCCTCGCCCTCGTTGACGTCGGGCGCGCAAGATTTTACCGGCAGCGAACTGCACTTGACAGAGGCGGATGCGGCCTTCGCGCTGCGCGCGCAGCAGCTTCCTCCGTTCACTGCGCCGTTGCAGTTTGAGGGCGGCGGGTTCGCCGTCGAAGCCAACGCAGCGGTCCCCGTAGCGCGCTTTGGGCCGCAGACGTTTGGAGGTCCAGCGGCGGCGCTGGCTCCGGGTGGAAACGGCTGCTCGCCCGAGGTGGCGGATGAAGATGTTCCCGCCGGCCTGGAGTCGCTGGCGACGCTGAAGCCCGTGGCGCAGATTCGCGACTCGTTCATCCTGGCGATCAATCCGCAGGGACTGTGGATCATCGATCAGCACGTGGCGCACGAACGCATTCTGTTCGAAAGGATTTGCAAGCAGCGGCTGGCGGAGTCGCCGGAGCGGCAGCAAATGCTGATGCCGCTGATCGTCGAGCTGACGCCGGGACAGATGGCGGTGTTCGCGGAAATTTCCGACGAACTGAACCGCAACGGCTTCGAGGTGGAACCTTTCGGTTCGCGGACGATCGCGGTGAAGACGACGACGGCGGGAGTCGTGGCCGGCGACGTCGAACATTTGCTGCACGAGATTCTGGAGCAGTTCGAGCGCGAGGAGCAGTCGCTGAACCTGGAGAAGATTCGCACCAATATCGCCGCCAGCATCGCCTGCCACGCCGCCATCAAGGTGAACATGCCGCTGGAGCAGAACAAAATGGAGTGGCTGCTGCAAGAGTTGGCGAAGACGGATTGTCCCATGAGCTGTCCACATGGGCGACCAGTGGTTCTGCGATATTCTGTAAAGGACATTCAGAGGGCGTTCAAGCGCATCTGAAGGATGCGCGAGCAACTAGCAATTAGCAACTAGCAACTAGCTGCGGAGGCCGAGGAGTGAATGCGCTGGGTACAGTGTGGACATTCTGATTATCAGCGTAGGCGTTTGTGCGGCGCTCGTCGCAATATTGCGATGTTCTTGCAGAAAGAGCAGCGGTCAATATTTCTTCGAAAAATTGTCGCAGCCTAAATTTGTAAAGCTAATTGCTAGTTGCTAGTCGCTAATTGCTGCCTTTCTTATGCACGAAGAGCAACTCCAGGAACTGCGCCGCGAGAAGTGGCGGCTGAACGGGCGGCCGGTCCGCGCGCTGGAAGACGCACGTGAGTTCATCGACACAGTGGGATTTTGTCTGCTTTATCCGCAGCGGCCTGCGGTGCTGGCGCCAACGTTTGTCGGTGCTTACAAGGGTAGCGACGAGAAGCTGCCCGTAGCGCACATGGCCTTTGCCGATCAGGAGGCGCAAGAAGCGAAGGAGTTGATGGTGCGGTTGCTGCGCGAGAAAGCGGCCTACGAGGCCAATGTTTTTGCGGAAAACAATTTCATCGTCGCGGCCTCGGTCTTTCCGTACTTCTATGGACTCATGGGAGACCGTAATCCCCGGCAAGCGCCGACGCCCGGCGCGCGCTCGGAATACTCGCCGCTGGCGCTGCATGCGTTTCAGGTCATCGAAAAAGAGGGTCCGATTTCGAAGGAGCGTTTACGCGAGTTAGTTGCCGGCGCGATCTCCGAGTCGGCGCTGGACCGCGCGCTCGACGAACTGTGGGCCAAGCTGCGCATCACCCGTGTCGACTACAAGCCGGACGAGGGCGTCTTCTGGGACGTGCTATATCGCTGGTCGCCGGATGCGGTAAAAAAGGGCACGCAAATCTCGGTGGCCGAGTCGCTCACGGCCTTGGTTTCCAAGTATCTGGATTGTGTTCTGGCGGCGCAGCAACAAGAAGTGGAGGAGTTTTTCTCCAAGCTCACCAGCCGCGCCCGTGTGCGCGAGGCCATCAACGCTTTGCAAGCCGCACGCGAACTCAACTTCGTCCATGTCGACGGGCGCGTGATGCTGCAGGTTTCATCGCTACAGGTGCAACTGGCGCAGGAGTTCACGCCGCGAGCGAAATTCGAAGCGCTTCCGCCGCGACCCGGCTTGCCGCTGGTACAGCGGCGACCAAGAAGGTCCTTGGCATCCTCCAAGCCAAAACCTCCCACTAAGGGCACTGTCACCGAATGAGCGCGCCGCGCAAGCTGGTCATCGCGATTGACGGCCCGGCGGGATCGGGCAAGAGCACAATTGCCGCGCGGCTGGCGAGAAAACTGGGCTACATCAATCTGGAGAGTGGCGCGATGTATCGGGCGCTGGCGTTGAAGGCGATGGAGCAGCAGGTGTCGCTGGATGATGCGGAGGCGCTGCGGCAGTTGGCGGAACAATCTGTGATCCAACTTGAACCGAGCGGAGACGGCAATCGAGTACTGCTGGACGGGCATGATGTGTCGCGGCGCATTCGCGAGCCGGATGTAACGGCAGCCGCGTCGCGAGTGTCGGCCCACCCGCAGGTTCGGCGGGTGATGGTGGCGCGTCAGCGCGAGCTGGGCGCAAACGGCGGCGTGGTGATGGAAGGCCGCGATATCGGCACAGCCGTGTTTCCCAACGCCGAGGTGAAGATCTTCCTCGACGCCGAGCAGACGGTGCGCGCCGAACGGCGCTTCCTGCAGAACGGATCGCAATCGCCGGAGGAGGCTAAACGGGTGCAGGCCGAGATCGCGGCGCGCGATGAGCGCGACCGCACGCGAGTGGCGTCGCCGCTGGTGCCGGCGGCGGATGCGGTTCACGTCGATACCACCCACAAGAGTATTGACGAGGTGGTGGAGGAAGTGGAGAGGATTGTGAAGCAGGGATTAGGGATTAGGGATTAGGGATTAGGGATTAGGGATTAGGGATTAGGGATTAGGGATTGGTTCCAGGTTTCGCAGTTCTACGCAAAGCAGGTCCCTCGACTCCTCGCCCGGAGCGGGCTCGTCGCTCGGGATGACAATTCTGTTCGTTGTTATCAGAACAAAAATCCCCACACAAGCAAACCCGGCTTGTGTGGGGCACCCGCTTCGTCGTTATTCCCTCGATCCCGCTGAAATTTAACAGGGGCTAGAGCCCACGACTTTGGCGGCAGCTTTTGGCACGGCTGAACAGGCCGCTGAAAAAGTCGTTGAACGCGAGTTGTGCCGTCGGCTGAAGCCGACTCGGAATCGAAAATAAAGCACTTAGACGCTAGCCTGAAGGCTAGCTCTACC
>JBEKTC010000171.1:0-11388 GCA_049516475.1 Candidatus Korobacteraceae bacterium | reverse complement strand
TCCTATCGAGCAGATCAGAGTCATCGGTGGAGGCTCCAAAAATCGCCTTTTGAATCAGTTCACTTCCGATGCGACAGGCAGACGGGTATTGGCGGGACCAGCCGAAGCCACCGCCCTGGGCAACATTGCCATTCAGATTCTTGCTCGCGGCGATGCTGCCTCGCTTGAAGAGGTTCGGGCTGTTGTAGACCGGTCATTTCCTGTTGAAGTATTCGAACCCTCCGAGACCGATCAATGGAACAAACAAGTTGAGCGATTCCAGCAATATGGCGAGACGATTCATGCCTGATGCTGTCCAACTCACTCGCTTCAAAAATCTGTGTTTGGCTGGCGAGTGATCAGAGCGCCAAGACCACCGGCCACGTAATACCGGTTGACGGCGGGCTGCGGGAGGCATACTTGCGGTAATTGCGAGGAAACAATGCAACGTATCTGCTTCGTATTACAGGTGAAGCCTGAACGACTCGAGGAATACAAGGCTCGGCATCGTGCGGTGTGGCCGGAAATGTTGGACGCACTGCGCGAAACCGGCTGGACGAATTACTCGTTGTTTCTGAGATCAGACGGGCTTCTGGTTGGCTATCTCGAGACGCCGGATTTCAATCGTGCTCGCTCCGAAATGGCGAAGCGAGAAGTGAACGAACGATGGCAACGCGAGATGGCCGGCTTCTTCGTCCAGGAAGGCGGCATTCTGCCCGACCGTGCCGCTGAGCCACTGGAAGAAGTATTCCATCTATAAATCCCCACGATGTTGAGTCGCCGCACCAAACCTCTGACACAGACGCTCGCGATGGCCACTTCTCGCGCCTGCTGACCGAATATTTCAAGGAGGTTACCGCTCTCGAGCGGTAGCTGTTTCGTTCTCAGCCGTTCGCCCTCTCCGCCACTAGCATGGACTGGAGGATCTGGTCGGAAACATCCCTGACAGCGGCGGGCGAGTGACTCAGAAACAACGTGCTGCTTTTGTCATTCTCGCCAATGGACTTCAGGGTGTCGAAATACTGCGTGACCAGCACTAACTGCATGACTTCTTTCGCGGACGCCCCCTCCACCACCTTCTGGAACTGTTCGATGGAGTTCTGCAGTCCTTCGATGATGGCCTTCCTTTGATTCGCGATCCCCTGTCCCTGGAGGGCCTTGCTCTCGGCTTCGGCCTCGGCTTTTTTGACCACCAGGATCTTCTCCGCCTCGCCCCGGGCGTTGGCCGCCACCTGTTCGCGCTGGGCCGCGTTGATGTCGTTCATCGCCGACTTCACCTTTGCATCGGGAACAATATCGGTCACCAGCACATTGACAATTTCGTATCCGAATAACGCCATATCCGCGTCCAGTTCCTGCTTGACCGCCGCTGCGATACTGGACTGCGAGGCGAACACTTCGTCCAGCGTCATTCCCGGAACATGCCCCAGGATCACCTGCTCGACGTAGGATTTGATCTGCGCCACCGGATCGGACAATTTATAGAAAGCATCGTAGACTTTTTCGGGACAAACCCGGTTCTGCACTGAAATAGGAATGGTGACGAACACGTTGTCTTTGGTCTTCGTCTCCATGGTCAGGGTAATCTGATTCACACGCAGACTTACTATGCCGGCCACGGAATCGAAGAACGGCCGCTTCCAGTTCAAACCCGGCTCGGCGACCCGAAGGAACTTGCCGAATCGGGTGATCACCGCGACCTCGGCCGTGAGCACGGTGAAGAAGCTTGCCAGAATCAGGTAGAGCACAACGAAAGCCACAACGCCCAACGCAATCAAGCCTAGTAGATCCATTTGGTGTCCTCCGTGCGGCTCCTAATCTTAACCCTATGGAGTCACTTAAAACACCTGAATATGCTACTTTCGCGAAACTCATCAATGCACGGGCGGAGACTGCTGCGGACAAGCCGTCCTTCAGAAACTCCTCCAGCGTCGGCCGGCAACGACCTCCGCGACCCTACCCTACAGTGCAGCAGTCACCCGCTACGCGTCGATCTCCAGCTCAATGACACACCCCAAAAGACTTATGTTCCCGCGATGCCTTTGTTCTGTAGCACCCTAACCACGACGCGCCGGTTCTCGGCCTGGCCCTCGACGGTCGTGTCTGGAGCGACCTGCTTGCTGGTGCCCATCGCGCCCGGCGCCAAAATGTTGGTTAGAGGAATGCCGCCCTTCTGCTCCAGGATGTCGGTGACGTTGGCCGCCCGCTCCTGGCTCAGCTTCTGGTTAAGCGCAGCAGAGCCCACAGCCGATGCATAGCCCTTCACCTGAATCACGTAGCCGTTGACCGTCTTGGCCTTCTGGCACAGCGCCAGCAATTTAGCGTTGTACTGTGGATCAACCGTGACCTTGTCGTTGCCGAAGAGTACCGTGACCTCATCCCAGATGTTGTAATCGGCCAGCTCGCCAAAGCGCTTGTTGACGGCTGCGATCGCCGCCTTGTCGGCGGCGATCTTAGCCTGTGCGGCAGCCATCTCCTGCTGTTGCTGCTTCATGGCTGCCTGTTCCTTTTGGATTTGCCCTTCCTGCTTGGCCGCCTGCTCCTTCTGCAATTGCTCCTGCTGCTCCACCGGGGTTACGCCAGCTTGAATATCGCTAGCGGTTTGCAGGTCCTTGCCATTGAACTTGATGGTGTTTGCTACCAACTGGTTCTGGGCGTTGTAGTTCCCCTGCACCTGAACTTGAAGGCCGGGCTCCAGAACCGTCAAGCCCATCTGCTTCTTGCGAGCATGAAATATGCCCGCTACGTCTTCCACACTGGTGTAATCGTTAAGAAGGACAACCACGTTGCCCGAGTCCTGTGTCTGAACGGTCATGGTTGCGCCGCTTCGTCCGTTGATGACTCCCTGGATTTGAGCGCTTTGCGCACCGGCAACGCCACATAGCAGCAGAACTGCTGCCACCGATAGAAACACGATGAATGCGCTTCTTGCCGTAGTGTTTTGGTTCATAGTTTTCTCTCCTATTTTTGCGAGTATGACAACTGCTCAAACGTTCCAAATGAGCGCCACTGCCTCTACTGCCGCGTAATTCCTTTTTCAAATCAGCATTAGGCGGCTTCGGCACGAGCCACACGGAGAAAAGCGCCCACCCAAGCGGTGTTCGTTTGGATTGGCCGGAAACCACCGCTATGGGCACGTCGTATCGGGCATTCTTACTGGCCCTTCTTGTTCGAAAGTGATCGGATATAGTTGACCATATTCCAAAGTTCAGTCGGTTTTACTCGATCTCCTTCGGGTGGCATCTGGCCTCGGCCATTCTTTATGATGTAGAAGAGTTCTCCGTCGGTTCTGCCCTTCAAAGTCGTTGGGTCAGTAAAGTCACCTATCTTAAATTTCTCGGAGAGGGCTACCTCTCCCTTGCCATCGCCATTATTTCCATGGCACATGGCGCAATCGTAACCGTAGTATTTCTTGCCCATGGCGAGTGATTCGGAAGTTGGCTTGACCGGATTGACCTGATGAACTGCTTCAGCGGGAATCGTGGACGAGCTTGATGTTGTGGCTTGAGCGGGAGCTTGGCTTTCCTGTGCGGTTACAGGGAACGCGCACAGCAACAAAGTTAGCAAGATCACACAAGGACTCAACATGATGGCCTCCTTGGAAAATGATCTGCGGAGCTGATTGATCCGACTGCTGTTTCAATTTTACTCGCTGAGTGCAAGGGCAACTCGTCATTTACGGTGATGCCCAGCCCAAACCCAGATTCGCGAAAAAGGCGCCAAACAGGGCACCTCCTAGCGCCTATAAATATAAATAAGTAGCTGGAATGTCTCTCGAGTGTTCATTGCGAATACTTGAGTTGTGCTGCTTGCAAGGCATTCTCGTAATCTTTCTGACAGTCGGCTTCAGCTTTATCCTCTTTGGCCTGGGCTTGCTTGATGACCTCAGGGGCAGCTGAGTATGCTTCCGCCTTACCCGGAACCGGAGTTCCGTTAACACGCACCCAATTGTTAAAGTCCCATTCCGCCGCAGCCTTGCAATCCTGTCTGCGTTTATCTGCGTCTGCTATGGCTTTGTCCAGAAGAGTCTTATTCCAGTCTTTGTTAGCTTGCTGTTCAGCAGTGTCGCGAGACTTTTGAGTCTCTGCTTGCTCCAATTTTGTCAATCTGGCGTTCACATCCGCCATTTGCTTGCTTAGGTCATCGACACTCTTTTGACTGACGCATCCGGCGCTGGCCAGCAAAAGCAGACCGAGAATTCCCAGAACGGCCGATGTGCGAATTGCGTTATTCATCGCCCCTCCCACAGCTGCACATGAGAGCACAGAAACGAACACTATACGGTTACAGGATACCCTGACCCGACTCTAGCAGGCGAACCACCGTCGGAGAGGGTCGCCGTGACCACTATCCGGCCAGGACTTGCCGAAGGTATCTTGCGACGTCACTGACGAAGCGATGTACCGACACCTCTGCGATGCGATGGCCGACGATGGCGTTCATGGTCTTTCCCACGGCACCCAAGGGCGGTTCGTAAATCCCGGAGAAATCCAGCTGGGTTTCGGTCGAGGTCAGCGGGTACACGGAAAGCTCGCCCCGCATGAGGGGAAACAACCGTGGCAAGGTTGCGGCCTCCCATTCCAAGAGCAATTTCGTGCTGGCGCTTGAAGTGGCATCAGCGACCTTCTCCTCGATGCCTTTCACGAGGATCTTGATGTCGGCCTTCACCCCCATGCCGGCAAAGTCGACGTGCAACTCTGCGGCCACCGATTCTGCGCGGGAAGCAGCAGCCTTTGTAGCAGACTGGAACACTGCGACGGAGTTCTGTTTGAGGGTATCGCGGACGCGATCGTACGGATGGTTCACGTAATCGTAGCTGCGAATGTTACGTCCGGTGGTCATCAACCTTGTTCCGCCCGATGAGACCGCCGACTCACGAAGCGGCGGTCACGCAACTGTACCATAGAGCGGGCCAGGGTCAATGTTGCAGATTTTGTGCAGGACAACGCCCTGTAGTGTTGCCGGTTCGGATGCCGAGGCGCCTCTAGAACCGCAACAAAGATTTTGCTTGTATGATATCTAGGCTTCGGGTTCAATCGCGATGTATCGGTTGTTGGTGTGGGGTTCTGGTCATTGCGATCCTAAGGGTGAGGAGGCTGG
Source organism: Candidatus Korobacteraceae bacterium (assembly GCA_049516475.1). GTDB lineage: Bacteria > Acidobacteriota > Terriglobia > Terriglobales > Acidobacteriaceae > Bog-257. The sequence continues at coordinate 6,309 of JBEKTC010000171.1, read as the reverse complement.
ATGGCGCTCATTGACGTCCCTTTGACGCGCACGGGTTTTGGACAGACACGGCGCGTCGACAACTGGTGGGTGCAACCTGTCGTCGTGTTTCTCGGTCTCTCTGCATTCATTGTCTATTCCACCTGGGCGGCGTTGCAGGGGCAGCACTACCGGTTCGGACCGTATCTCTCGCCTTTTTACTCGCCCGAATTGTTTGGCTCTCCGGACAGCTGGTTTGGCCGAATGCCGGCCTGGATGCCTGCCGGGGTCACTGCGGCCATGCTCATTCTTTGGGCGCCGGGCGGATTTCGTCTCACTTGCTATTACTATCGAGGCGCTTATTACAAAGCTTTCTGGGCCGACCCGCCGTCGTGTACAGTGGGCGAGCCGCGAAAGACATATCTCGGCGAACGATCCTTTCCGCTAATCATGCAAAACATTCACCGCTATTTTCTTTATCTGGCGCTGGTGTTTCTTGTTCTTCTTGCACACGACGTGTGGAATGCGTTCTGGTTTAATGGCCGATTCGGTATCGGCGTCGGCACACTGGTCCTGCTGGCTAACCTGGTGCTGCTGAGCTCGTATGCATTTGGCTGCCACTCTCTTCGCCATATTGTTGGTGGCTTTCGCGACCGACTGGCCGGCGCCCCAACCCGCAAGCGGGTCTACGACTGTGTGAGTTGTCTCAACCGGCGGCACATGGTCTTTGCGTGGTGCAGTCTCTTCAGCGTGGCATTTGCTGATCTTTACGTGCGAATGTGCTCGATGGGTGTGTGGACGGACTGGAGGATCGTTTAGTGGCCGAGTACATCACGCACGAACACGATGTTGTGATCATTGGAGCGGGCGGGGCCGGGCTGCGCGCTGCTACCGAGGCTTCAGCCGCGGGCGCAAAAGTCGCAGTCATTACGAAGTCGCTTCTCGGCAAAGCCCATACCGTGATGGCCGAGGGTGGAATAGCCGCGGCCATGGCCAATGTGGACGATCGCGACAGCTGGCGCGTTCACTTTGCTGACACAGAGCGCGGAGGTCAGTATCTGAACAACTGGCGGATGGCGGAGCTCCACGCCAAAGAGGCTCCGGCCCGTGTGCGGGAACTCGAAGCCTGGGGCGCCCTGTTCGATCGCACCAGCGATGGGCGCATTCTGCAGCGCAATTTTGGTGGGCATCGCTATCCTCGGCTGGCGCATGTGGGCGACAGGACGGGGCTGGAGATGATACGTACGCTGCAAGATCACGGTATACATCTCGGCTTAGACGTCTTCATGGAACACACGATCGTAACGTTGCTGAAAGATGGCGATCGCATCGCGGGAGCGTTTGGTTACGATCGTGAGCGCGGGCGATTTCACCTGTTTCGCGCGAAGGCCGTCGTTCTGGCGACAGGCGGAATTGGACGGGCTTACAAAATCACCAGCAACAGCTGGGAATATACCGGAGATGGCCACGCTCTGGCATACGACGCGGGCGCGTCGCTGATGGATATGGAATTCGTGCAGTTCCATCCGACGGGAATGATCTGGCCGCCCAGCGTTCGCGGCATTCTGGTGACGGAAGGAGTCCGTGGCGAAGGCGGAGTATTGCGCAACAGAAACGGTGAGCGCTTCATGTTCAAGGACATTCCTCCGCTTTATGTAAACCAGACCGCCGACTCCGAGGAGGAGGGCTGGCGCTACACCCAAGGCGATAAGGACGCCAGGCGCCCGCCGGACCTGCTGACCCGCGACCACGTGGCCCGTTGCATTCGGCAAGAGGTGCGGGAAGGACGCGGAAGCCCGCATGGGGGCGTGTTCCTCGACATCGCCTGGATTAAAGAGAGGCTTCCTAACGCTGCCGAACATATCAAGAAGAAGCTTCCCAGCATGTATCACCAGTTCAAGCAACTGGCCGATATCGACATTACCCAGGAGCCAATGGAGGTCGGGCCTACGACCCACTACATGATGGGCGGAGTCCGGGTGGATGCCGATTCCCAAATGTCGGACGTCCCGGGATTGTTTGCAGCGGGAGAATGTGCGGCAGGGTTGCATGGCGCCAACCGCCTAGGTGGGAATTCGCTTTCCGATCTACTGGTTTTCGGGCAGCGCGCAGGAGAGTACGCGGCAAAATTCGCCAGAGAAAACGCATTCGGCGCCATTAATACTCAGGAACTTGAATCCGCAGAAAAATGCGCTCTTCGACCCTTCGAGCAAAACGGCGCCGATAACCCATACAGCGTGCAACACAGGCTCCAAGACATAATGCAGGACCTGGTTGGGATCGTTCGCCAAGAGCAGGAGATGCTGCAAGCGCTAGAGCGAATTCGAGAATTAAGAATCGTCAGCGAGACCGTCAGTGTAGACGGCAACCGGGAATACAACTCCGGCTGGCACACCGCGCTCGACCTGCACAATCTCCTGACGGTCTCAGAAATTGTGGCGTACTCGGCTCTGGAACGAAAGGAAAGCCGCGGCGCTCATTTCCGGGATGATTATCCAGCCAAAGACGAGCAGTGCGGGAAATTCAATATCGTGGCGCGGAAAGGACAGAATGGAGAAGTGCGGCTCATGCGCGAGCCGATCCCGCCCATGCGAGAAGACCTGAAGCAAATTGTTGAGGAGATGAAGTGATGGCGACGGCAACGTTCCGCATCTGGCGTGGAGAAAAAGGTCAGGGACAGTTCCAGGACTACACTGCCGAAGTCTCGGCAGGGATGGTGGTGCTTGACGCCGTTCATCAAATCCAGGCAGAACATGCCGGCGATCTTGCCGTCCGCTGGAATTGCAAGGCGGGGAAATGCGGTTCCTGTTCGGCCGAAGTCAACGGAATGCCGAAATTGATGTGTATGACCCGGCTGAACACTCTGCCGCTCGACAAACCTGTGACGGTCGAGCCTATGAAGGCTTTTCCTCACATGAGGGACCTGGTCACAGACGTGTCGTGGAATTACAAGGTGAAGCAGCGGATTCCGAAATTCCAACCGCGCAAGCCTGATGCCGAAGACGGCACCTGGCGCATAGCCCCCGAAGACGTGGATCGAGTGCAGGAGTTTCGAAAGTGCATCGAGTGCTATCTCTGTCAGGATGTTTGCCACGTCTTGCGGGACCACCACATGCACGAACAGTTCATTGGGCCACGATTCCTGGTGTATGTAGCAGCGCTGGAAATGCACCCTTTGGACACCGGTGATCGCGTTGAAGATCTGCGAAAGCAGTTCGGCATCGGCCTATGCAATATCACTAAGTGCTGTACCAAGGTGTGCCCAGAGGGCATCACAATTACAGACAATGCCATCATTCCGCTAAAGGAACGGGTGGTGGATCGATTTTTCGATCCACTCTCAAAATTGTTCCGCGCCTTCAGCCAAACGAAAGCTTAGGAGACGTTATGCATTTCGAACTTAAGCCCATTTCAGTGCAAAGTATTCCCCACACACTTGAAAAGGTAGAGCGCTACAGGCTGCTGAATGAACCGGCTCTTGCAGAAAGCATTTGCCTCGACATTCTGGCCATTGTGCCCGATCACCAGCAGGCGCTGATCGCCCTGCTCCTTGCGCGGACGGATCAATTCCACTCCAATGCGCAGCCGAAAGGAGCCCTGGAGGTTCTCGCTGGCATTAAGGGAGACTACGAGCAGGAATATTACGCCGGCGTCATCTGGGAGCGTCTGGGAAATGCCCGCCTTCGTCACGGTGATCCTGGGGCTGGTATTTCCGCATATCACGCTCTGCGGGATGCCATGAGTCACTACGAGACGGCGATGAAGTTTGCGCACCCGGGAAACGACGACGCAATTCTGCGCTGGAACACTTGTGCGCGCACGATCATGCAAAACCCGGACATTCAGCAGTTACCCGAGAACGATCCCCAGGCATGGCTGCGCGATGATGCCGGTTCTGGAATCGCGGACGCTTAGCTCCACAAGTTGTCGGGCTTCACTTGTTAAGCGTCCGACGGCCGAATCATCGATCATGAATGCGGTCAGCCTCCCCCGAGGTGGATTTTTATGCGAGACAGGACGGCGTGAGCTTTCGCCTCGCGCCATGACGAATCGTGAGCACCCAGACCGTCTGCCGCCGCTCATCGACTTCATAAATGACTCGATAAACGTAAGGCTTTTTGCCGTAAAGCAGGTGCAACAACTTTCGCTTAATCGTCCGAGCTTCTGGGGCAACAGGGCAGCGATAAGGAAACTTTGCTAGTGTGTACACAGCCTCTTCGAGACCGTTGTATCACCGAGCGGCGCCCTGAGACTCCGCGGCATTCTTCTCCACATAAAGGATTTCAAGATCGCGAACTGCGCGATTAGCGAGTTCAACGCGGTATGTCATGTTGGCGGCGAATCTCGTCGAATACTTCACGCGAAGGGCGGGTGCGTCCATGTGCCACGTCGTCCAGACCCTGGCGTATGCCTTCTTCCGCCGGGCGTTTGCTCTTCTTGAGCTGCTTCATGAAGTCGCCGGAACGACGGCGAAAAGTCGTCAGTGATTGGATGTCACTCGTAATGTCAAGCATAGGTCTACTCATCTTAAGCACCTTTTTAGATGCTAACAGAATACTACGTCGGCACCTCTACTCCAACAGCAGACAAGTCTATGGGAATTCATGATCCGCGCAGCGGCTCGATTAGGCCGGGATTGGGCGCTGAGGAAAAGGAGGAACGGCACACCGATTGTACACTCCGTCCTAGTAGCTCCAGGAGCGGAGGTCTAAGATCTTTGCCGGCGGGTACCCGCTACGGCACGCCTCTGAAAGTTACGTTGGAGGAGCGCCCGGCCGGCAAGTGAAAAGCCAGTAACGGACACCGGTTTGCCGAATGCCGGAGGGCAGCCGCCCTGACGTCTGCCCTTGCGTGATTTAGTTGTCAAGTCCACATAGACAATGAGTCGCGGGGGACATAACTTGTGGCGACCGCTGAGGCCACTTCTTGTGCGATATCAGACGGCGCATACGGTGTCGGAATTTCTACTTCAAGAGCAGTCGCGCGCTGCAAGGTCTCTACTTCGTTTTCAGCTTCTGCTTGGCAACCGGGCGCTGTGGGCACCCTGCTGCTGGGTTCGGTTGATTGTTGACCATACTGTGGAGTATGCTCCACAGTATGGAAACCATCCAGGTAGTGTTGGATTCGGAGTTGCTTCGGGCCACGAATGGAGCGGCCAAACGGGCGCGAGTCAACCGTTCCTCTTTGATTCGAGAGGCCCTTCGCGAACACTTAAAACACCTTCGTGCGCGCGAGGTCGAGGCTCGCGATCGGCGGGGTTACGGGAGACGTCCGGATGTGGCGGGTGACGCTGCGACTTGGGAACGGGTGGCATCGTGGCCGGAGTGATAGGGCGCGGCGAAGTCCGCTTGTACCGGTTTCCTCACCCCGACAAGCAAAGGCCCGTCGTCGTGCTCACGAGGGACAGCGCCATGTCCTATTTATCCGCCGTCGCTGTGGCGCCCATCACTTCCACAATCCGCGGTGTGCCGTCCGAAGTCATTTTGACCGAGAAGGACGGAATGAAAGATACGTGCGCCATCAATCTCCACAACGTCGTCACGGTCTCCAAAGCCCATCTGGGGCGTCGGGTAGCAATGCTGCGCTCGGAACGCCTAAGTGAGATCTGCGCGGCACTCGGCTTCGCCTTCGGCTGCACGTAAATCGCCACAACATTTCGCTAGTCAAAAAGCATTAGGGAGTAGCCGCGTCCGCTCGGCACTGCAGATTAATGCCGCACAAAGCGGTCGAATTTTGCACGACTTCGGCGAAATGAATCCCACAACAATCCCGCCGTTTGCCCCCGTCACTCTGGCAAAATGGATGGCACAAACCACAGCACCTCTGCGGGAAACGCTCTTCGCCCACGAGATCGCGCTGGCCGCACAGCAACTGCCATTGCCGCACCGCGATCCGGCTGACCCGGATCCGGCAAGCGCTCTCGTCCAGTAACCGACATCGATTTGCAGAACGACTGGAAGGGCAGCCAGCCTGACGGCTGCCCTTACGTGATTTAGTTGTCAACGAACCATATGAACAATGAATCGGCGGCCGGCACTTTTGGTGTACGGTGTCACCGATTTCAATGTCCTGCCCCTCGGGGCGTTGATTTCTAGCTACGTCAATCCGACGCGCCAGTCATCCTGAATTCTCGATCGAAACCCTGTCGCTGTTCCCTGCCGCACTGTTTGTTAACATTTTCCTTCGCCTGCTCATAACAAAAGACTTACTGGCTTCGTTTCGTAATTTTCATCTTTCTGGCAAGAGGGGCTGATCGAGGAACACGAGATGGCGGTAAGACTCGGCCATCTAGACTCAGACGCCTCTTTCGGTCAAGTTGCTTAATGCTAATCTTGGTCGATGGCGGCTGAA
>JBEKTC010000170.1:0-9747 GCA_049516475.1 Candidatus Korobacteraceae bacterium | reverse complement strand
CGCCCGTGTTTCCGCAGGAGTATCCCGAATTTGGCGTGCACGGCCGCGGTGGCAAGCTGCAGAGCTGGTATGGCATCGGACAATCGCTGCTCCTGCTGCCGGCGGACGTGGTTGGGACGTACGTGGAGCGGCTGCCCGTCTTCGCTAACTACAACGGAACTGATCCCAGCGTAAAGAATATATTCGTTAGCTATACCATCAACATACTGGTCACCGTGCTGACGGCGCTGGTGTGCTCTCGCTTTCTCCGGCAATTGAACTTCGGCGTGAAGGATTCCATCGCTGGCGTTTTATCTCTACTTCTGTTGACCACTCATCTCCACTACACGCAGAACATGATGGAGAACAATTACATCTTTTTGCTGACGCTCATCGGGTTGTCCTATCAATACGAGTGGCTGTGCAGTGACAGCCGGCGCGCGCTCCTGATTGGCTCGGTCGCCTTCGGGCTCAATCTGCTTACGCGTCTCACCACGGGCATGGATCTGCTGGCGGGCGCAGTTTTTGTGCTGCTCGTGATGTGGTTCGAAGGAATTCGTGGCAGCGCGCTCTGGGACCGCTGCCGGAGCTACATTGCGGTTGCTCTTCCTGTGTACCTGTTTTTCGGCCTGCTCGACAGGCTGTATCAGTATTATCGCTTTGGATCGTTCATCAACACCTACGTGAGCATAGTCGCCCGCGAAGCCCGGCAGCGAGAACCAACCCTGCCCGCTGGCTATCCGTGGGAAACACCGTTCCATGTCGGCTTCTTTGGGGCGCTGTTCTCGCCCGAGAAGTCGATCTTTCTCTTTGATCCGCTGCTGGTCGTCATGATTCTTCTTGCCGCAGTGGCCTGGAAACGGTTCAACCCCGCCGTCAAAGCGTACGTTATCAGCGGATTTCTGCTGTTACTGGGCTACATCAGCTTCTATGCGCGATACACCGTTTGGAGCGGCGACTTCTCCTGGGGCGACCGCTACGTCTCCACCAGCGCCGAATTGGCGGCGATGCTGGCTGTTCCGCTGCTGCTGCGTTATCGCAACGCCGTGGGAACCGTGGCCTGGAGCGTAGGAATCGCGCTATGCATCATCAGTGCGGTGGTGCAGGTCTCGTCGCTGGCCTTCTGGCTGCCGCTCGAGATCTACCAGATGGAGACGATTGGCCATCCGACCTTCGTGATCGCCTTGCGCCTGACGAACATCGTTGCGTTCGCCCTGGGAAAGGTAAATGCCTGGGGTCTGGATACCCACGCAATGCATTGGGACCCGTGGGACTACGTTCACATCACCACGTGGAATTTTCTACCCTTTCTGCTGAGGCGAGTAGGCGCGGCGCCGGCATGGGTCGTGAAGCTTGCCTTCATCGGGTGGAGCTTGGCGCTTGCGGCTTTGGCGGCCGTTCTGTGGCAGCTGCGCAGAGTTCTTGCGCGGTTGGATGCGGCCTGAGCGATACCGCGCTGCGGCAATGCTAATTCTCTTCGTCGTGTCCCGCCAGCGTGCTGTTCATGCGAATACTGAGGTGTCACAGGGGATTGGGACTGCTGTCACATCCAAGCGAAGGCGCCGCAGATAAGCTGTTGTGATGGGAAGAACGATCACGAGCCCTTGCGCCATGCGGATTCTCTATGCCTTGCTGACGGCTGTGCTCCTCGCTGGATTTGCGGCCGCCGACAGCAGGGTGCCCGCACCACAGTTTACGGCCACCACACTGGATGGCCAAACGGTCAGCAGTAACTCGCTGAGCGGCAGTGTCGTCCTGCTGCAGTTCTGGACCACGTGGTGCCCGGTGTGCCGTCACGACCAGCCGGCGCTGGACAATATTCAGGCTGAGTTCGGCAGCAGCGGATTGGTCGTGCTCGCTGTGGATGATGGCGAGTCAGAGGCTGTTGTCAGGAAATATCTGCAAGCGAGCCCGCGATCATGCCCGGTCGTGGTCAGCGATGGCCACAGCCTTGCCGCGCGCTTTGGGGTTCACAGCTATCCCCATTACGTCGTGATCGACCAGAACGGCAACATCACTGCAAGTAAGGGCGGCGGAGGAGGAGAGGCATATCTGCGTTACCTGCTGAGGAGCGCCGGACTGCCGGCGAAGTCTGAGACCCAGGAAGCCGGCAATCGGCCAGCCCCTGCCGGCGCCGGTGTACCGCAGTGGATCAATGCGCCAGTAACGCAGAGCACGGTTGCGGCGAAGCCTGCTCCGAAAACCATTTTTGTGCTTGTGAACGGCGAGCGGTTTGAGGCGGACCATTACGTACTACATGCAACCTATTTGCATGTGACATCGGACGGACAGGACCGCAGTATCCCGCTCAGCGCGCTGGACATTCCGAAAACCATTGCGGTGAATCGCGGGCGCGGGATTCATCTCAAGTTTCCCACCAATGGGAGCGAGGTCTTCTTAGCTTTCTGAGACCGTCTTCGTTCGCCCGTGCGCGGCCCTTTTGCCAATGGGTATCACTCTTCCTTTGGAACGCTGATCAAAAAAGGCGCGCCGTTTCCAGCGCGCCTTCAGTACAACATGGTTAAAGTTTCTATCCCACGCTGGCCACCGCGCCGGCCAGGCGGGCCGCCTCTGGAATCGCGCTGTCCTGGGCATCCACCACCGCAATAGTCGCGATGTTGACGACGTCTTCTACTTCAGCGCCGCGCTGCAGCAGATGGACCGGCTTTGCCATGCCAGCCAGGATTGGGCCTACCACCTCTGCGCCGCCCAGCGGGCCGAGCAGCTTGCAAGCGATGTTGCAGGATTGCAGGTCGGGGAAGATCAGCACGTTTGCCCCATCTTTCAGCGTGGAGAACGGGAACGCCGCTTCCAGCTTATTGGGGCTGACGGCGATATTGCCTTGCAGTTCGCCGTCGATGATTAAGGTTGGGTCGGCATAGCGGACCAGTTCGACCGCGCGCCTTACTTTGTCGCACAGCGGATGTTTGGTGCTGCCGAAGCTGGAGAACGACAGCATGGCCACGCGGGGTTCGATCTCGAAGCGCCGCGCCTCCTGGGCGGCGCAGAGTGCGATCTCCGCCAGGTCTTCCGCGGTCGGTTCAATGTTGACCGTGGCGTCGGCCAGGAAGTACAGGTCGCCGGTGCGAGTGATGATGATGTACATGCCGGAGACCTTGTGAATTCCCTCGCGCGCTCCGATGACCTGCAACGCCGGACGAATGGTGTCGGGATAATTCTGCGTGACGCCGGATACAAGGGCGTCCGCATCGCCCATGCGGACCATCATTGAGCCGAAGATGTTACGGTCGTTCATCAGCTCATTGGCCCCGCCCAGAGTGACTCCACGCCGCTGCCGCAGCCGGAACAGCTCGTTGACGTATTCCTGACGGCGAGGTGCGGTCTCAGGTTCGATGATGCTGATGCCGGTAAGCGAAACTCCCAGATCAGCCGCCGCCCGCTGGATTTCATTGGTGCGGCCCAGCAAAATGGGAATCGCAATTTTTTCTTCGATCAGCACGTGACAGGCGCGCAGTATCTTCTGGTGATTGCCCTCGGGGAAAACCACACGCTTGGGGTTGGCCTGGGCCTTGTGGACCATCAAGCGCATCAGTTCGTGGGTCTTGCCCAGCCGCTTTTCAAGCTGCTCGCGATATTCCTCGATGTTCACCGGGTTCTGCGCGACACCGGTTTCCATGGCCGCTTTGGCGACGGCTGCCGCTTCCCATACCAGCACACGGGGATCGAACGGCTTGGGAATGATGTAGTCCACGCCGAACTTCAGGCACTCTTCGGGATAAATACGGCGGACCGAGTCGGGAGCATCTTCCTTGGCCAGGGCAGCCAGCGCATAGGTTGCCGCCAGCTTCATTTCCTCGTTGATGGTGGTGGCGTGCACGTCGAGCGCGCCGCGGAAGATGAACGGGAAACCGAGAACGTTGTTTACCTGATTGGGATAGTCGGAGCGGCCGGTCGCCATAATGATGTCATCGCGGACGGCGCGCGCTTCCTCATAGGTGATTTCCGGATCAGGATTCGCCATGGCGAAGACAACCGGACGCGGCGCCAGCGAAGCGATCATCTCCGGCGTGAATGCGCCTTTCTTGGACAAGCCGAGTAGCACGTCGGCGCCTTTGGCGGCGTCAGCCAGGGTGCGCATTGAGGTCTCTTTAGCGAAGCGCTCCTTGTAAGGATTCATTCCTTCTTTGCGGCCCTTGTAGACGACGCCCTTGGTATCGACCATGGTGATGTTCTCGCGCTTCACGCCCATGCAGATGTAGTGCTCGGCACAGGCGATGCCGGAGGCTCCAGCGCCATTGACCACAACTTTGATCTGATCGAGCCGCTTGCCGGTGAGCTCGACGGCGTTCGCCAGTGCTGCGCCGGAGATGATGGCAGTTCCATGCTGGTCATCGTGGAAGACGGGAATCTTCATGGTCTTCTTTAAGGTTTCCTCGATGTAGAAACACTCGGGGGCCTTGATGTCTTCCAGGTTGATGCCGCCGAAAGTGGGCTCCAGCAACTGACAGGCTTTGATGATCTCGTCGGGATTCTTGGTATCCAGCTCGATGTCGAAAACGTCAATGCCTGCGAATCTTTTGAACAGGACGCCCTTGCCTTCCATAACGGGCTTGCCGGCTTGCGCGCCGATGTCGCCGAGGCCGAGCACGGCGGTGCCGTTGGTCACTACCGCGACCAGGTTGCCCTTGTTGGTGTATTTGAATGCATCCTGCGGGTTTTTCTCGATCTCAAGGCAGGGAACAGCTACGCCGGGGGTGTAGGCAAGGCTGAGATCGCGCTGGGTGCGACAAGGCTTGGTAGGGACGACTTCCACCTTTCCTGGGCGTGGCTTACTGTGGTAGTCGAGGGCATCCTGCTTGGTTATGGCCATGATTTACCTCCGCATGAACTTTGGGTCGCGTGTGAGCACCATCGCCTTGGTCGCAGTTGCCGCCAAGGCAGCTTATTGATGGCCTAAGAGTGCAATCTCAGGCGAGGATCGTGCCTTTTTTGTGCGAACACACGCGAAATCTTAGGAAGCCGGAAACCGGCTTCCTGTGACTTAGCATGGGCCCTATAGGGATGGCATTTGAAGTGTGGATGTCACTGGGAAGTGTGAGGGAACTCACAAACACGGCTGTGTGGTTCTTTCCTGGCTAGCGAGCCTGAGTTGGCACCAAAAACCAGGCCGGCCCCTGCATCATTTTCCACCGATCCCTCCGACTAACTTACCGATAACGACTCCGGCGCCAAAGCCCGCCGTGAAAATACCTGCGAGCCAGCCCAGAATGGTGGGCAAGCTCTTGTTCTTCAGCAACGTCAATGTCTTGCCGATCGATAACGATTGAATATAGCTATCGAGGTCGACCGGCGCGGACGGGTATGTCTTCTGGATATCTTCAATGAGCTTGGGGTTTTGCTTGCACTTTGCCTTTACAAGTTCGAGCAGCTCCCCGTCCGGAACTTCTGCCTGCGCGATCTTCAAAAGACTGTTAATGACCAGGTTTACGGACTGAAACTCGGAAAAGGAAATGTAGCTACTACCGCGGGCCCGCAGGAGCGGAATCGTAACCTGTGAGAGAAAGGGACCATCGTTCCTTTCGCTGTCTCCAACCCCAATGCTAATGTCGTACTTTCCTTTCCTCTCCGCAACAAACTCGGCCTTCTTCTGGTTGCTTACCGCCTTGCACGACTCGATTGTGTATGGTGCTTCATGGCTGAACAGATAGATTGAGCACAATATGTTTTCGGGCGGTATGTCGTATTCTTTCGCCAGCTGATCAATGTAGTAGCTGGGGCCGCTGGAGACCAAATACTTGTCGATGTCCGACCTTTTCAACAATTCGTCAGTCCACGCCTGTTTGCGGACTTTCTCGTAAACCTCTTTGGCTTTCTTTTCGGTGAAGTTCTTGGGGGCAAACAGCTTAACGATCGCGTCGCCAAAAGCTTGCGAGTCTAAGTTTCTCTCGAATTGGGCCTCCAGCTGCCGATATTCGGGCACACAGTCCAGTGCCTGGGCGTACTGTTGCTGAATAAAATCCTCGGTGAGCGTGTTATCTACGTCGAGAAAAACGGCGATGCGCATAACGTTCCTCGAAAGTCAGGCTTGCAGCGTAATTGTTCCTGGAGAATGGCGTAACTTTACACTAATTTATTTAGCAGGAGTATTGAAAAAGGAGGATTCAATCAGGAAAAGGTGTGCACGCTGTGGGATGGGGCAAGAGCGCAATCGGCTTCCTAAGACGCGGCCCGCTGCTTCCGGCTCCGGTTCAGGCCCGGCGAGGTCTAAACTCCGGAGCCGGCGCAGGCTTCCGCGCGGAATTTGAAAACTGGACACTCCAAAACTCAAAACCGATCACTAGGCCCTAGCCTCTAATCCCCAGCCCCTGATCCCTGTATTTCTCGCACTCGCGGAAGGTCATGTTCACCGCCTTACATTTTGTTTTACGTTTCCAGTCGAAGAAAAGTTCGGCATAGGATTTGGTGATGTAGTCCCGGGACTTAATTCCCAGCGCGCGGGCGGTGCGATCGACCCAGCGTGACGAGCCTTCGATCTCCGCGATCTCGCCGATGGGAGTGTGGTCGAGTACGACATTCCCCTCATCGTCGCTCCATTCCGAGCGAAACTTCTCGTAGACGAAACAGGGCAAGAAGCCAAGCGCTCTCAGCAGGGCGTCTATTGCCTCGCCATCGGCTACGGCGGTCTCCAACTCGGCGCGCGACTTGTGCCGTCCGGCCTTGCCCTTGGCCTTGTGCGTGAGCTTCCACTGGTCGCCGTACTTGCGCAGGCGCAGCAACTCGCCCTTGCGGCGCAGCTTCTGGCCGGGCAGATCATAAAGTGTGTTGACCTCGTGCGTGGAAGGAGTTTCGCAGCGAAAGCCGAGGCCGCGCAGTTTGTTCTCCAGCGCCTTCAAGTCAGGGACGAGGAATTTGATTTCGATTTCCTGGAGGGTGGGCATGGGGAGAGTGTAAAGCAAGCTGTCAGCCGTCGGCTTAAGGATCAAGTCGTTGCTCACTGATCGTCGAGGGCGCATACTCCGGAACCCTCTCGTTACAGAAAGGTTTGGCTGAGGGCTGAAAGCTGATAGCTGACGGCTAGTTTTCTCGCTCGACCACGAACTCCGGCACCCAGAGGAGCACGCGTTTGATCTCGGAGTCGGGGAAGCTGCAGATGGCCTCGCGCGCTTTGTTGGAGAACTCGACGGCGCGCGCGTAGGCTGCATCAATCGAACCGTGACGGTTCAAGATGGTGATGATATCTCCGGGGATGATGCCGTTGAAGCCGCCGTTGCTGAGCACCGACTCGATGGTCCGGCGTTCTTCCGGAGAGCAACGCTCCAGCGCATGGAGCACGGCCATGGTGGCTTTGCCCTCGCGCAGATCGCTGGCCACGGGCTTGCCAAGGATTTCTTCGGACGCGGTGAGGTCGAGCACGTCATCGACAATTTGAAATGCCATACCGAGATTGCGGCCGTAGTCGGCCAGGCGATGCTGGTCGGCATCGTTGGCTCCTGCGAGAATCCCGCCCAGCTTCATGCAAACCGAGAAGAGACAAGCTGTCTTGCGAAAAATGAGCTCGAAGTGCTCGTCCAGAGAGATGGCCTTGCCGAGGCGCTCGATCTGTAGGAGCTCGCCTTCTACCATCGCCTGTGTCAGGTCGATGAGCGCGTCGAGGATGGCAAAATTGCGTTCCTGCACCGCGATCTTGAAGGCCTGCATATAAAGCCAGTCGCCGGCCAGCACACACTTGGCGTTGCCCCACTGGGTGTTGGCGGCGGGACGGCCGCGGCGCGTCTGGGCTTCGTCGATGATGTCGTCGTGGACCAGGGTCGCGGTGTGAATGATCTCGACGACAGCGCCCAACTTGATGGCGCCCTGGCCGTTGTAGTTCAGCAGCTTGGCGGAGAGCAGCAGCAGGGCAGGGCGCAGGCGCTTGCCGCCGCCGGCACGCAGATATTCGCCGATCTCGGTAATGGCCCGCACGCCGGAGACCGTGTCGCGACCGAACTCACGCTCGATGGCGGCGAGGTCGTCGTGCAGCAGGTCAAAAACTTCCTTGGCGTTGCGGATTACGGTCTTCAAACGCTCTTGCCTCTAGACAACAATCGACGGATTTCGCTGGTTCGAAATCATTTTTCACCACAGAGACACAGAGAAAATTTCAGCTAAAGATCACGGAAGGACTTCAAATAAGAAACTCTGTGTCTCTGTGCCTCTGTGGTGATTCCGATCTCCCGGGCCCCTAGTTGCTTCGGTAGTTCGTGAACTGCATGTCGATGCCGAAATCCTGTTGCTTGAGCAGGGCAATGATTTCCTGCAGTGTATCGCGGTCCTTGCCGCTGACGCGAACCAAATCGCCCTGGATTGCGGCTTGCACCTTCTTCTTGGAGTTCTTGATGAGCTTGACGATCTCGCGCGACTTCTCGATGGGAATACCCTGCTGCATGGTGATGCGCTGGCGAACGGTGGAACCGGCGGCGGGCTCGATGGCGCCGTAAGTTAGCGCTTTGAGCGGGACGCTGCGCTTCACCAGCTTGCTTTGTAGCACATCGTTGACGGCTTTCAGCTTGAACTCGTCGGCCGAGGTGAGGACCAGCGCTTCCTTATCGTCCATCTGGATGTCGGACTTCGAGTCCTTCAGGTCGTAACGGGTGTGGACTTCCTTCAGCGCCTGCTGAATGGCGTTGGAGACTTCCTGGAGGTCGACTTTGCTGACGATGTCGAATGATTCAGCCATAAGGATCAAGTGTAACAAGAGAGGCGGCCAAGACCGCAATTTCAGGCGCCAAGGCTCCTGATCGGGCAGTAGAGCGTGGCGCCTTATCCCTGGTTTGTAAGCTTGAAAAACCTATAGAAATTTTGCGAAGTCCGTTGGCCAATGTCTTCGCGCGAGAGTCCGCGCAGCTCGCCGATTTGACGCGCGACCTCGACTACAAAGGCCGGCTCGTTGCGTTTGCCGCGATGCGGTACCGGAGCCAGATACGGGGAATCGGTTTCGATGAAGATGCGGTCAAGCGGCGCCATCGCGGCTGCATCGCGAATGTTTTGCGATTTGGGATAGGTGATGTTGCCGGCGAACGAGAGAACGAAGCCGAGGTCGAGCGCGGCGTGCGCGTGGGTGACCGTGCCGGTGAAGCAGTGCAGCACACCGGCGAGACCGCCGCTGGCCCAGTGTTCGCGAATCAGGCGCAAGACGTCGTCCCAGGCGTTCTCGCTGTTGTCCGACGGGCGGCAGTGAATGATGATCGGCAGCTTGGCGGCCTGTGCCATCTCCATCTGCCGAATAAAGACGCGCTGCTGCACATCGCGCGGCGAGTGATCGTAGAAGTAGTCGAGGCCGATCTCGCCCCAGGCGATTACTTTCGGGTCGTGCGCCAGGCGCTCGAGTTCGTCGAAATCCGCTGGCGTGGCGAGTACGGCTTCGTGCGGATGAACGCCGACCGTAGCGTAGACGCCAGGGTTTTCATGAGCGAGTTTGATGGCGCAATCGAGCGTGCCTGTGCCGGGACCATCTCCGTTGCCGATGGTGAGCATCATTGTTACGCCGGCTGCCTGGGCACGAGCGAAGACATCAGCGCGGTCGGCGTCGAAGCGTTTGTTCTCGAGATGGCAGTGGGAGTCGGTGAACATGGGTGCCACGGTGCAGGCCAGCGGCTTAGATAGTTTCGTAATCGAGGGCTTCAGCCCTGGATTGCAGCTTGTCGCAACAAGTTCGTGTCGCCGGCTAATGCCGGCTCTTACGCCTGACACCGGCTCTTACGCCTGACACCGGTTCTTTCACCTCACACCGTTTCCAGCTCTTCTTCCAGCAACTGCTTGTTGTAAAGA
>JBEKTC010000169.1:0-10958 GCA_049516475.1 Candidatus Korobacteraceae bacterium | reverse complement strand
CTTATGTGTTGGATAACCCCCTTTCTCTCAGGGAGGTGGACGGGCATAAATGGAACCTTCCGTACAATCTGGGTGGGGAATACTACGACGACTTGTTGCTACAGCAGGCGGCGGATGCGGCTTGCCAGGCAGTTGCGGCCCAACAACAGAGCGGTCCGACAGCCAAGGTAAAGGGAAACACGGTCACATACACATATCCTGATGGCAGCAAAGTTGTGCTCAAAGGAGATCATCCCTTCCGTGATAACAATCCTGGCGATTTGAGGTCTGGCCACGGCTCGATTGGTCGTGACGGTGGCTTTGCGATTTACCCGTCTCTTCAAGCCGGAGTCGACGCTCTGGGCGCAACCCTGACGGGTAAGTACGGGGACTCGAGCATCGCGGACACGATGAAAGCTTTTGCACCTGCAAGCGACGGGAACGATCCGGTTAAGTATGCGGCTACTCTAGCGTCTGCCGTCGGCGTACCGGCTAGCACGAAGATATCTGCTCTGAGTTCTGCGCAACTGATGACATTTCAATACACCATCGCCAACGCGGAGGGTTACAGCGCCGCTGGCAACACTGCGTCGTATACCGCTCCGCCCCAGTAATAGACACCGAACGAAGATCAGGAGACGAGACGATATGACCGTGAGTTGCAAATCAGTTCTGATGCTGGCTTTTATGGTCTGCGCGATGGTGAGTGCGAATGGACAGACCATCGTTGAACCTCTGGATCGCGAGGTGGCCTTGGCTGGCGAGCTTCACAAAGTTCATGGTTATGGTGCTCCAGGCTATGGCGAGAACAAAAAGGTAGATGCCCCGATTACCTACTGGGTGCTTGAACTGCCAAACCCCGTTAACGTCCTCTGCACTCCAGAGAAACCTCAATGGCAAGCTGATGACTGTAAGGCGACGAAACGGCTTAAGCTGTTCTTCCCGAGCTTGCCCGTAAATAATGAGGTTGAGCGCAAGGCAAAGATGATGCAGGGACATCGGGTGATCGCAACCGGCATCTTGCACAGGTCGGATACGGTTGGTGAAATAACGCCGATCTACATGAACGTGACAGAGCTTCAGGCTGTACCGCCGTCACCGAAATCTTGAGAACGGTTCGTCTGGCCTTCCTCCGTGCAGCCGTGTCGCCCCGACCGAAGAGCCTACGGTGCTCTGCCTGGTGCCCCAGGTTCGCGTCCTTCGTTTGGACGCTTACGGTGCTCTGCCTGGTGCCCCAGGTTCGCGTCCTTCGTTTGGACGCTAACCTGGGTCCGGGAAGGTCCTAACGCTAGCGCCAGGTTAGCCCAAAAGAAGGGCGAACCTGGGGCACCAGGCTTCTGGCAAAGTCGTTCCAGGATGGAGAACTTACAATAGGCGGGTGGCCCGGCCTAGCATCTTGCGGGTGCCCCATCCGAGCTTCTTTTGCTCGGGTGGGGCTTTTCGTCACAGACTACGCAACGGCTGCTGGAATATCCTACGCTCGTGCCCTGGGGATTGAAGCGCTACCAACAAGCCCGTGATCTGCACTTCGTAACCTTCAGCTGTTACCACCGGCAGCCGCTGTTACACTCGGCGCGCGCCAAGCGGATGTTCGAGCTAGCGTTGGAACAAACGCGCCGGCAATACGGCTTCTGGGTAACCGGCTACGTCATCATGCCCGAGCACGTGCATCTGCTGATGAGCGAGCCAGACCGAGCTACGCTGGCCGTGGCGCTACAGGCGCTGAAGCAATCGATGGCTCGAAGACTGATCGGCAACCAGGAACACTTCTGGCAGGCGCGTTACTACGACTTCAATGTGTATACCAGGAAGAAGCGGGTGGAAAAACTGAGGTACATGCATCGCAACCCGGTCAAACGAGGATTGGTCCAAGAGCCGCAAGACTGGCCTTGGAGTAGTTTTCGTCACTACCTCACGGGAGAAGAGGGTGTGGTGGAAATTGAGTCAGAATGGACGGGAACCAAGCGGGAGCGGATCGGCATGTCACTGCGGGTGAAGCTGGTCGGGATGCCTGTCACCTTTGGTACCTCCGAGGAAAAGCCCCACCCGAGCAAACGAAGCTCGGATGGGGCACCCGCATCCTCACGATGGCAGGCCGGGCCACCCGCCCCACGCGAATAGCTCAATCGCCCTTCTCCAGCGCCAGGTCCTCGGCGGCGTTCTTGTCAGTATCTTCCAGGTCGGCCAGCAACCCTGAATCGGTCAGATCGAGCGGGCGCGAGTTCTTCCAATCCTGATGCACAATCGAATGCAGACGGTCCATGACCTCCTGGTCGCGGACTTCGATGGCCAGCTCGCGCCGGCTGTCGAAACTTCCCGGCGCAAGGTTGATAGAGCCGATAATGGCCCGTACGCCGTCGGCAAACAGCAGCTTGGCGTGCAGCTTCAGTCCCTTGAGCTTGTGTACCTTGATCCCGACGTCGTCCATGATGCGCATGCCGCCCACCGCTTCCACCAGCTTTTCCTTCTTCAACTTGTGAGGCGGCCGGGCCAGCACATGCACTTTCACGCCGCGCCCGTTGGCCCGCACCAGCCGTTCGATGATCACCGGGTCCTGATAGCGCTCGTTCTGCACCCACAGGGAATGCTTGGCCTCGTCGATGAATTGCCCGATCCGTTGCCGTCCATTGCCGATGCACCAGATCAGGTGGCAATGGTCGCCTGGATCGAAACTCTTGCGCTCCCAATCGGCGTCGAAGCATTCCATCACCTCGCCGACTTCGTGGGCATGCGAAGTCACCACAGCGTAATCGCGCGTCTCGGTCAGGTTCCTGGTCTCCCAGTTCAGCGACTGGATGAACGCGGCTTCATCGTCCACCACCATCGACTTCTCATGGGTCACGTCGAACGCCGGATTGGTGTCGATCACCTCGATGGCCGCGTCCGTCAGGAGCTTGCGCACGTCGGCATTCTCTTTTTCGCCGCTGCGGCGCGCAGGGTTCAGCATGATCCGCACCTTCACGCCCCGCCGGTGCGCCGAGATCACCGCATGGAGAAGCTGGGGATCGGAGAACAAAAACATCTTGATGCGCAGGGATTTTTTGGCATGGTTGATGGCATCAAGTATCGGCTTCGACGAATCGTCGGGCATGACAACCAGGTAACGCGACATAGGATCTCCCATACTGCTAACAGCGAATTCACCACGGAAACACGGAGCCCACGGAGCTAGCTCTTTTTCTTTCTTGTTTTCCCTTCTTTTTCTTTTCCTTCTTTACCTTTTTTCTTCTCCGTGTCCTCCGTGCTTCCGTGGTGACAAATGTTCAGCCTTTCGCGGCGGCCACGTCAAACTGCGTGCGATGCAGTTCGGCGTAGATTCCGTTCAGCGCCATCAGTTGGTCGTGATTGCCGCTCTCCGCCACCACTCCCCCGCTGATCACAATAATTTTGTCGGCGTCGCGGATAGTGCTCAAGCGGTGGGCAATCGTGATGACGGTGCGTCCCTTCATCAGCCGCTCCAGCGCCTCGATCACCAGCTTCTCCGACTCGCTGTCCAGCGCGGCAGTCGGCTCGTCGAGCAGCAGGATCGGGCTGTTGCGCACCATGACGCGCGCAATCCCAATGCGCTGGCGCTGTCCTCCGGAGAGCGTGGAACCGCGCTCGCCAACCATCGTGTCGTAGCCCTTCGGCATCCGCGCGATGAACTCGTCCGCATTGGCCAGCTTGGCGGCATCCACGATCTCTTCGCGCGTCGCGTTGGGACGCCCGAAAGCGATGTTCTCCAGGATGGTCCCGCGAAACAGCACCGTGTCCTGCAATACGTATCCAATCTGGTCGCGCAGCGGATGGATTTTGTAGTCACGAACATCGCGGCCATCGATCTTCACCGTTCCACTCTTCACATCATAGAACCGTGGGATCAGGCTCACGACCGTCGACTTGCCGCTGCCCGTCGGCCCCACCACGCCCACCAACTGACCGGCCTCGATGGTGAAGTTAACGTCCTTTAGAACAGGCTCGTCCTCAAGGTATCCGAATGCCACGTGCTCGAAAGCGATATCGCCCTTCAAAAATCGCGGTTCGAACGCGTCCGGACGCTCCGGAAGGATGGTATCGGTTTCCAGTATGGCCTGCACACGCTCCACACCTACCGCGGCCTGGGCGATGGCGTTGGTAGTGGTTGCCAAATCCTTCACGGGCTTAAAAAACTTGCTAAGGTAGGAAAGGTAGACCGTCAACGCGCCGACCGTCATCGCCCCCGCCAGGATGAGCGCCGCGCCTCGCCACAATACGATAGCTGTGCAAAAGGCGACGGTGATGGTCACGATGGGCGACAGCATCGACTTCACCCTGCGCGCCTTCAACGCAGCGACGACGGTGGCATGGCTGACATCGGCCAGCGCCTGCTGCTCCATGTCCTGCCGTCCGAAAGCCTTGACCACCTGCATCGACTCCAGGCCCTGCTGCACTACGGCGACGATGTCAGCCTGCTCCTTCCGCACCTCGTGCGTCGCCTTCTTCACCGCCTTCTTGAAGCGCGAAATGAAGAACAGCATGAACGGTGTCACGGCGACTGCAATCAGTGTGAAGTCCCAATTGAGCCAGAACATCAGGCCCAGCATCGACACGATGGTGAGCATGTCGACCAGAATGTTGAGGGTCGACGACGAAGCAAAGTCCTGGATGGTCGCAATGTCGGTGGTGATGGTGCTCAACAGCGAGCCGGTCTCGTGTGTGTTGTAGTAGCCAAGCGAAAGCCGCTGCAGGTGATGATAAGTTTTCAGGCGCAGGTCATTCGCCACCCACTGGCCGACGCTCTCGGTGTAATAGTTGTCGATGTAGCTGGCCAGCGCGCCCAGCAAAGCGATGAGCACGAAGGCGAGGGCCGCCAATCCTGCCACCCGCAACTTGTTGCCGTGCTCCAACATCGGCCGGACAATCTCGTCCAGACCATGGGGCAGCTTATGATTGCCCACTACATTGTCGATGATCACCTTCAGCGGCCACGGACTGGCCAGGCTCGACGCCGTCTCCACCAGCATGGCGAGCAGGATGATCACCAGCTGGCCACGATAGGGACGGAGTAATTCGCGGATCAGACGTATCATGCCGTGGCTCCCTTGAGAGGCATCCGAAGACGAGACGCACTTTGGGCTTTCGCAGTATTGTCGCCCGAAAGCCCCAGTTTGCAAAGATGTTAGTTGCAACTTAGGGACAGACGGCAACCCATCTGATCTAAACTGAGGATCATGTCCGGCGCCTCTGATCGTCTGTGCGTGGTACTGGTAGACGCGCGCAACCCGCTCAATATCGGCGCCGCAGCCCGCGCCATGAGCAATTTCGGCTTCCTCCGGCTGCGGGTCGTGAATCCATACGACGTCGCGTTCCGCGAGGCGAAGTCCGCGGTCGGGGCGGCATCAGTGTTGGCCGATGCGGAGGAGTTCAAGAATGTAGCTGACGCCGTTGCAGACTGTACGCTAGTCGTCGGGACCACAGCAGTTCGTCATCGCGAGTTGCAACACCCGCTGCGGCGCCTGGAATACGGCGCTCGGCTCATCCGCAGGGAATTGGCTACCGGACGAGTTGCCCTCGTGTTCGGTCCGGAGAAGACCGGCCTTTCCAACGACGACCTCAGCTACTGCCATTGGCTGTTGAATATTCCCACCCGTGAGCAGCACATCTCGATGAATCTGGGTCAGGCAGTTGCGGTGTGCCTATACGAACTGGTGCGCGACGCGAAGAAAGCAACGCCAGCGAAAAAGCTGGCGAAAGAAAAAGTGACGAAGCGCGCCACCGCGGGTGAAGTGGAGCGCATTTCAGACGGTCTGCTTGAAGCGCTGCATCGCAGCGGCTACGTCAAACCGATCGCCGTGACGTCGACGGAAGAACGCGTTCGCCGCATGGTCCGACGGATGAATCTGTCGTCTAAGGATGCGGAGTTGTGGCTGGGGATGTTTCGGCAGATTCTGTGGAAGATCAAGGCGGGTGCGGACGGCAAGGAGTGAAGAGGCCGAGGAGGAGCACGCCTTAGAGATACGCGAAACGCAAGAAGGGCCATCCGCAGACGGCCCCTTCTTTTCCACGTCCATACCGATCATCAGGTTCGATGCGGCCTGGGCAATCGGGTCTTATGACACGGTCTGCAACACCTGCTCGCGGATTTCGGCGTCTTGCTTGACCTCGGCGCGCGTGCTTGGCAGAGCGATGTTCAGCAGTTCTTCAATCGTCTTGACGTAGTGCAGATTCAGGCCCTGTAGTTGCTCCGGCGTCAGGTCTTCCTGCACGTTCTGCTGGTTCTCCGCCGGCAGGATGATGTCAGTCACCCCAGCGCGTTTGGCCGCCAGCGCCTTCTCTTTAATGCCGCCAATCGGCAGCACGTTTCCACTCAGGGTAATCTCGCCCGTCATCGCCGTCAGCGGACGCACCGGCTTGTCGGTGAGCAGGGATACCAGCGCCGTCACCATGGTCACGCCTGCCGACGGGCCGTCCTTCGGAATCGCTCCCGCCGGCACGTGGATATGGATATCGTGTCCGGCGAAAAACTCCTCATCGATCCCCAACTGCTTGCCATTCGACCGTACCCAGGTCAGCGCGGCCTGCATCGACTCCTGCATCACCTGGCCAAGCTGTCCGGTCATGGTGAAACCGCCCTTGCCCTTCATCTTGTTGGCCTCGACGAAGAGCACGTCGCCGCCGGTCGGCGTCCACGCCAGGCCAACGGCCACGCCCGACCGTTTCGTGCGCTCGGCAATCTCGCCTTCGGTGCGGATCTTTATCCCGCCCAGCATGTCATGCTGCTGCACCAGCTCCGGCGTAACCGTTAGCTTGTCGGTCTTGCCTTCGGCAATGCGGCGCGCCTGCTTGCGGCAAATCGTACCGATGGTGCGCTCCAGGTTGCGCACTCCTGCCTCGCGTGTGTAGTGGCGAATCAGGAAGCCGATCGTCTCTTCCGGAAACTCGATCTGGTCGCCAGTGATGCCGTTCTCTTCAATCTGGCGCGGAATCAGGTATTGAAACGCGATGTGGACTTTTTCCTCTTCGGTGTAGCCTTGCAGCTCGATGATCTCCATGCGATCGCGCAGCGGCTCGGCAACCGGATCGAGCATGTTGGCCGTGGTGATGAACAGCACCTTCGACAGATCGAAGGGCACGTCCAGGTAGTTATCGCGGAAGCTGAAGTTCTGCTCCGGATCCAGCGCTTCCAGCAACGCCGATCCCGGATCGCCGCGAAAGTCGCGGCCCACCTTGTCGATTTCGTCGAGCATGAACACCGGATCGTTAGTCTCGGCCCGGCGAATGCCTTGCATGATCTGTCCGGGCAACGCGCCGATGTAGGTGCGGCGATGTCCGCGGACTTCGGCTTCGTCGTGCACGCCGCCTAATGACAGGCGCACGAACTTGCGACCCAACGCGCGAGCAATCGACTTACCCAGCGACGTCTTACCTACTCCAGGAGGTCCGACGAAGCAGAGGATTGGCCCCTTCATGCTCGGCTTCAGCCGCCGCACGGAGAGGTAGTCCAGAATGCGGTTCTTCACTTTCTCCAGATCGTAGTGATCGGAGTCGAGGATCTCCTTCGCCTTCAGGATGTCGACTTCGACGCCCGAAGACTTCTGCCACGGCAGCACCGCCAGCCACTCGATGTAGTTGCGCGTGAGCCCGTAATCGGCGGCCATCGGAGACATGCGCGCCAGCCGGCCAAGTTCCTTCAAGGCTTCTTTCTTCACCTCGTCGGGCATGCCGGCAGCTTCAATCTTCTGCCGCAACTCCTCGGCATCACGGGTGGTTTCGTCCTGCTCACCCAGTTCTTTCTGGATGGCCTTCATCTGCTCGCGCAGGTAGTACTCGCGCTGCGTCTGCTGCACGCGGTCCTGCACTTCGCTTTGGATCTTGTTGCGCAGTTGCTGGACTTCCAGCTCCTTCGCCAGATGCTGGTTGATTTTCTCCAGGCGGACGTGAACGTCCGGAGTCTCCAGCACGTCCTGCTTGTCGCGCGTCGAGAGCGACGGCAACGAGGACGCAATGAAGTCCACCATACGTCCGGGGTCTTCAATGTTTCCGGCGACGGTCGATAGTTCGTCGGACAATGTCGGCGAGCCTGCAACGATCTGCTGAAACAGCGTCAGCACATTTCGCTGCAAGGCTTCAATCTCGGAATTCTTGGGGACAGGCACTTCGGGGATCGATTCCACCGTCGCGTACATGAACGGCGTCAACTGGGTGTATTCGGTCACCTTGACGCGCTCCAGGCCTTCGGCAAAGACGAACAGGCTCTGGTTGGGCATGCGCACCACTTTATGCACCACTGCCAGGCTGCCAACCGCAAACAGGTCGGTAGGCTGCGGCGTGTCCACACGCGCCTCGCGTTGCGCGACCACGACGATGGTCTTGTCCTCGCCCAGCGAGTTGATTAACTGGACGGAACTCTCGCGTCCCACGGTCAACGGCAGCACCGCATGAGGGAACAGCACCGTGTCCCGGACTGGCAAAACTGGAAGCGTCCGGGCGCCTTCAGAATCGTTCCGAAGTTCCGGGTCAGGTTGCGCTAAATCTTTATTTTCCTTTGACATATGACTCCATGAGTCGACTACACTCAACCTTTAGATGCCTGCGTTTTCTAAAAGATGCAGGCCCACTCTCCGGCGGGAAGTGGGCGATCCCTTCGGCACGAGACGGCCCTTCAGCTTCCCTGCCGACACCTGAGCGTCCTATCGGCATCGCTCCCGGCTTCTACAGCAAAGGCAGCAATTAGCAGCTAGCAATTAGCTTCTAGCTGTTAGCCACGGGGTACGAGCTGTAGATCTCTCCCTCAGAACGTCAGGGGTTGTATCTGGGCGAAGCAAAAAACCACCGTATTCAGTGGCGACAGGATTCTAATCAACCGCGGTGTCGGTAACAACCGGAATTGCAGCCGCGGCCTACTTTTTGTTTCGGATGTCCCGAATGCGAACCGGAGTGCCGACCCTGACAAGGCTTACGCCAAATCCGTCTTGTGTCAGGGCACGACTTTGAGTCGTGCCGAACACGCTATAAGAAAGCGCCGGGCTTTAGCCCTTGGACAATACGTCCAACAGGGGCCAAACGGGCTGCGGAAAAAGTCAGAACAGCAGATCCCTCGCGGCCTGAAGGCCGCTCGGGATGACAAAAATAAACGGCTTATCGGCACGGCTGAAGCCGTGCCCTGATACAACCCGCAGAACGTACCTGACGGAACTTATCGAGTGCAAGCTCGTGGCCCGTGGCTCGTAGCTAGTTGCTAATTGCTGCCTTCTTCACATCGCCGGTGACGGCGCAGGCCGGGAGTCCGCCGTATTCTGCTCGCCGGTCGCATCGGAGAAGCTGAACTGCTTGCTGGCTCCGTCATAAGCTTTGCCGTCGATCTCGATGTAGGGATACACAAAGTAGTTCAACGGCGGGCCATCCTGCTTCGGCGACAAAGTGATGTCGCGCCCGGTGGAAAACTGCACACGATTGGCGTCCACGCTGCCGAAGAAATAATCCGCTTTCTCCTTCGCCTTCCATGCTTCGGAGATGTCCAGCGGGACCCAACCGATGTTGCGGGCAAAGAATTCAGCCCAGCAATGGTAGCCGGCGATGTCGCCTTTATCTTTATTTTCCGGCAGGGGAAACCCGATATCGAAGCGCGCCGGAATGTCGTCGGCCCGCATCATGCCGATGAAGGGCGAGTGGAAGTCGGTGCAGTTGCCGTGCTTGGCGTCGCACGCCCAGATCGCGTCGCCGCGTCCCCAGCCGGTGCCTGTCTTGTCATAGCGCATCGTCGAGAAAAGATAGTCATAGGCAGCCTTCGCTTTGGCGACAGTTCCCGGCTGGCTGCCCGTCACCTGTTCGGCCAGCTGCTTGATCTTTCCGTCCGTAGGGATCAGGTTGTCTGGTTGCACATAACGATTCATGGACGCCGGCACGATGCCGGGCTTGGTATCCTTGCTTTCAAGTTGCGCGTAGTCGCCGCGGGAGTACTCGCGCCGCGTGACCTCATACTCCAGCGTGAAGTCAACGGACGTTTGCGCCGGGTTGCGGATTTCGGCATACAGAATGTGATTGCCGTACTCCGGCTCCTCGCTCATGCGCGTCTCTACTGGCGCCTTCACGTTAACCAGGCGGACGGTCTGGTGCTCGTCGGTGTGCGCCACCGGCACCCAAACGCGTACCAGCTTGCTTCCGGCGGGAATGTCTTTAACGGTGAACGCGTAAGTGAAGAGAAATTTGCGGGACGGCGGGCTGAACTTCTGCTTCTCAGGTGTGGACGTCTGCGCCGACAAAAGAGCAACAGCGCAACCGATCAGCAGCAGGGATGATAGGAGGCGAGATCTCATGGTGGAGACTCCTGCGCACATTGGATGTACGTCAATGGCGCGCGGCGCGCGAATATTTTAGTCCTGGATGGGGTGCCCCACTCATTCGCGGTTTTCGAATGAATGGGACCGCGAGTTTTCCTGCCAGAGGTCAGCCGTGGTTCCACTGGGATTGTGTCAGGGCACGACTTGAGTCGTGCCGAAAAGGGGGCATAAAAGGACATGGGCTTCAGCCCCTGTAAAACCAGAGTCCTCAGGGGCTAAAGCCCTAATTTCCTCCCGTTTTATTCGGCACGACTGAAAGTCGTGCCCTGACACAAGGCGTTCATTGACGTTGCTTCTGAATAACAGCCTTCAGGCGTGAACGGTGGTTTAGCCGTCCGGTTGCGTTTAGCTCTAAGCCAGCCCGGTCTGGACTGACGGCCGCACCGAAGCGGCCATAAAAAACCCTGCCGCCACGACCGCAAATACCAACCCGCACCCCAACGTAATCAGCGGCACCGCAAAAAACCGCCGGTTCCACCCCGCGCCGATGCGCGCCTGCGCGGGATTGTGGGGATCATAGCGAATCGCCTGACGGCTGCCAACCGGAAACTCCGCAGCCCGGCGAACGGTCTCTTCGTAGTTGCTGCTCTGGAAGCTGGTGAGTTCGGCGGTAACCGGCTGGCCGTTGGCCACGTAAACGATCTGGATAGTTGCCGCGTAGAGCTGATCATGCTTCGCCGC
>JBEKTC010000168.1:0-9773 GCA_049516475.1 Candidatus Korobacteraceae bacterium | reverse complement strand
CCTGATACGCGGTCAAGCTATTCGCATTACAGAATTCCTTGAAGACGCCGATCAGGCGGTGTTGATCCTCACGCCATAGTGCGTCACCGTTCCACCGCCAAACCCACCGCATTGCCGCCGCCGAGACAAAGCGCTGCAATTCCTTTGTGCACGTCGCGGCGAATCATCTCATAGAGCAACGTGGTAAGAATGCGCGCACCGCTGGCACCGATGGGATGTCCCAGTGCGACCGCGCCGCCGTTCACGTTGACTTTGTTGAGATCGAGTCCCAGCTCGCGCGTGACCGCGATTGCCTGAACCGAGAACGCCTCGTTCAGCTCGTAGAGATCGACGTCGTCGTTCTTCCATCCCGTTTTCTTCCAGAGCTGGCGGACAGTCTCAACCGGCGCCATCATCACCCATTCAGGAGCGAGGCCGCTGGTGGCTTGTGCCACGATGCGGGCCATCGGCTTCAGCCCAAGCTCCTTCGCCTTCGCGGCCGACATCACCACCAGCGCCGAGGCTCCATCGTTCACGCCGGGCGCATTGCCCGCAGTCACCGTACCGTCTTTCTTGAAGGCGGGCTTGAGACTTCGCAGCACGTCGAGCGTTGTGTCCTCGCGTGGCGACTCATCCTTGCTGAACAGCACCGGCGGAGCGCCCTTCTTCTTCGACGGCAGCTCAATGGGGATGACCTGGTCTTTGAAGCGGCACTCGTTAATCGCGCTCAACGCCTTGCGATGCGAGTTCAGCGCGTACTCGTCCTGCTCCTCGCGGGTGATCTTGTACTTGTCGGCGACATTCTCGCCGGTGTTGCCCATGTGATAGTCGTTGTAAGCGTCCCACAGGCCGTCGTGCACCATGGAGTCGAGGACTTTCTGATCGCCCAGGCGAAAGCCTTTGCGCGCGGTCTGCAAGAGATACGGCGTGTTGGTCATGCTCTCCATGCCGCCGGCAACGACGATGTGCGAGTTGCCGGTCTGGATCGCCTGCTGCGCAAGAGCCACGGATTTCAATCCTGAACCGCAAACCTTGTTGATGGTCATCGCACTGACGGTGTCGGAGAGTCCGCCGCCGAGCGCGGCCTGTCGCGCCGGATTCTGCCCGAGTCCTGCGGACACGACGTTGCCCATGATGCATTCATCGACTGTCTGGGAATCGATGCCCGCGCGCCTTACTGCCTCGCGCACCACGATGGCGCCCAGTTGCGGCGCAGTGAAATCCGAGAGCGAACCTTGGAATTTTCCGATTGGAGTACGCACCGCCGATACGATGACGACATCTTCGATGAAGGCCATGGAGGTGAAGCTCCTGAGGTAAGAGTGAGTACCCAACATTATAAGATGGAGTGCCTTGTCCGCGGACGCACAAATGCCGCCTGAAACGCAACTCGCTTCCGCCGGGCGCAATCGCCTGCTGGCTCCCTGGTGGCACACTGCGATCCTGATCGCGGTGCTGTTGGTCGCTTCGGTGAACGGCAACCGCAGCAAGCATCCGCTGGCCGCCGGCAGCAAGATACAGCAGTATCTCTGGACGATGAGTTGGGAGTGGATCCTGGCCGGCTTCGTCTGGCTCGGCATCCGCAAGCGCATCCGGCTGCGTGAATTGATTGGCGGGCGCTGGACGACGTGGGAGGATTTCTTTCTCGATGTCGTGTACGCCGGAGTTTTTTGGGGCTGCGCGATGTTCGTGCTGGTTGGGACAGCCGTGCTCATGCATCTGGACCAGGGGGGCAAGCTCGAAAGTATGCGCAAACAGCTCGGGTTTCTCACACCAGGAACCAATCTCGAGCTGGCCGTCTGGTTCTGCGTGAGCGTCACCGCCGGCTTCTGTGAAGAGATTATCTTCCGCGGATATCTGCAGCGGCAGTTCGCGGCAATCGCCAATTCGATGCTAGCCGGAGTGCTGCTCTCGGCGGTCGTGTTTGGGGCCTCACACGGCTACGAAGGCGCTGCGCGGATGATTTTGATTGGAATTTACGGATTAATGTTTGGGTTACTCTCGTGGTGGCGAAAAAGCCTCCGTCCGGGAATGATGGCGCACGCATGGCACGACGCGCTCAGCGGAGCGATTTTACGGATGCTGAAATAGCCAGTGTTTATGCGGCTTTCACGCATGCGCGAAGTCGATGGCGCGAGTGCATCGAGACACCACGCGAGAATTACGGCGATCGGGAGCAACGATGCCGCATCTCGTGTCGCCGGTTTTACGGCTGCGAGTCGCTTTTTTTGCTTGACTATTTTTTTCATTAACTCTATACAACTAACAAATTGCGATGAAAGTGAATGTCGCAATATTCCATGACAAATGGAAAGGGAGAATAGAAACCATGGCAACTAAGAAGGCTGCAAAGAAGGCTAAGAAAGCTGCAAAGAAAAAGAAGCACTAACTTGGTCTTTACGTCAACCGAGGGGGCGCGCAAGCGTCCCCTTCGCTTTTGCGCGGGAAACCGCAGATCCCTCCGCTCCGGTCGGGATGACAAAGGAAGCGGCGAAGCAACCACACTAATTCACTTTCGCGGCGCTTCTGGCAGCGGGACGAGGCAGCGGCTCCTCGTGCGTGGGGCAGATGCTTTGATAGGAACACCAGGCGCAGGCGCCGCTGGGCCGGGGATCGAATTCGCCAGCGGCGATCCTGGCGGCAATGGTTCTAACTTCTTCTTCCGCCGCCAGCAATTGCTTCGGCGTGCGTCGCGATTCGATCGCCGTTCCGTCTCCCATATTGATGAACACCAGAGACGACGCGACGCAGCCCAATTCCTTCTGCGCTGCCAGTGCGTAGACGGAGAGCTGCAAGCTCTCGTCGGCGTCGTCCTGCATCTTGGCCTTGCCGGTTTTGAAGTCGATCACAGCGATTTCGCCGGCGGCGATCTTATCGACGCGGTCGAAGCGGCCTTTAACGCACGCGCCGCCGATCTCGACCTTGAAGCGGCGTTCGGTCTCGAGCACCTGGTTCGCAGGATGGGCGAGCGCTGAACCCAGGAACCTGGTCAGCTGGTCGCGGCCTTGTTTAGTGTAGAGATCGCGCTGCACCTCATCGTCGATCTTCGCTTTGCCGAAGTCGTCGAGGAAGCAGTCGATCACGCTCCGCTCGTCCAGCGGACGGCCGGCGCGAACGCCATCGAAGTAAGCCTTGAGCGCCAGATGCATCGCGCTGCCGAATTGCAGGGGCGCGCTGGCATCCTCAGGCAGGTGCCAGTCATAACGCAATTTGTATTTCAATGGACAGGTTTCGTAGTCCTGAAGCGAGCTGGCGCTCAACTCCAGCGGGCCATCCTGACGAGGCGCGAGCCTTGTCCATTGCGAGACGGTGGGTTCAGGTGCGGCAGCAGCGGCGTGGATTTTGGCGATGTACGCCTCAGGCGGCAGCAGCCGCCATTCGATTGCGCCACGCAAGACCGCATTCGCGTGCGCGACCAGATCGCGCATGTAGCCCTTCGGAGGTACGGGCTGCTTCTTTTCGCTTCCGGCCTTACCGCAGAGGTAAAGCTCGTCCATGGCGCGCGTCATGGCCACGTAGTAGAGCCGGCGCTCTTCCTGATCGTGCAGGGTCTTGGGATCAGTTTCGGCAGCGTCACGGTTTCGCAGCTGCCGCGGAAACTCGACGAGCGATTCTTTGTATCCACTGGGGAAGGCGGGGGACCCGGTTCGCACAACGAACACGTGCGGGAATTCCAATCCCTTGGCGGCGTGGACCGTCATCAGCTGCACCGCGTCTTCGAGGGGAGCGCCGACTAGTTCGCTGGGCTCCAGCGCGGCAACAGGATCATCTTCGTCCGTTTCCTCCACGAGCATGCCCTTCGCCTCCTCGCGAAAGACGGACACATACTGCAAGAAATCGTTCAGCTTTCCGTCGCCGACGATCTGCTTTGGCTTCTCCTGCCAGCGTTTCGCGAAGTCGCAGAAACGGCGCAGCGGCATGGAGTCAGGAAGGCCGAAGGCGCGCTGCGCGATCTCTAACGCGGACGCCAGTGCATTGTTCGCGTCGAGCAACTCCTGGCGCGCCGCGCGGATGGTCTCGACCACCTGCATGCCGCCAGGAACGTTCTCCAGGACCGCTTCGACGGAAAAGTTCCGGCCCGCAAGCGCCAGCTCGGCGCGAAAGCGTTCCGGATCGACATGAAACTGCGGCAGAGCGGCGACGCGAAAGAGCGCGACCGGATGCGACGAATCCAGAACGCGGAGCACCGCGATCGCGTCGCGGAGTTCAGGCGTGTCTAAAAGATCGGCGCCCTTCACGCGCACGGGAATCTCGCGATGTGTGAGCTCGGCGACAATCTGCTCGCGGCAGAAGTGACTGCGATAGAGCACAGCGATGTGGCTGAATTTGGTTGCGGGCTGGTTCGCGCGCATCGCCTTGATGGTGTCGGCGACGAACGCAGCTTCGTGCTCAGGGCCAGTGTGGACGATTGCCTGCACCGCGGGAGCCGAAGCGACAGCAGGGTCGCGTTCCAGCCGGGCGCAGCTAAGCGGTTGACGCGGGCTGCCTCCATCGACGGTCACGATCGCCGGGTTGCACTGGATGAGCTGATACGCGCAGCGCAGGATGGGCGGCGTGGAGCGGCGGTTGGCCGACATGGTAACGCGCTTTACGCGATCGGGACCGAAGGTCTGGAGGAAGTGGTCGAAGGCATCGCTGGTGGCGCCGCGAAACTGGTAGATGGCCTGGTCGGGATCACCGACAGCGAAGACGTTGGCGGCTTCTCCTGCAAGCAGGCTGGCCAGCTTGATCTGCGCCACGTTAGAGTCCTGGAACTCGTCGATGAGAATGAAGCGCGCCCGCCGCTGCGCGCGCTCCAGCACTGACTTGCGACGGGTCAGCACGTCCACTGCACGCGTCATAATGTGGCCGAAGGTGCCGAGGCCTTCCTTTTGCAGCAGGTCTTCAGCGAAGCGAAAGGCGCGCGCGACCTCGTGGCAGCGGGCGAGAGCTTCCTCGCCGGACATGGTGGCAGCGTCTTTCGCCTTGGCCATGCGCGGCATTGGAATCTCGCCGCACTCCAGCTTGGCGACGTAGGCGTCGTAATCGGCAGGAGTGCGCAGCTCATCGTGACAACTGCTGAAGAACTTCAGCAGATCTTCCAGGAACTTTCCGGGAGTGGCAGCCTTGATGTAGTGCTGAAGCTTCATGTCGCCGATATGGCGGCGCAGCAGGATGAACAGGTCTTTGTCGTCGAGGAGCTGAAATTTGGTGCCCGCGTCCTGCAAAAGCCGATAGCAATAGGAATGAAAGGTGTGCGCCTGGAGACCGCTCTGGAGCAGCTTCTTGGCTGCCTGGGGACGTTCGAGCTCGGGATAAAGCGAGGGCTGCTGGTCGAGGTTCGGATACAGGATCGCTGCCACGCGATGTATCAGTTCAGCGGCGGAGTTGCGCGTGTAAGTGACGGCAAGGATCTCGTCGGGACGCGCGGCTTCGCTCTTGATGAGATGCGCGATGCGCCGCGCCAGCACCGTGGTCTTGCCGGTTCCCGCGGCGGCGACAACCAACATGGGGCCGTGCACATGCTCGATGGCTTGGCGCTGCTCGGGGGTAGGAGAAAAAATGGCGCTCTGCACGGGGTCACTTACATCGCGAACAAAAGGCGAAGAATCTAGTATTTTGCATCGAACCTGGAGATAAAGCAAGGACCACCCTTGTTTGTTTTGGCCGAAATGAAAGCCTCGCTCAGAGGAAGAGGCGGGGCGGCAAGGCGGCAGCTGCCGGGCGCGGGCGGGTCGGCTCGCGATGTTAAGATTTCTGATTCATGGTTACCTTCGTGGTGCTGCGCATCGTGGCAGTGGTCTTGCTGATCGCGGCAAACGCGTTCTTCGTGGCCGCTGAATTCGCGCTGGTGAGCGTGCGCGAGACGCGACTGCAACAAATGATTGCGGCGCATCGCATCGGCGCGCGCACCGTCCAGAAGCTCCATCAGAAGCTCGATCTTGTCCTCAATGCCGTGCAGTTTGGAGTGACGGTTTGCAGCCTGGCGCTGGGCTGGATTGGCGAAGCGTCGATAGCACACATACTGGAGCCGCTGTTCTTGCCCTTGCCGCACTCGCGGCTCTACGCCCATGGCTGCGCGGTGGTGCTGGCCTTCGCGCTGATGACCTATCTGGTGGTCATCATGGGAGAGGTTGTTCCCAAGTCAATCGCGTTGCAGCGGACGGAGCGGGTGGCGCTCGCCGTCGCCGGGCCAATGGACTTCTTCATCACCGTGGCGGGGCCGTTTCTGGCATTTATGACCGCTTCCACCGGCGCGGTGCTGAAGACGTTTGGGATGCGACAGGTGCGCGAAGGCGGCGTGCATTCGCCGGAGGAGCTGAAGCTGATCGTCTCCGCCAGCCGGCGGTTGGGGATACTGGCGGCGCCGCAGGAGGACCTGATTCTCCGCGCGCTTGACCTGGAGAACATCACGGTGCGCGAGATCATGGTGCCGCGGCCCGACATTTTCTCGCTGCCCGGCAATCTCTCATTGGAGGAGGCTCTGCAAAAGGCGGTAGACGAGCAGCACTCGCGCATTCCGGTTTATGATCCGCAGCGCGGCCCTGAACATATCATTGGTGTGCTTTACGCCAAGGACCTGATGCGCTGGCTGCGCTATCGTATGAACCGCACGGCTTCGGGACGCCCCATAACCCGTCCCAGCGGGCTTGAAGTGCGGCACATCATGCGCGAGGTCCTGGTGGTTCCCGAAACCAAGCCGCTGCCCGACCTGCTGCTGGAGTTCAAGGCGCGCAAACGGCACTTGGCGGTGGTGGTGGACGAATTTGGCTCGACGGCTGGGCTGGTGACAGTGGAGGATGTACTGGAGCAACTGGTGGGCGAAATCGAGGACGAGTTCGATATCACCGGCGAGTCCTTCCTGCCCGGCGATCCTTCGATGACGCTGGACGGCGCGGTCAACATTCGCGATCTGGAATCGCAATACCACATCGTGTTGCCACGCGACGACGGCTTCGAAACTCTCGGCGGATTTGTACTCTCGCGGCTGCAACGGATTCCCAAGCCCGGCGACACCTTTGAGTATGAGGGCCGCCGTTATACGGTCGTCGGTATGGATGGACTGCGCGTGGAGAGCGTCAAGATTGAAACCACGCAGCCCGCACAACCGCCATCAACTTCTCCGGCGCTGCCGGCCCCACACTGATGCCGCGCTACCTCCTCTCACGCCTGCTCTACACGTTGCCGGTTATATGGCTGGTGGTGTCGGTGGTGTTCCTGCTGATCCATCTGGTTCCGGGCGATCCCATACAACAAATGCTGGGCGAAGGCGCGGCGGCCACCGACGTCGCGGCGGCGCGTCATGCTTACGGTCTTGATGTTCCGCTGGGGCAGCAGTATGTGAACTACTGGCGCGGCATTGTGCACGGCGACATGGGACGCTCGCTGCGTCTGAATCAGAATGTGGGGCACATCATCGTGCAGGCGTATCCCTTCACGATGGAGCTGACGCTGGCCGCGCTGATTGTCGCGCTCGCACTGTCGATACCAGCGGGAGTGCGCTCGGCGCTGCGCCGCAATCGGTGGGACGACCGGGTGCTCAGCTTCGTCTCGCTGTTGGGCTTGTCGTTCCCCAACTTCGCGCTGGGGCCGATCCTGATCTTGATTTTCGCAATTGAGCTGGGATGGCTGCCGGTCTCAGGCGCGGGCTCGCTGGCGCATCTGGTGCTTCCGGCGATCACCATGGGCGCAGCGCTGGCCGCGATCCTCACACGGATGGTACGCACATCCATGCTGGAAGAGCTGGGGCAGGATTACATTCGCACCGCGCGCGCCAAAGGGCTGCCGGAGCGGACCGTTGTTTATCGCCATGCCTTGCGTAATGCCATGATTCCGATCGTCACGGTAATTGGTTTGCAATTTGGGGCGCTGCTGGCGGGCGCGATTGTGACGGAGACAATCTTCTCGTGGCCCGGGATCGGACGGCTGACGATTACCGCGATCTCCAACCGCGATTATTACCTGGTGCAGGGCTGCATCCTGATGATCGGGCTGACCTATGTGCTGGTAAACTTCCTGACCGATTTGCTGTACTCGGCCTTCAATCCACGGATACGGCAGTAGGGTGGAGCTGGATTTCAAGCCAGCGTCGAGCGGCGCAGGGATTTCTCAATGATGGCGTAGAAGCCCGATCGCCGTGTTGACATCCCGATGTGCCGCCCCTGAAGGGGCTCGAATTGGAAAATAGAGCCCACCCAGCACTCCGCCTCCCCAATTCGCCCAAAAGCGGCGAACCGGGGGCCCCGCTGCGTGCTGGGCTATCCTGTCGCCGTCCCGCGTTGCGGGACTCGATTGCTGGCACTCCACAACTCATCCGCCGACCCGGGGATTGCTAGTTGCGGCCAGGAAGTCAACAACGCCAGGCTAACTCTACGTCGCTCTGCCTATCCTTGAAAAGTGACGTGCTTACTTGCTTTTTTCAGGCTGCGGGTTTCCAATTTCATCCTAGCGGCATCTTCCCAGTAGAGTGGAGGTCGATATGGGCTGGAATCGGTCCCTTGGGCACGCAGAACAGACGGGCAAGAAGGCCGTCCATCTCCGAAGCGAAGGTGTCAGCACAGGAGCGAGCGGCGTCGCGACTCATCGCAAATCGACGGCCCACAGCGATCCATCAAGTCCGCCGCAGCCCAGTTTGGCCCATCCCGATCCTGAGCAGGACACTGGAGGCCCTCCGTCAGCCAAGGCCAGGACTGGGATCGTGTCCGTGAACGGCTGCGATGTCGGCGTAATGCATTGCCATCGCCCGTAGAAGCCGGCATAGACAGCCGCAACACGCAGCACGGCTCCAAAGGCTGCCGCAAGATACCGGGCAGCAGATCACTCGCGCCCAGCCAGTTCCGAATTAGGAAATATCCGCAATTACTTTTGTCCCAGTTAAGAACGCGCTCGCATCGTCTCACAGGCTGGCATAGCATTTGCTTAGGAGATGATGTCATGCTTTTTTTACCTAAGACGTGGTTGGTAACCGCGTTAACGGTTGCCATTTTAATGCTCTCCAGTTGCTCGCAGACTTCTAATCCGGCTGGCGGTAATGTGGCCACAGTACAAGCGAGCGAACCCTCTAACGCCGCTGGACCGGTCACAGCGAAGACGGCTTACGGGTCCATGTATAAGTCCGCTTACAAATGGGCTCCCGATCTCGTACTGCTGAAACTGGCACCCAAAGATGCAGCTGGGCTTGCAAGTGGAGGTGGCAAAGCCGGTGCGTGGGAGGCGACGTTTGCCTCGCCGAGTAAACACGAGTACCGAGTTTTCACCTACGCGATTGCCGCGCAGCCGCCGGACGTAACCAAAGGAGTGAGCATAGGAAACGGTGTCCCCTGGGGCGGCGTTACGCGCGATGTCATGCCCGTTCAATCCTCTGAATTCAGTGTCGATTCGGATGCCGCGTACACTACGGCCGCAGCCGATGCCGCGGCTTGGCTGAAAAAGAATCCGGACAAGAAGCTGTCGAGTTTTCAGCTGGGGAATGGTTACAGCTTCCCGACGCCGGTGTGGTATGTGATGTGGGGGGACAAGAAGTCGGGCTTTGTCGCCATCGTGAGCGCCACAACCGGAAAAGTGCTGAAGAAGTAGGGCATGAGGGGCCCGTATAATTGTCGGTTGGTATTGTGTATGGCGGTATTATTTCCTGCCGCATGCTTGGCGCAAAACCCGGCGGCGGAGCTGGATACCGCCGCGCCCTCGCAGGGCGAAGCTATGTCGAGCGGCATCGACTGCGGAACATTTGCCGCCAAGGATTCCAGCCTTGATCTGATTTCCAAGTTCTGCGAATTTGCTCTCACCTACCGTCATCGATTGCCCGACTTTATCGC
>JBEKTC010000167.1:0-9776 GCA_049516475.1 Candidatus Korobacteraceae bacterium | reverse complement strand
GTTTACGGCCAAGCTCAACCGCGCCTTCACCCATTCGCCGATTGCCGTGGTAGAGAGCACATCGGCCGAGACCATCCGCGCCAGCGACGAAGACGAGCGCCTGGCAAAGGAAGGTCTCGAGTCTTTAGCCGCTGAGGGCATGCTGGGCGCAGTCCTCGCCCAATTCCCTATTTCCTTCAAAAACACCAATGCCAACCGCGATTATCTCGACAGTGTCATTGAGAAGTTCAAGCACTTCCCGCTGGTAGTCGAGGTGCGTCACAACAGTTGGACCAATGAAGGCACGCTGCGCTACTTCATCCAGAAAGGCGTGGCCTTCTGCAACATCGACCAGCCGAATCTGGGCAAAGCAGTGCTGCCCAGCGAGCATGTCACGTCCTCGATCGCCTACGTTCGCCTGCACGGACGCAACTATGATCAGTGGTTCGACAGCGATTCGCGTAACGATCGCTACAACTATCTCTACACCGATCCGGAGCTGCGAGGCTGGAAGACGCGGATCGACGCGATTGCCGACAAGGCGCAAAAGACATTTGTCATCGCCAACAATCACTTCGAGGGCAAGGCTGCCGTGAATGCGCTGCAGCTGAAAAGCATGCTCATGGGAAGATCGGTGCGCGTTCCGGACATGCTGCTGAAGAAGTACTGGGAGCTGGGAGAAATCGCGGAGCCAAATCAAGTGGTTCACGGGTCGGGTTAAGACGCTGCTGGCGGTGAATTGTCGAACTTGCGCCATGCTGCGGTAATTCGTACTATCTTGTTCTCACCAGCAAAATCTTAGCGGCACCGGAGAACCATGAGCGAAGCCGATGAACTGAAAGAAGCAGCGGAACGTGCCAAGGAGAGCAAGCAATTGGCTCCTGTAAGCCTTACCATGGCGATCGTGGCGGTCCTGGTCGCCACAACTACTTTGCTCGGGCACCGTGCACACACAGAAGAACTGCTGCTGCAAACCCGGGCCACCGACCAATGGAGCTACTATCAAGCCAAGAACATGCGGCGCAATAATCTGGAGGCGCTAGATGAAGTGCTCACCGCCATGGGGGGTACGAAGGAAGATCGCGCCGCCGAGGTCCGCAAGCACTTCCACGAGGAGATTGAGAAATACCGCGAGCAACAGACAGATATTCAGGGCGAGGCCCGCAGCCTGGAAGCTGAGGTGA
The DNA here is from genome assembly GCA_049516475.1 of Candidatus Korobacteraceae bacterium. Classification (GTDB taxonomy): domain Bacteria; phylum Acidobacteriota; class Terriglobia; order Terriglobales; family Acidobacteriaceae; genus Bog-257. The sequence continues at coordinate 8,613 of JBEKTC010000167.1, read as the reverse complement.
AGCAGACCAGCAGCCGCGCCAACCGCTTCGACCTGGGCGAGGTGCTTCTGGAGATTGCGCTGGTGGTCACGTCGATCACGCTGCTTACCGACAAGCGCGCCTATTGGTATTTCGGCTGCGTATTGGCTGCGCTTGGGGTGATCTGTGCCGCGAGTGGCCTGCTAATGCACTGACGCGCCTTCAGGCGGCGCTATGGCTCCCAGCCCTGCGCTCCTACCAGCGGCACAAAACGGCAGAGGTCATGTTTGGTGACGGAGATCTGGTCGCCCAGCTTGCGTATAACCTCCACCTGCTGTTCGGAGCGGCTACCTACCGGCACGACTAACCGGCCGCCATCGGCCAACTGAGAGACTAGAGTCTCGGGCACGCGCGGCGCCGCGGCTGCAACCAGTATCCTGTCGAACGGCGCGCGCTCGGTCAGGCCAAGGCTTCCGTCGCCATGCAGGACGTGAACATTCTTGTAGTCCAATCGGTGCAGGATCTCGCGCGCTTTGTCGGCCAGTTCGCCGTGGCGCTCGATGGTCCACACTTCTTTGGCCAACTCGCCGAGAATCGCGGCCTGATAGCCTGTACCGGTGCCGACCTCGAGCACGCGATCGTCAGGATTCAACTCCAGTTCCTCGACCATGGCAGCAACGATGTAGGGCTGAGAAATGGTTTGGCCCGCGCCGATTGCCAGGGGGAAATCTCCATAGGCGTTGGCAGCGTCCTCGCTGGGGATGAACTCTTCCCGCTGGACCTTGGCCATCGCAGCCAAGACGCGCTCATCGCGAATGCCGCGCGAGCGCAGTTGCTCGTCCACCATGCGGGCGCGCTGCTGGGCTGAGGATTCAGCGCCGTTGCCGCGGTTTAAGAAGTTACAGAACATTGCGCCACAAAGATGATAACCGGGTTCCGGAAGGCGCGATGATAATGAGATACAGAGTTTCTAAGTCATCTCACGAATCTCTTCGGTTTGTATCAGGGCACGAACTTTAGTCGTGCGAACCGGGCTGGCAAAAAGATCGGGTTTTATTGGCGATCGAACGGCACGGCTGGAAGGCGTGCCCTGATACAAATCGAACAATCAGTCCGCGACCTGCTTGCTTTCGGCCTCTGGTAGCACTTCGGTCGCCGGAGTCGTCGGCAGTGTCTCGACTTTAGGTTTGGGCGCGGCAGCACCGCTGCGCACGGGCGCCTTGGGACGGCCGGAGGACTCGAACTGCCCAATATGCCAGATATCACGAGCGTACTCCAGGACTGTACGGTCACTGGAGAATTTGCCGATGCGAGCGACGTTCAAGATTGCCTTGCGCCACCAGACATCCTCGTTCAGATACTCGCCATTAATCAGTTCCTGGGTTTCTACGTATGCGGGAAAATCGGCGATGTGAAAGTAGCGATCGCCGCGGTGGACCAGCTCGTCGAAGATCCAGCGAAAGAGCCCATGTTCATTGGGGCAGAAGCGGTCTGAGGCGAGGGCATCCATCACCTCGCGAACGGCGGCATCGTTCTCGTAGCGCTCGTGCGCATTGTAGGATCCCTTCTGCTGCATCTCGTGGATCTCTTCCGCGCGCAAACCAAAGATGTAGATATTGTCCTCGCCCACTTCCTCCGCGATCTCGATGTTGGCTCCGTCGTAGGTGCCGATGGTAAGCGCGCCATTCATCGCCAGCTTCATATTGCCGGTACCGGAGGCTTCCATGCCGGCCATGGAGATCTGCTCGCTCAGATCGGCGGCGGGAATGATCAACTGGGCCAGCGAAACGCGATAGTCGGGAAGGAAAGCGATCTTCATCATGTCGCGCGTTTTCTCGTCGTTATTCACCACATCCGCCACGCTGTGAATGAGCTTGATAATCTGCTTGGCAGCCCAGTATCCCGGTGCGGCCTTGCCGGCGAAGATGTAAGTACGCGCCACCGTAGGCATCTCTCCACGTTCGACGATCCCAAGATAATCGTGAATGATTCCCATCACGTTCAGCAACTGGCGCTTGTATTCGTGGATGCGCTTGATCTGGACATCGAACATAGAGTCGGGATCGACCCCGACGCCGCTCTGCTCCTGAATCACGCGCGTCAGCTTGAGTTTGTTCTGGCGCTTGACTTCCTTGAATGCCTCGCGAAAACCTTCGTCCTCGGCGAACGGTTCCAGGTCCCGGAGCTTGCGCAGATCGGTGATCCATTTGTTTTCGTCAAGGGTGCGGCCGATGAGGTCGGTGAGCCCCTCGTTGGCTTTCATCAGCCAGCGGCGAGGCGCTACACCGTTGGTTTTGTTGTTGAATTTCTCCGGCCAAACCTCCGCAAATTCCGGCGCCAACGAATGAATCAGCAAGTCGGTGTGCAGCTTGGAAACGCCATTCACGGAATGGCTGCCCACCATGCAGAGGTTCGCCATCCGGACTTGCTTTTCGTATCCCTCCTCGATGATGGACATCCTGCGCCGCTTTTCCTCGTCGAGGAACGAGTATTGCTGCATCTGGCGCAGCAATTCGTGATTGATATTGAAGATGATGAGCATGTGCCGGGGCAGCACTTTTTCCAGCAGCGGCACCGACCATTTCTCCAGCGCCTCAGGCAGAAGCGTGTGATTGGTGTATGCCAGCGTCTGCTGCGTGATTTCCCAGGCTTCCGCCCAGCTCAGCCTCTCTTCATCCAGCAGCACGCGCATCAACTCGGCAACGGCGAGGCTGGGATGCGTGTCGTTCATCTGGATGGCGACCTTCGACGGCAGCAGTTGGATCTTCTTGTGCTGCTGGCGGAAGCGGCGCATGATGTCACCCATCGCGCAGGCAACCAGGAAATATTCCTGCACCAGACGCAGCTCCTTGCCACTCATCACCGAGTCGGAGGGATAGAGGACGCGCGAAATATTTTCCGACTGGATCTTCTGCTCGACGGCGCGAATGTAATCGCCGCGATTGAAGATCTCGATGTCAAAGTCTTCCGACGCGCGGGCGGTAAACAGCCGCAGCCAGTTCACGGTCTGGCCGAGATAGCCGACAATCGGCATATCGGTGGGTATACCGACGACGATTTTCTGGTTCAGCCACACCTGCTCCAGGCTATGTTCGACTTCGCGCGGGCCTTCCACCCGCCCGTACATCGGAATGTTGCCTGACTCTTCCGGATGCTCGATCTGGAAGGGTGTTCCGTTGGCCTTCCAGCGGTCAGGTTTCTCGCGTTGGAAGCCGTTGAAGATTTCCTGCTTGAACAGGCCGTACTCGTAATCGATACCGTAACCAAAGCCGGGCATGCCGAGGGTTGCCAGCGACTCCAGAAAGCAGGCCGCCAAACGGCCAAGACCACCGTTGCCGAGACCAGCATCGTTTTCGCTGTCCAGGACTTCGTCGAGGCTGACGCCAAAGCCGGCGAGCACCTCGCGGCATAGCTCTTCCACCCGCAGGTTGGACAAGTTGTCGCCCAACGAGCGCCCCATCAGGAATTCCATCGAGAGGTAGTAGAGCTTCTTGGAATCCTTGTGGCGATAGCGCGACTCGGTCTCCAACATGCGGTCGACAATGCGGTCGCGAATGGCGAGCGAGACCGGCTTGAGATAATCGGCGGGCTTCAGCTCTGAGGTGGGACGGACGAGGGTATAGCGGACATGGCGCAGTATGGCTTCGCGCAGCACTTCAGCGGGCCTGACCTGCGACAGAAATTCGGGGGATGACATAGACAATGGCGGCCTGTCCGCTCCGATCTAACCGTCTCCGGGTGAGCTGCACCTTCGCCGTCGCGGCACTTTGGCAGAAGGGCAATCGCCTCCGCAGAGCATGCCGTCGCTGCTAGACCCAATCGGACCGGACTTGGCCACTACGGCCCAAACGACTTGCTCGCTTCGCCCATTCTACTGCCAACCGCTCGCCCCGAGAAACACCTCAGTTGCGAAGAGTGGCTCGTCGGATACTTCGGCACGATCGGAGGAAATCTTGAGGAATCGGGCGGCCAGCGGGCTTGGGTTGGACAACCCGCCCTAGCCACCATTCGCCGACTGCTGCTTGAGCTGTCGCGCGCGCTCATAGACCCTGACGTATTCGCGAGCGGAGTTGGTCCACGAATAGTCCTGGGCCATGCCATTGCGCATCAACGCCTGCCAGGCGTTCTGGTTTCCGCGATACAGCGCAACCGCGGCGCGCAAAGTCTCCAGCATCGCTTCGCCGGTGTATTCGCGGAACTTAAACCCTGTTCCTTTCAACGTCCGGGGATCGAATTGTTCGACGGTGTCGTCGAGTCCGCCGACTGCGCGCACCACCGGCACAGTGCCGTACTTCAGGCTGAACATCTGGTTTAGACCACTTGGCTCGTAATGCGAAGGCATCAGGTACAGATCGCTGCCGGCTTCGATCTTGTGCGCCAATGGGTCGTCGTACGCGATCTTGACGGCGACCTTCTGGGGAAATTGCTTACTGAGGCGGCGAAACATGTCTTCGTATTCCTTTTGGCCGCTGCCCAGCACCACCAGGATGAGATCTTCCAACGCCAGCCGGTCTGCGACCTGCAGGATCAGGTCGAATCCTTTTTGCGGAACGAAACGCGAGACGATGCCCACGACCGGCAATTGCGTGTCCGGTGCCAGACCGAACGCCTTCAGCAGATCGGCTTTGCATTTTGCCTTGCCGCTGAGGTCCGCAGCGGAGTAGCGCGCGGCGATAAGGGGATCGGTCTCCGGATTCCAGGAAGCGTAGTCGACGGCATTAAGGATGCCGGCAATCGTGTTCCCCCGCGCACGCAGCACGCCCTCCAGGCCGAAGCCGTATTCCGCTGTCTGGATCTCCTGGGCGTACTTGCGGCTGACCGTGGTAATGAAGTCGGCCATGGAGATCGCGCCCTTCAGGAAGTTGACCTTGCCGTAGAATTCCAACTTCAGCATGGTGAAGAGGTCCCATGGCAACATGAGCAAGGGCAGGATCTCCGGCGGAAAGAGTCCCTGATATCCCAGGTTGTGGATGGTGAAAACGCACGGCGCCGTGGCAAACGCCGGGTCCTCGCCATACAGTGTCTTCAGTAGGATGGGAACCAGCGCGGTCTGCCAGTCATGACAGTGCAATACGTCCGGCGCTCCGAGAATCTTTGTGGCTTCCAGAACCGCGCGCGAAAATAGGGCGAAGCGCTCGGCGTTGTCGTGGTAGTCGCCCAGCGCGGTGCCGTAAAGTCCGTCGCGATCAAAGAACGGCGGATACTCGATGAAATAGAATTGCACTCCTGAGCGAACGCCGCCGTCCAGGACGGAGCAGAACCGGTAGCGATCGTCGAAAGGCACCGTGATGCTGGAGATCACGGTGGCGGGATTCTCGAGCTTAGTCTGGCGGTAGCGAGGAAGAAAAACCGTGGCCTTGTGACCTAAACTGACCAGAGCCGGCGGCAACGCTCCAATGACATCCGCGAGGCCGCCCGTCTTGGAAAACGGCACACACTCGGATGCCGCGAAAGCGATATGCATGAAGCCTCCTGCGCGGCGGTAACGCTCCCGCGGGATTTGTGGAACTGGCTAATAGAGGACCGCTGAGGATGACGTACGAAATGCCGGGACACTTGAGTCTAATTGCCGAGTCGAAAGAGGGTCAACGTGGCAAAGCCGTCGACCGATAAACCCAGTGCAAGCCGTAGCCCAAAACGCAAGCCGAAACTCGGACAACATTTCCTGCTGGATGTGGGTGCGGCGCAGAAGATCGTTGAGGCGCTGGGAGACGTGTCCAATCGGACCGTGATTGAAATCGGTCCCGGCCGCGGCGTGCTGACCGATGTTCTGGCGCCGCGCGTCCGGCGCGTGATCGGAATCGAACTGGACCGCGTGCTGGCAGCGCAGCTGCGGATGCGCTACGCAACCCGGCCGAATGTCGAAATACTCGAATCCGATTTCGTCACCGCCCAATTCTCCTCGATGGTTGGCCGGCGCCCTGGCCCACTGCACGACCTTCGGCCCACGCAACCGGAGACGGTGGACGTTGTCGGCAATCTGCCGTACTACATCACGACGGACATCGTGCTGCGCATCCTGGAACTGCACCAGAACATTGAACGCGCCGTCATCATGGTGCAGAAGGAAGTGGCGGACCGCATCGCCGCCAAAGCGGGCAGCCGCGAATATGGATTGCTCTCGGCTACCGCCCAGTTGTTTGCGCGCGTGGACAAACTGTTCACGCTGCCGCCGGAAGCTTTCTCGCCGCCGCCAGAGGTGCATTCCAGCGCGATCCGGCTGACCATGGCGCCTCGCCTGCAGGAGTTGCAGGTCGAGGAGGGGCCATTCATCGCGTTTCTGAAGCTGGCCTTCGCGCAGAAACGGAAAACGCTGGCGAACAACCTGCGTGGCCAGTATGACGCTGCTGCCATTCGAGCGGCGCTAAAGAGCGCGGGGGTGAGGTCCGACGTGCGCGCGGAAGCCATGTCACTGGAGAAAACTGCGACGGTGTTCCGGGCGCTGCGCGAGGCGTAAGCTTGGGTTGTCCAATGGTGGAGGGCTTTAGCCCGGCGAAATCGGGCGGTGCCAGAAATGGCTTTAGCCATGGTGGCTACGGCTAAAGCCGCGCCCTTCCACCATCCGCGGGGCGAACACCATGGCAATCCTAATCCGACAACCTGCCGTCGCTGGCCGCTTCTATCCCGCCAATGCGCGGCGTCTCCGCGCTGACGTGGAGAGTTACACCACCGCGCCGGCCAACGCTCCGATTGAGGCGAAGGTTCGCGCGCTGGGCTGCGTCGTTCCTCATGCGGGATATATGTATTCCGGACACGTCGCGGGCGCGGTCTACCGTCGTCTCGAGCTGCCGCAGCGAATGGTGATTCTGTGCCCTAATCACTCCGGTATGGGAGAGCCGTTGGCTATCATGAGCAAAGGAGCATGGCAAACGCCGCTAGGCGACGTTCCCATCGACGAGGAGCTAGCGACCGAACTGAAGCAGCAGATGCCGTTGCTCTCCGAGGACGAAGCAGCGCATCGCTTTGAACACGCGCTGGAGGTGCAGCTTCCTTTTTTGCAGGTGCTGGCGCCGGGATTTCAGTTCGTGCCCATTACTGTCGGCACCAGCAACTTTGAAGTGCTGAGCTCTCTCGGCGTGGTGATCGGGAATACGCTGGCGAAGCACGGCGGGCGCTTTCTGGTGATCGCCTCCAGCGATATGAATCATTACGAGAGCGACAGCGTTACGCGAGTCAAGGATCGCCGAGCCATCGATCAGTTGCTGGCGCTGGATGCGCGCGGTTTGTACGACGTGGTGAAGGAAGGTAATATCAGCATGTGCGGATATGGGCCGGCGGTGGTGATGCTGACGGCGGCGCGAAAGCTGGGCGCCACCAAGGCGGAACTGATTCGCTATGCCACCTCAGGCGATGTCTCAGACGATCGAGACATGGTTGTTGGATACGCAGGCATCGCAGTGTGGTGATCGGCTGGAACATTCCTTCAGAGTTACCAGAAATGATCGGCCGTCATCTGTGAGATGAGTCCGCCACGTGCAATAACAATCCTTCGGCGGAGCGCAGCAGGATCTTGCCGCGATTCTTTATCAGCATGCCGCTGCGTTGAAATTCGCTCAACAAGCGGCTCGCGGTGAACGGCGTGACATTGGCCTCGTTGGCCAGCTCCTCGTTCTTGATGTCGAGTTCGATTCCTCCCGCGACTTCCTGCCCCATTCCAGTGGCCAGGTTAATCAGGACGTTGGCCAGCCGCTGGCGAGCGTTCTGGCACGTCATGGCTACGTGAAGGGCACGATAGCCGACCATGTAGTCGAAGCCAATCAACAACGCATTCGCTACCAGCCGGGGATATCGCGCTGTCAGCATCTGAATTGTGGCGCGGTCCCACACCAGCAGGTAGCTGGTCTTCATGGTTTCCGTGCTGGTTAGATAAGCGATGGGTTTGGGGACAATGGCCGCGCTGCCGAAGATCTCACCGAGTGGGACCCAAAGTAGAAGGGTCTTGCGGGCATCGGGTGTGATGAAGAAATAGCGGGCACGCCCAGCCAACAAAAGGAATAGATAGTCGGCAGGATGCCCCTGGTTGATGACCACGGAATTTGCCAGATAGCGCCGTTGTTTTGCGGCTGCCAGAACAATCTTGACCTCCTCAGGCGACAGTCCCTCGAGAAATCGCGGCTTCACCCTGGCTATGACGGCACCAATTTCGGAAAGCGTCAGCGTATCTGGGTTCAATATGACTTCCCTTCCGCGCCCGCCCGGCTGCAAACCAGTCGCCTTGCTCCAGAGCAAGTTCCAGCCTGCCCGCGAGCAACGACTTTGCCGGCTCGCCGACTTAGAATAAACGGCGCGGGAGCGCCACCCCCAAAGGAGAATATCGTATGCCATGCAGTAGCTCACGCCTTGCCTTTTTACCGCGTGTCTTGGCGGTACTCGCGTTCCTCGCTTTGATCGCGTCTGTAAGCTCCGCGCAGACCGGTTACTGGCACACCAGCGGAAATCAGATTCTGGATTCGAACGGCCATGTGGTTCGGGTTGCCGGGATCAACTGGTACGGCTTCGAGACCACCGACGAAGTGGTGCACGGACTATGGGCGCAGGATTATCACTACATCCTGAACGCCATCCAGAGCAACGGCTACAACGTAATTCGCATGCCGATGTCGAACCAGGTGGTGGAAACGCCCATTATTCCGACGAACATCAGCTATCACAATG
>JBEKTC010000166.1:0-11553 GCA_049516475.1 Candidatus Korobacteraceae bacterium | reverse complement strand
CACCTCGAACATCTGCACCAATCAGGGGCTGGTGGCGCTGATGGTTGGCATCTTTATGACGGTTTACGGTCGCCAAGGGTTGAAAGAACTCGCGACACAAAATCTGGCCAAGGCCCACTACGCTGCGGAGCAGTTCAAGAAGAGCGGAGCGAAGTTGCTGTTCGACGGCGCTCCGCGTTTCAACGAGTTCGTAATTCAGACAAAAACCGATCCTTACGCCATCAACGACAAGTTGCTGGAGCAGCGAATCATCGGAGGCTTCCCGCTGAAGAAGTTTTATCCCGAGCTGAACAACGCCTCGTTGTGGTGCTGTACTGAGACCACGGCGAAGGCCTCGATTGACGCGGTTGCGAAGGAGGTGGCGCTGTGAACCTGAACGAGAAGATCACCAAAGCGACCACCCACATCAGCCAGAACGAAGGCCTGATTTTCGAGAAATCGTCGCCCGGCAAGAAGGGCTACAAGCTGCCGCCGCTCGACGTGCCGGAGGTTGATCCGGTCGAGTTGCTCGGCGAGCAGACGCGTGAAGACCTGGGCAATATGCCGGAAGTAAGCGAGATCGAGATCATCCGCCACTACACGCGCATCTCGACCTGGAACTACGCCGTCGATCACGGCATGTATCCGCTGGGCTCGTGCACCATGAAGTACAACGCACGCGTGAATGAGTACGTCGCGCGGCTGATGGGACTGGCCGAGGCGCATCCGTATCAGCCGGAGCGCGTCAGCCAGGGCGCGCTGCGCATCCTGCAGATGCTGAGCGAGCAGCTCATCGAGATCACCGGCATGGATGCGATCACGCTGCAACCCGCGGCCGGCGCGCATGGAGAGCTTACCGGCATTCTCATGATTCGCGCGTATCTGGAATCGCGCGGCAATCCGCGCAAGAAAATCCTGATTCCCGACTCGGCGCACGGCACCAATCCCGCGACCGCGGCGATGTCGGGCTACACGGTGGAGAACCTGAAGTCGAATGCCGCCGGAATGTTGGACGTTGCCTCGCTGGTGGCGCAGGTGAACGAAGATGTCGCCGCGTTGATGCTCACCAATCCCAACACGCTGGGCGTCTTCGAGCAGGAGATCCACAAGATTGCCGACGTGCTTCATGCCAAGGGCGCACTGCTTTACATGGACGGCGCGAACATGAACGCGCTGGTGGGCAAAGTCCGTCCGGGCGACTTCGGCACCGACGTGATGCACTTGAATTTGCACAAGACGTTCTCGACGCCGCACGGTGGAGGTGGGCCGGGATCGGGTCCCGTGGCGTGCAAGAAGATTCTTGAGCCGTTTCTGCCCGCGCCGGTGGTCATCACGAAGAAGGATGGCACGCTCGGCTTCGACTACAACCGGCCCAAGTCGATTGGACGGGTGCGTATGTTCTATGGCAATTTCGGAATGCACGTGCGCGCGCTGGCCTACATCATGGCCAACGGACCTGACGGCCTGCGGCAGACGACGGAAGATGCCGTGCTGAACGCGAATTACATCCGCGAGAAGCTAAAGGGCGTCTACGACCTGCCGTACAGCACGCCCACGATGCACGAGGTGGTCTTCAGCGATCGCCTCCAGAATCCCAAGGGCATCAAGACCGGCGACATTGCCAAGCGGCTGATCGATTACGGCTTCCATCCTTATACCGTCAGCTTCCCGCTGGTGGTGCATGGCGCGCTGATGATCGAGCCGACCGAGAGCGAGTCGAAGGGGAGGCCGAACAGCATCCGGAGATCATCACCGAAGCGCCGCACAACACGCGCATATCGCGACTGGACGAGACGACGGCGGCCAGAAAGCCGGTGCTGCGTTGGAAGCCGCAGGGCGACGCGGTGGGCAAGTAGTTTCACCACCCTTCGGCTTCGCTCAGGGCAGGCTCCGACACGGAGAGCACGGAATTCTTGATCTTGGCGACGAAATCGGTTCGACAGAAGCGCGCTCAGTTGCCCAACTAGTGTGTGTGATGGATTTTGTGGGTCTCTTTCAGACCGCAGATGCCACAGGTGCGGTACCCGTCGATCGGCTTGAAGGAATGCGGTTTGTCTGATGCGCGCCGAGCCGGGTGCTCACTCGCTGCCTTTGCTTGATCGTTACCAGTGTTCGACACTCACGGCCTCCCTTGGTTTCTCTTAGATACAACATGTCAGCAATGAGCCGCAGGCGGTATGGCCCGTAAACCCGCGCATGGCGCACTAACAATTTACACGACGTTGGCGTTTTGCAGGATTGAATTTTTGGCTAATGGGGGCGTCGCGTTCCCGAATGAGGACGCTCATTCGTTATAGGAAGAGCTGCAAATTGACGCCATTACCTCGGCTAACGCCAGCGTAAGTCTTTTGCTTGGAAGCTTTTACCTGCAAGTCCAATGGGGGAAATCTTTTGGCGGGAAGTTTCTTCGTTTTCAATGGCTGCCGGGGACAATGGAGGGGGAGTTGCGAGATAAACCTTTCACCTGTCCGGTTTCGCAGCCGCTTATAATCGCTTCTCGAATGCAAAGCTACTTCGCGCGACGCACGTCCTGGGACCTGACGACCAATCGCTACACGGAAGCGCTCGACGCGCATCGGCAAGCGGGCAGAGAGCTGCTAGATCTGACGGCTTCGAATCCCACGACAATTGGACTGCAATATCGCTACGAAATTTTGTTGCAAGCGTTCGCCAATCGCGACGCGCTGCGCTACGAGCCGCAGCCGAAAGGCTTGCTCGCGGCGCGCGAGGCGGTCGCAGCTTATTATCTCGAGCGTGGCAGTCAGATCTCGCCCGACGATCTCGTGCTTACGACGAGCACCAGCGAAGCGTACTCGTTCGTCTTCCGGCTGCTGTGCGATCCCGGAGACGCGCTGCTGGTCCCAACTCCGAGTTACCCGCTGTTCGACTTTCTGGCCGACATTCAGGATGTGAAGCTGCTTCCGTACGAGCTGGTCTACGACCACGGTTGGCAGATGGACTTCGCGTCGCTGCAAGGCGCGATTGCAAGCGCCAGGACTGCGGGCGCGCGATGCCGAGCCGTGTTGGTGGTGCATCCTAACAATCCGACTGGATCGTATGTAAAGCCGCATGAGGCGGAGGAGTTGGATCGCGTCTGCGCGGAAGATGGCTTGGCGATCATCGCGGATGAGGTGTTCCTGGATTACTCGCTGGTGACTGAGACGCCGCTGACGTTCTCGGCGAATCGCGATGCTCTGACGTTCACGCTGAGCGGCCTGTCGAAAATCTCCGCGCTGCCGCAGATGAAGGTCGCGTGGATCGCGGCCAGCGGTCCGCAGGCGCTGAAAGATGACGCGCTGGCGCGCCTGGAGTTGATTGCTGACACTTACCTCTCCATGAACGCGCCGGTGCAGCTTGCGGTGCCCACGATGCTGGAAGAGCGGCACAACATTCAGGCGCAGCTCATGCAACGCATCCGGGAGAATCTGCAGGAGCTCGATACGCAGCTGGCGACGCAGAAGCTGTGTCAGCGACTCGAGGTCGAAGGCGGCTGGTATGCGGTGTTGCGGGTTCCGGCGACGTGTCCGGATGAAGAACTGGCGATCTCGCTTTTGCAGGAGAAGGACGTGTTGGTGCAGCCGGGACATTTCTATGATTTCCCCGCCGACGGTTTCCTGGTAATCAGCCTCATCACGCCGCCGGAGGTCTTCCGGACAGGCCTGAAGCGGGTTTTGGAATATGTTGCAACCGCCGGGCGAGAACCGTCGTCCAGTTAAAGTACGGCTGCGGGCGATTGCCCGCGGACACATGGATAATCCGAATTTGCTTTGCCTTATCGAAGCGACTCGACGGTATAATTGAAAAACCTGTGCTCAAGTACTCCATCGTCGTTCCGTTCCACAACGAAGAAGAGAACGTCACCGAACTGTACGACCGGCTGAAGGTCGTGATGGAAGCAGCGGGCGAGCCGTTCGAGCTGGTCTTCGTGGATGACGGCAGCCGCGATCACACATTCTGGTTGCTGCAACAGATTGCCGCCGTCGACCGCCGCGTGGTGGTAGTGAAGCTGCGGCGCAACTTCGGGCAAACGTCGGCGCTGGCAGCGGGCTTCGATCACGCCGAGGGCGAATACGTGATCGCCATGGACGGCGACCTGCAGCACGATCCGCACGACATTCCGCTGTTCCTGCAAAAACTGCGCGAGGGTTACGACATCGTCAGTGGCTGGCGCAAGCAGCGCATCGACAACTTCGTGATGCGGCGCGTTCCTTCTAAGATTGCCAACTGGCTGATGGCCAAACTTAGCGGCGTCGACCTGCACGACTTCGGCACCACGTTCAAGGCTTACCGTCGCGAGGTGGTGCAGGAAGTCCCGCTCTATGGCGAGCTGCATCGCTTTATTCCGGCGCTGGCGTCGGCGTACGGCGCGACCATCTGCGAGATTCCGATTCGCAATGTAAACCGCGAGCGCGGCGAGTCGCATTACGGCATCTCGCGCACCTTCCGTGTCTTCTTCGACCTGATCACGATTCGCTTCCTGCTGAAGTACATGTCGCGGCCGCTGCACTTCTTCGGCACCTGCGGCGCGTTAAGCTCCGTCACCGGAACGCTGATCGCCTTGTGGATGATTTCGGAGAAGTTCCTTCGCGGCAAGAACGTGATGGACGAACACGGACCGCTGCTGGTGTTTGCCGCGGTGCTGATCGTCGCCGGCGTGCAGTTGATTGCACTCGGACTGTTGGGCGAATTGCAGGTGCGGCACTTCCATGAGCCCACCAAGCGCGCGCCGTATACCGTCGATCGCGTGTTGCGCTCTTCGCACAGTCAGGGCGCGTTGGCGGATTGAGGAAGGGAATAGGGGTTAGAGGCTAGGGAGTAGATAGCAACCTGCTCTGCATTCCGCTTTATTTTCGCTAATCACTGCTCTGAATGACGACGCGCAAGATCATCGTCTTTACCCAGCCCGATTCTCTGCCGTGCGAGGCGGTCAAGCTTTTCCTCAAGGATCGTAAGGCGAAGTTCGAGGAGCGTTGCGTGACCGATGGCAAGGATGCGCTGCGCGAGCTGGCGGAGAAGTACAATAGCCGCTCCATTCCGACCGTCGTGATCGATGACGAAGTTGTCGTCGGCTTCGATCCTGAACGCCTCGACCAATTGTTTGAACAGTAAGGCCCATCCCGCTCGCGGCTACCTGTACATCGCCGCTGCCACTTTTTGCTGGGGACTTTCCGCGGCCTTGGGACGTGCCATGTTCACCGGCAGGCTTTCCGGCGGAGCGCACGCGCTGCGCGCAATCGATCCGCTCATGCTGGCGCAAGCCCGCAGCACGATTTCGCTGCTGATCCTGGCGCCCATCCTCTTCTTTCAGAACCGTTCTGGGCTGCGAGTGCGCGGCAGTCACCTGGCGCAGTTCTTTCTGCTGGGAATTCTGGGCCTCGCGGGATCGAACTACTTCTACTATTTCGCCATCGAGAAGACTACGGTTGCGACGGCGATCGTGCTGCAATATGTCGCGCCGGTCTGGGTGCTGCTCTACATGCTGGCGCGTCGTCTGCAACGGCCAACTGCGCTCCGCATCAGCGGCGTGCTGCTCGCGGTCGTGGGTTGCGCCTTGGCGGTCGGCGAGGTCGCCGCCCGCAGTCAGTTCCCGTGGCTTGCGATCTCCGGAGTGCGCTTCAACCCGTCGGGCGTTGTGGCGGCCGAGCTGGCGGCGATCACCTTCGCCTTCTACAACGTCTACGGACAGCATCTGTTGCAGATCTATCAGCGCTGGACGGTGCTGGTGTATTCGCTACTCGGCGCGGCTGTCTTCTGGCTGCTGGTGAATCCTCCGTGGAAGATCGTCGCGCAGCACTACAGCAGCGGACAGTGGCTGTTCATGCTGGTCTTCGCGATTGGCTCGATGCTCATTCCGTTTTCGCTGTACTTCATCGGACTGCAGCACCTCGACCCGACGCGTGCCATCGTGACGGCTTGCCTGGAACCGGTCTGGGCCATTCTGCTGACTGCGATGATCCTGGGCGAGTTGGTTTCGCCGATGCAGGTGGTGGGAATCGTCGTCGTGCTCGCAGCGACGATTGTGATACAACGTCCCGACCGCAAAGCGCCTGCGGAACCAACGATCGCAGTCGAACCGATGGAGTGAAGCGGTATATGTTAGCGAATGGCGAGGAGCGCGGCTATGTATTGACGCACTTTGCTGACCAGAGCAGGCTCAGCTCTGGAGTGGAAGCTTGCTCTTCGCATTTCCCAATCCAGGCTCTTTAATTGATCGACGAGCACAGCGCCTTCGACTTCACCGACGGCAATCGGCAACGAGAACGGATGCGCTTTGCGTTTGCTTGTTAACGGACAGACAACGGCGAGACCGCTGGCCCGATTGTAGCGCTGATCAGTGAGCACTAACGCTGGCCGCCGCTTCGCTTGCTCACGACCAACTTGCGGATCGAAGTCCATCATCACGATATCGCCGGCATCAGGAACATATCGGCTCACCATTCGACAATTTCCTTGCCAACCTCCGCGCCGGTTGAAATCTCCTCGTAGCGATTTTCCGGCGTGATCTGTCTAACTAATTCTGCCAAAGTGGGTATCTTGCTTGTGCGACGCAGTTCAACTCGCCCTTCGCCGCCGGCTTCGATTTCCACCGAGTCGCCTTGCTTCAGTTTGGCCTGCTCCATAACCGGTTTGGGAATGCGGACGGCTACGCTGTTGCCCCACTTGACGATCTGTGCTTTCATAGACATGTATCCTTCCGTTATATTATACAAGGTATATACGACGTACGACGGGCGTCGATAAACCGGTAACAGTGCTCAGGCTGATTTACGGCTTCGCAGTCGCTGGCGTCCGTTGATGCGACTCCGACTCGGCGTAGAGGGCGTCGATCTCTTTCTTGTAGCGGCCGATGAGATGACGGCGGCGCAGCTTCATGCTTGGGGTTAGAGTGCCGTCGGCGATGCTGAGTTCCTCGGCGACGACCAGCACTTTCTTCAGCTTCTCGAATTGCGCGAGGTTATTGTTGAGCTCTTCGACAATGCCCTGATACAGCGATTGCACCTGGTGCGACTTGACCAGTTCTTTGCGCGAGGAGAACTTCACCCCGTGATGGCGCGCCCAGGCTTCCAGATCTTCGAAGCTGGGGATGATGAGCACGGCGGGAAAGCGCCGCCCATCGCCGAGCAAGGCAGCCTCGCTGACAAACTCGTTCACCTTGAGCGAGTTCTCGATCGGCTGGGGCGCGATGAACTTGCCACCTGAAGTCTTGATGAGATCTTTCTTGCGATCGGTGATGGAGAGATAGCCGTCCTGGTCGATGTGGGCAATGTCTCCCGTCTTGAACCAGCCATCGTCGAAAACCGAGGCAGTTTCTTCGGGCATTCTGAAGTAACCTTTGAAGACCGACGGCCCACGCACCAGCAACTCGCCGTCGTCGGCAATCTTCACCTCGACATTCGGCATCGGCTTGCCCACCGTGCCTAAGCGGTGGTTGATGGGATTATTCAGCGCTATAACGGGAGAGGTTTCCGTCAGCCCATAGCCTTCGTGGATGCGGATACCGATGTCGGCGTACCAGGTAGCAATCTCTTTGCCCAGCGGCGCGCCTCCTGAAACGAAAATGCTGGCGCGTCCGCCGAGGCCTTCGCGCACCTTGGAGAAGACGAGCTTATTAGCCAACTTCCAGGAAAACGACTTCGGCGTCTCACCGCGAAGAATGGTCTCGCGATTAGCAGCCCCGACCGACAGCGCCCACTGGATAAGCGACCGCTTGATGCCGTGCGCCTTGTTCTGCACCTGGTTGTAAACCTTCTCGTAGACGCGAGGCACCGCGACAATCAGCGTGGGATGCACCTCGCGCATGGCGCGTGGCAAATCATCAACTACGGGACAATAAGCCAGCGGCACGCCCGCGTTGAACAAAGCATAGTCCAGATGACGGGCGGTCACATGCGAGAGCGGCAGGAACGAGATGCACAAGTCGTCCTTGTCGAACTCGTACATATCGAGGGAAACATTCAGGTTCGATGCGATGTTCCCGTGGGTCAGCATCACGCCTTTGGGTGTTCCCGTCGTGCCCGAGGTGTAAATCAGAGTCGCCAGATCGTCGGGTTCGATTAACTCGCCGATGGCATCAAGCGCAGCATCGTTTCCCTGCGGAGCGTCCCGCAGGAACGACTGCATGGGAACCGCGTCCTTGATTTCCGGAGCGTCGTCCATGAGGACGATGTACTCCAGCTTGGTCTGCTCGCGGACAGCGGCGATCTTCTCGTACAGCTTGCGGGTGGAGACAAACGCAACGCGCGCTTCCGAATTCTGCAGCACAAACAGACACTGCTCGCTGGTCTGCGTGGCATAGATCGGAACATCGACTGCTCCCAGCATGAGGCAGGCGAAATCGGCGACCGCCCACTCGGGACGATTCTCGCTGAGCAGAACGACCCGATCGCCTTTGTGTATTCCCCAGGCCTGCAACTGGCGCGCAGTTGCGTATACCCAGCTCTGCAGTTGGCCGGCCGAGATTGTCCGCCAGGTGTCGCCTTCGCGAGTGAGCATCACCCGGTCGCTGTTGCGCTTCACCAGCGTGAAGAAAACGTCATTGAGGGTCCGAAGGTTCATGGTTTGAAGGGGCGCAGCTTTAGCTGCGCCGTCCGAACTTTATTTTTGTCATCCCGAGCCGACTTTAGTCGGCGAGGGATCTGCTGTTCTAGTTTTCCGCAATGCCTTCCGCCCCAACCTTAAAGCAGATCCCTCGTCGGCTTGAAGGCCTCCTCGTGATGACAAAAGCGGAGGACTCTTTCTGCACGCCTGAAGGCGTGCTCCACCCAGACCGCATACTGCTCTCGGGCCAGCACTCTACGTGGTCCGCATCCCGTTCAAAAAAATATCCACCACAACGTCCGCAACATTGCGGAGCTGGTACTCATGCTCGCTCAATACCCAGGACGTGACCATCTCATCCAGCGCGCCGAAGAAGCAGTTGGCGGCAAACTTGTCCGACATCTCGCGGCGGAAGATCCCGCTGGCCTGTCCGTCAGTGATCGCCTCTCGCACCAGGCCGAGATACTCGATCATGTGATGGTGCGAGAACTCCGACAGGAAGCGCGTGCTTTGCCGCAGCTCCATTTGGAAGACGACCGCCAGATTGCGATTCGATCCCAGCGCTTCCAGATGCAGAAACGCCAACCGCCGCAGCCGCTCTGCCGGATCGGCCAGCTTCTTCAGCTCGGTGCGCGCCAGGCTCATGAAAGCATCGAAGGCCGTGTTGATGGCGGTCATCAGAATCTCGTCCTTGCTCTTGAAGTAGAGATAGACGGTGCCATCGGCAACATTGGCGCGGTCGGCAATGTCGGCGACCCGCGAGGTGAAGAAGCCCTTCTCGGCAAACACGGCGACTGCCGCATCCAGAATGCGCTGGTACTTGTCGGAACTTCGATTTACAGAAGTGGCCATGGTATCTGTGGACGTCGAAGGAAAGTGAGGGTCGTGTTTGACCACGGGAGAACCGTCAAGAACGGCACTTGGCATTTAGCAATTAGCAACTAGCAACTAGCCAAACCAAACACGATTAAGTCACGCGCTAAATGCTAAGCCTTTCCGAATGAATACTCATTCACTTTACCGCCCAGGTAGCATTTCCGCAATCGGGAACACGAGGATGCGCCCGGTTGAGTTCCGAAACGGAAAAGAAGCGTCTGGTCACGGTGAAAGGGTGCCTCCGCTGGCTGCCGCTGGCGGGATGCCTGCCGGTAATGGGAGAATGACAACACCAGACACACGCCGAGTCACCCGTCCTGTATTGAACTGTTCGAGAGGAGAGAACCATGAAAAAAGTCTTAACTGCGTTGCTGCTCGCCGGTTCGTTGTTGCCGGCCAGCTACGCCGCCAACAAACCCAGCGACACGCCGCCGCCCAAAATTAAGGTCGGCGACATGGCGCCCGATTTCACTCTGCAAGACCAGAACGGAAACAAAGTATCGCTGCACGACTTTCGCGGTAAGAAGAATGTCGCGCTCGCCTTCTACATCTTCGCCTTCACCGGTGGTTGAAAAAAGCAGATGCAGGCCTTCCAGCAAAACCTGAGCAAGCTGGAAGCCGCCGACACCCAGGTACTGGGTGTGAGCATGGATTCTCCCTTCTCGAACAAAGCGTGGGCGCTACAAATCGGAGTTACCTTACCGCTGCTCAGCGATTGGGGCGGCGACATCACCAGGAAGTACGGTTTGTACGATCCGGAGTACAAAGCCGCCCGCCGCGTGAACTACGTCATCGACAAGAACGGCAAGGTGATCGAAATGCAGTTGGATGACGACGCGATCGATCCGAGCAAGGTCGTGGTGGCGTGCCAGGCGCAGAAGCTGGGGCGGTAAAAAGAGGTCATGGAGCTTTAGCGAATCGGTTCGAATATCGATTTGTGTCAGGGCACGGCTTCAGCCGTGCCGTTAGGGTCTCCAATGGTTAAGCGGCGATTCGTCCCTCAGGTGAGGGACTAATCGCCGTCTTTATTCTTGGGCGCGTTTCGGCACGACTGAAGTCGTGCCCTGACACAAACCAGGACAGTTTCGCGAGGTCATGCTTCCCGTTTGTGTGGCTGAACTCGATAGCAGCGACGCCCCTCACCGCGCTCTGTCCGATTCATCATTGACTCGCGTCTGATCGGTAATCCAGTTGACTTCCCAGGTCTTGCCTCCGTCATCGGAGAACGACTGTTCAAAGTGCGGCGTACTGGTAGCGACGTCCGTCCAACTGTATCGGACCAGGATGGCCCTGCCCTTATAGGGCTCCTGGTCGATAAACTCGCCGCGTCCGTTCCTGAACTCGCCGGTCGGCGGCGGAAGCGAAAGTACTCCGTCCTTGCTGTTGGCCCAATACAGGCGCCACTGGTGAGACTGGGGATTGAATAAACGCACAGTCAAACCTTCGATGTGTCCGGTGGGGCTATCGAGTTCGACCGTGTCCAGCTGGGCGCGGCCATCCCAAACCTTGTAGCAGGCGCCCGTACCTTCGAATTCGGTCCAGCTCGTCGAGCCAGCTAAGCGATCATCGAGGCGCTTCAGGTGAAATTTCCAGCTGCCAATCAGGGGATCAAAATCGTGCTGCCCGTCGCTGGCCTGTTGAGAGGTTGCTCTTGCTGCTTCTGAATTCGGCCACGCTAGTGCTTTGGCAGATTGATCACCGACGCGCGTCTGGTCCGTGATCCAGTTGACTTCCCAAGTCTTGCCTCCGTCATCGGAGAACGACTGTTCAAAGTGAGGTTTGTCCGTATTCGTCTTCGACCAGAGAAATCGAATGAAGATGAGTTTGCCGTTGAGGGTATCCTGCCCGTAAAACTCGCCGACTCCATTCTTGAATTGGCCAACCTGGGCCGGAAGCATCGTGCCATCCTTGGCGTTGGCCCACCAGAGATTCCACTGGCGAGTTTCAGGGTTGTAGAGACGCAGCGTCAGGCCCTCGATGTGGCCGGCGGCAGCGCTGTCGGTTTCGAACTGCTCCAGTTGAGAGCGGCCATCCCAAACCGGCCGGGTGACGGAAGTCCCGTCAAATTCCACCCAGGTATTGGGGCCGGTCAAGGGATGCAGACGGCGCTTCAAATGAATGTTCCAACTGCCGATTTCGAAATCGAAGTCGTGCTGGCCA
>JBEKTC010000165.1:0-9854 GCA_049516475.1 Candidatus Korobacteraceae bacterium | reverse complement strand
TTTAGTCAGACCCCACCACCTCGCTCGCAACAATCGCGTCCGCCTCGATTTCGACCAACATCTCCGGCGAGACAAACCCCGTAACCTCGACCATCGTCGCTGCGGGACGGATGTCGCGAAAGACCTCGCCGTGCGCCTTGCCGACTTTTTCCCATTGCCTGATGTCGGTTACAAACATGCGCGTGCGCACTACATCTCGAAAGCTTGCGCCGGCCTGCTCTAACGCGCTGCCGATGTTCTTCAGCGCCTGCACCGCCTGCGCGTAGACATCGCCATCCCCTATGATCTTGCCATCGGGCCCGGTTGCGACTGTGCCTGCTACCGAAACAAACGGTCCCACCTTCACCGCGCGCGAGAAGCCAACGATCGGTTCATAAGGCGAGTTGCCCGCGATATTCTGGCGTTCCATAATCACCTCCTCCGAAGAATGGCATTGTGCCATACAGCCGAGGATGGCAGCGAGGAAGCGAGTCGCCTGAAATTTTGGCAGTCAATAGCTTCAATTGCTGACAGCGGCGTCGCATCCCGGTGTTGCCGGACTCCAACAGCCAACCAAACCCGCATCAATCGCGCTCTAAATCAACATTCCCCGGCAGAAGAAGTTTAGTTGGGAAGCACTCGCGCTGCGCAGGCGAACCTTCCTGAGTAACGCTGCGCGCGAGAAACGCTTGTGCTGGCTGAAGAATTGGGATAAGAACAGTCGCACCGTCGCATCTAAAGATCAGGGGCAAGAGGAGGCCAGCAAGGAAGCCATGATTCCGGAATCTCATCCGCTACAGGAATTGTTCACGGAGTTAGTCCACCATCATTTCGACCGCGACATCG
Organism: Candidatus Korobacteraceae bacterium; assembly: GCA_049516475.1. GTDB lineage: Bacteria > Acidobacteriota > Terriglobia > Terriglobales > Acidobacteriaceae > Bog-257. Next base: position 9,029 of record JBEKTC010000165.1, on the reverse strand, counting down.
GGCTGCGCGACCCTGAGGTGCAGGATTATATTGCCAACGTCCTGAACGAGTTTTGCGAGGTCGAGCAGCTATTCAAGGTATGCAACGCCAACGGCCGTCCGTTGAGCGATGTCGGCGAAATGCTGCTGGAGACCGACCCCATCTATGGCCCCGCGCCCTCGTTCGATCGCGAGCGCCAGGTGCGCAAGCATATTGGCGACTACACCCTTTTTCTCTCGGGCATGTTTCCGGAAAGCATCAACCACTATCGCCTGCGGCGGCAGCGGCTGGAGAGTTTCGTCGACTTCATCAAGGCCGGCAAAGAGAGTTATTACATCGTCTCCAAGTTCGATCAGTTCGAATATGCCCGGTTGGCGCCGCTCTTTGCCAAGCTGGCACGCGAGTTCGAATCCTGTGTGTATGCCTTGAACCTGGTGAAAGGCGATCTGGACGAGATGCAGCACCCCATTACGCGGCGAGCGAAAGAGATCGTGATGTAGCTTTCACGGTCAGGCAACAGGGCACGGAGAGCAGCCGTGCCCTTTGCGTTTTTCGAGCGCTTTGATGACAAAGTGCGACGCGCTCCGTCAAACAAGCGGACGGACTGATAAGCGTGATCGAGATCGTGGAACTCTCCTGAGAGCAAACAGTTGAGGTAATGTGAGAGGCCCGGAGGCAACTCCGGGCCTTCTTGCGTGCGATACTAGAAAGTGAGTGGTCGACGCGGGCCTAAAGGCGCGCTCTCCCACCCGCCAGGCACACCATGGAAGCATCAGCCGATCCAAAATCCGTCAAGGTGAACGTCACTACGGGTACCGGCGTAGAGATCGAGTGGAAGGACGGTCACCGCAGCATTTACAGCTTTCCATTTCTGCGCGATGCCTGCCCCTGCGCCTTGTGTAACGAGGAGCGCCAGAAAGATGGCCGTCACCCGGGCGACCCCATCAAGCCGATCGCCGGATCGCTGCCGATGTTCAAGGCGGCGGCGCGGCCCACCGAGGTGAAGCCGGTCGGCAAGTATGCCATCAGCTTCGCCTGGAACGATGGCCACCAGCACGGCATCTTTTCCTGGCAGTACCTGCGCGACAATTGCCCGTGTGCGGAATGCAAGGCGCACCGCGCCATGGAAGCGCCGACCGTTGGCAGCAAACCCAACTGATCGTGCAGGTGGCGCTCGGGATCACCACGGAGACACCGAGGACACTGAGCTTATTGGAAGCCGATGAAACTTATAGCTTTGCCGTTGAAGATACTCATTCTGGTTTGGTTTCTTGGCTGGGGCTTCTTAATACTCCAGTTCCCCGTGCAATGTTTTCGTTTGCTCTCTTGGGGCCGCTACCCGACCCCGAAGCAACTACGACGGGAGAAATTTGTTGGTTATATGGCCTTGGGATTTGGCATCTTGTTCTTGCTAGAGCTAGCCTTTGGAATAATCCGATAGTTCGATGTTGAACATGTCCCTGATTGATTTAACTCCGTGTCCTCCGTGCCTCCGTGGTGAATAACTCCGTTTCGAGTATCCTGAACTTTGACCTCGTATCTCTCCCAACTGAATCCGCAGCAGCGTGAGGCCGTCGAAGCGGTCGAAGGGCCGGTGCTCATCCTGGCGGGCGCCGGCAGCGGCAAGACGCGCGTCATTACCTATCGCATCGCGCACCTCATCGATGGGCTGGGCGCGCAACCGGATTCCATTCTGGCGGTGACTTTCACCAACAAGGCTGCGTCGGAGATGGCGGGCCGGGTGGAGTCGCTGGTGGGAACGCGCTCGGTGACCAAGCCGCTCATTTCTACCTTCCACTCCTTCTGCGTGCGCCTGCTGCGGCGCGACATCGAAACTCTGCAGATCGCCGGCAAGGGTTACCGCAAAGACTTCGTCATCTACGATGAGGCCGATCAGCAGAACGTGGTGAAAGCGGCGATGAAGCGGTTGGGCATCGACGACAAGCAGCAACTGACGCCGCGCAACGTGCTGGGTCGAATCTCGTGGGCCAAGAACCACATGCTCGATCCGCAGCAGGTCTATCTGGAGTCGACCGAGCCCAACAGTGAGCGCGTGGCCCATATCTACGAGGTCTACCGGCAGGAACTGGCCAAGTCGAATGCGCTGGATTTCGACGATCTGCTGCTGTACGCGGTGCGTGTGCTGAAGGCTTCGGGAGAGACGCGCGAGCGCTACAACCGCCGCTATCGTCACATTCTGGTGGATGAGTATCAGGACACCAATCGCCCACAGTATGAGCTGATGCGCATGCTGGCGGGCAGCGAGCACAACGTCTGCGCGGTGGGCGACGAGGACCAGAGCATCTACTCCTGGCGCGGAGCCGACATCCGCAACATCCTCGAATTCGAGCAGGACTTCCCCGAAGCCCGCATCGTTCGCCTGGAACAAAATTACCGCTCGACCCAGAACATTTTGCAGGCGGCATCGGCAGTGGTGTCGAAGAATATCAAGCGCAAGGGCAAGAACCTGTGGACGGAGCGAACCGGCGGCGCGCAGATCGGCTACTACGAGGCGCCGGACGGCGAGAACGAAGCGCTCTTCGCCGCCGACTTCATAAGCAAGTACCTGCGCCAGGGTCAAACAGAACACGGCGAAACGCCGCGCGCGGCGGTGTTGTATCGCACCAACTCGCAATCGCGGCTGGTGGAAGAGGCGATGCGGCGCTACCAGATAAACTACCACGTTGTGGGAGGCTTCAGCTTCTACGAGCGCGCCGAGATCAAGGACATGATCTCGTACCTGAAGGTCATCAGTAACCCGGACGACTCGATTGCGCTGCAGCGGGTGATCAATACTCCCGCGCGAGGTCTGGGCAAGACCACCATGGAGACTATCGAGCGCATCGCGCTGGAGACCGGGGCGCCCATGTGGGGAGCGGTCAACGAGATCATCCGGCAAAGGCTGCTTCCGGGCCGGGCGCTGTCATCGCTGACCGGCTTCCGCGACCTGATTGAAGACGCGCGCGCCATGCACTTGGGCACATTTCGCGAGCGAGTAGAGGAAACGACGGCGCAGCAGAGCGCAGCCGAGTCGAAAGCTGATGCGGAAGAAGATCTTCAGCACGACATCGACTTTTCGCCTGGTATGTTCGAAGAGGAGGCGGAGTTCCCTGCCAGCGCGGCTGACAGCAGGTCCCTCCACTACCCCGCGCAAAAGACGCGCGCCTCCGGTCGGGATGACACCGCAGATGAGGGTCAGGAAGACAACTCCGGTCGGGATGACAATTCAAATGAGGATAAGAACGAAGGGGAGCAAGAGCGCGTTGAAGGTTTCCGCGCGCCGGGCGATCCGGCCAATACCGGCGAGCTGCTGAAGTTCCTGCTGGACCGCACCGGCTACATCAAGCTACTGGAGCAGGAGGACACGCCGGAGTCGCTGGCCCGCATCGAGAACCTGCGCGAATTGGTGAACGCCGCCATGGATTCGCGCGACCGCGGCGAGAGCCTGAGTGAGTTTCTGGACCACGCGGCACTGGTCAGTGACGCCGACGATTACGACGAGAACGCGCGCGTCACGCTGATGACGCTGCACGCGGCCAAAGGCCTGGAGTTCCCGCTGGTTTTCCTGATCGGGCTGGAAGAAGGCTTGTTTCCGCATTCCCGGACGTTGCTCGCGCCGGACGACATCGAAGAGGAGCGACGGCTTTGCTACGTTGGCATGACACGCGCCATGGATACGCTGATCCTCTCGCGGGCACGCTATCGGCGGCGCTACGGAACGGACATGCCCGAGGCGGGCGTGCCATCGCGCTTTCTGGAGGAAGTTCCCGAGGAGTTGTTGCAGGACCTGGGCTCGCCCCGCCGCGCTTCGCATGTCAGCAGCGACTACGGAACTAGCCGGCACTATGCCTACGAAGACGAGGACCAGCGGCCACAGCACGGACGCCGCAACACGCCGCAGCGGAATTCCTACAGCGGGCCGACATACAACTCCATCGACAACATCGCGGAGTTTTTCGCCTCGCGCGGCAAGAAGTTTACCCGGCCAAAGATCGAGGTGACGGCGCCCGCCGGACGGACCGGATTCCGTCCCGGGCAGCGCGTGCGCCATCCGAAATACGGGGAAGGCACGGTGTATAAGCGAGAGGGCGATGGGGAAGATGCCAAGATTACGGTACAATTTCCAAGATTCGGTTTGAAAAAGCTGGTCGAAAAGTACGCCCAACTGGAAAAGGCGTAACTCCGTTCATTAAGGAAACCTAGAGTTCATGGCAAATACCAAGAGCATCAGCGATAAGGCGGAACGCAAGAAAGTAAAGCGCACGGCGCGCAAGAAGGCCGCTCCCAAAGCGCCGCGCACCTATGCCCGGGGCGCGGAAAAACGGAAGGTGAAGAAGATGGTCCGCGGCACCTCGAAGCGGTAAGGGAAGTGTCAGTGGCCAGTGGTCAGTCGGTGCGATTCCGTCCTGACGGCAACAGACTACCGCTGGCATTCCGCAGGGAAGACTCCGTGAAGCTCCAGTCTGTTCAATCGGGCTGGAGCTATTTCTTTGGCGTAGTGCTGTTGGTTTCGGCCGGAGCGGACGCGGAACTTGAGGAAGCTGCCTGGTTGGACTGGTCCAGATCCACCAGGAGCGAGCCGGGCGGTTGCTGCAGGGCGAACTGATCGTCGCGCATGGGGTCGTTGATGACGAGCTTCACCACCGTCAGGCGAATGGAATACTCTTCCTGCGGACGAGTGATCTCGATCACGTTAGGGAAGCTGACGCCGTTGTGATCCTGATAAACCTGGTATATCGCATCGGTGGCCACCGCGCCCTTGTGGTCAAAAATGATCTGTTCATGCGGCACCAGGGTCGTGCGGTCGAAGATGATCTTGCGCCCCAGGTACCAATCGTCCCCCTCGCGACGGAGGACGTCGATGACGTAATCCGGCTGCTCGAGGTTCTTTTTCTTCTTCGCGTCGTAGATGATCTCGCTGCTGTCCTCCAGCACCGCGATGTCACTCTTGGGATCGATTTCCGGCAGCAACAGGGCAGTGTAGATCACCTGCGGCCGCAGGTTTTCCAGAGAATTGCCGGCGGGATGAGGGACGTTGTTGTGGCCGACGTAAAACTTATTTTTGGCCGGTATCGACAACTTGAATTCGCTGCCGTCGCTGACCATGTCGAACGCCTTGTTCCGCACAATGGGGAAGAGGCCGATCATGCGCAACATGTCTGGTTTGCGCACCAGAATGTAGCCGCGAATCTCCTGGTAATCGGTGACCGTGCCTTTCTTTTCTCCGCCTACCGAGGTGGCAATGTCGACGGTGGCATTGAGAGTCTGGATCTTTGCCGCTTCCGTGTTGATGCGGTCCAGGAGTTCCTGCCTGCTTGCCGTCTGTAGTTTGGCGGTGCTGGTGCGAATTTCTACGGTACGGGTGCGGAAGAGACATCCAGTGTCGCCGGCCAGCAGAGCGAGCAAGGAAAGCGCGACAAGTATTCTGGATGGACTCATAGCTGGACTATGACAATTGATCGAATTCAGTAGTATACGGCAGATGCACGATCGCTTCCGTGACTCAGCCCTACTTGGCTGCCGCCACGGAACGGCGGTAGGCGGCCACGTTGCGGGCATGCTCCTGCAGATCGCGGGCGAAACGATGGTGGCCTTTATTGTCGCTCACGAAATAGAGGAAATCGGTGTGCGCGGGGTGCATGGCAGCCTGCAGTGAAGCCACTCCGGGGTTGGCGATCGGACCCGGTGGCAGTCCGGGGAACTTATACGTGTTATAGGGCGAGTCAAATTGCAGGTCCGAGGCATAGATGGTGCCGCGATACCTCCCGGCAAGCAGGGCCGCGTAGATCACGCTGGGATCGGCAGCCAGAGCCATGTTTCTTCCCAGCCGGTTGTAGTAGACGCCGGCGACCAGCGGCCTTTCCTTAGGATCGGCGGTCTCCTTTTCCACGATCGATGCCATGGTCACAATGCGATGCATGTCGGCATTTCCCAGCAGCCCGATCTTCTGCGCCTCCTGCCGGAAGCGATGCACCATGGCGGCCGCTATGTCGTGAGCGGTGTCGATGCGAGTGAACTGGTAGGTGTCGGGAAAGAGATATCCTTCCAGCGACTTGGCATCGGGATCGATATTGCGGACGAGGAAGATGTCACTGCGCGCCGCGGTCAGGAAGTCGGAGGCGGGTCCGAGTCCCGCCTGCTCCACCGCGGCAGCAATGTCGTACATGTTGAAGCCTTCGGGCACGACGACGGTGCGCGCGTAAACATCACCCCGAACCAGCCGGCTCCATACATCGAGAGCATTGGCCGGCTGATCGAACTTGTACTCGCCCGCCTTAAGGGTGTGGAGGCCTTTGACGTACTGCACCATGAGGAATGCCGCCGAGCTGCGGATGACGCCCTGCTGCTGGAGGTCGCGGGCAATGTGCCGCGTGCTCCAGCCCGGGCGCAGCAGTACGAAGGTCGTCTGCGATGGCTGCAGGGGCAGCAGCGCCGCCCAGGCAAACCAGATGGCAAACGCCAGCACCAGAACGAGGACGAGTGTGAGTAGAGTTCGCACGAAGTTAGTAGTTTAGATGAAGGGAGATGAGGGCACGCTGCTCGGCCGAAGATTGCCCGGGGCTAAAGCCAATTGTCCTGAGACCAGCTGATCGCCGGGCTAAAGCCCGGCGCTTCCACCGTTGAACTTCCGCCGTTTAGTTAGCGTCCGCCGTTTGGGACGAGGACCGGCGGAACTCAAGAAACGATTGCAGAATCAGAACGGCGGCAAGTTGGTCTACCACCTCAGCCCGGCGGCGGATGCTCATGTCGGTCTCCCGCAAAACGCGATTGGCCTCCACCGAAGTAAGGCGCTCGTCGAAAAGGTGGACTGGCAGCTTGAACCTGCGGCGCAGCTCTTCGGCAAATTCCTGCACCTTTTCCGCTTGGATTCCCTCAATTCCACTCATGCGGAGAGGAAGTCCCATCACGATCTCGCTAATCCCATATTGCCGGATCACGTGCCTCAGATGGTTGAAATCATGTTTTTTGTTGCTGCGGCGGCAGGTCGGCAGTCCCTGAGCAGTCAATCCCAGCTCGTCGCTGACCGCGAGCCCAATGTTTCGCGAACCAAAGTCCAGTGCGAGAATGCGGGGAGGCGGCGAGGCAGCGGCTTCTGTCGGAAAGTTTTCCATTCGGATACAGCAAAAAGTATCATGTCGCGAATCTTACTGTTGCGAGTACGATAAACCACATGCCGGACCAGCTTCTGGACAATCCGAAATCAGCCCGCAAGGACATTGACCCCGACGTGGAGGCCAATGCTGCCGGTGGGCCAGCGGCGGTGCCCCAAGTCTCGATCAATCGCTCCACTGTGGCTGAGTTGGAGCGGCGCCGCATCCTCCATGTGCAGTCCACCGCGCTGGTGATCCTGGCGACCGCGGCGGTGCTCACCCTGATCTACGTCGGCAAGCTGCTGCTGGTTGTGATTCTGGTCTCGATCCTGCTGTCGTTTGTGCTGGCCCCTATTGTGGACCTACTGGTTCGCTTCCAGGTCCCACGAGCCATGTCTGCGTTGCTGGCGGTGGGACTGCTGGTGGGCGCGCTCGGCCTGGCCAGCTACGGCTCGTACAGCCGGGCGCTCGAGTTCATGCACGAGGTTCCCAAATACAAAGCCAGAATTCAGGGGATGGGAGCGAAGATCCGCGAGCAGGCCGAGCAGATTGAGAAAACTACCGAGACGGTGCTCCCCGAAAACGAGGCGGACCAGCACGCGGTGACCGTGAAGCAGTCGAGCAGTTGGACCGACCTGGTCAGCAGAAACGCCAATTCCGTGTCGGAGTTCTTGCTGGCCCTGACGTTCATACCGTTCCTGGTTTTCTTCATGTTGAGCTGGCAGGACCACGCGCGCTCGGCCACGGTGATGCTGTTCAACATGGAGAACCGCAACTCAGCCTATGTGATGCTCGGCCTGATTGCCAGCATGATCCGCTCGTTCATCGTGGGCAATTTCATCATCGGAGTGTTTCTGAGCGCGTTCAGCATCGCCCTGTTCGGGGCGATCGGTCTGCCGTACTTTTACTTTCTGGGAGCGATCAGCGGCTTCCTCAGCCTGATTCCCTATCTCGGCGTGCTGCTGGCGATCCTGCCGCCCTTGATTGCCGATCTTGGGCACCTCACCACCGGGGTCGCGCTGCTGATCATTGCTGTCGTGTTGGGGTTGCACCTTATCGCCATGAATGTGCTGTATCCGAAGATTCTGGGCAAACGCCTGCAGTTGAATCCGCTGGCGGTAACCCTGGCGCTGCTGTTCTGGGGATGGCTGTGGGGAGCAATGGGACTGATCCTGGCGGTGCCGATTACCGGGGCGCTGAAGATCATTTGCGACCACATCGAAAGGCTGCGGCCATATGGGACGTGGCTGGGCGAGTAGCCGCTTTTCGCTGCTCGCGGTTCGCTTTTCGCTAGAGGCGCGCCGCGCTCTTCGCTGTTCGCCTTTCGCTTTTCGCCAGAGCGGTTCAGGCGGCTCTTAGCCTTTAGCTCCTAGCGAGACGCGATTTCGGTGCGTGATGCAACGACTGAAATCGTAGGGCAGACTCTGTCGAAAAGCGAAGAGCGAAAGGCGAGGAGCGATTAGCGACTTGCGAATAGCGAAAAGCGCCCACTCGCCGTTAAAATTAATCCTTGGCATTCATTCCGCGACAGGAGTTCCTGATGGCACACATGGTGAAATGCGCAAAGCTGGGGCGCGAGGCTGAGGGCCTGGACGAGCCGCCCTTCGACGGCGAACTGGGGCAGAAGATCTACAACAACGTTTCCAAGCTAGCCTGGGAACAATGGCAGGAGCACATGAAAATGCTGCTCAACGAATATCGCCTGCAGCCCTGGAAGAAGGACCACCAGGAATTCATCGTGCAGCAGATGGAAGCGTACTTCTTCGGCGAAGGCTCGGAGAAGCCCAAGGAGTTCGTTGCACCGACGCAGTAGTTCGGGGTGGTTTAGGTAGGGCCGTTCGAGAATTGCCGTGGGCCTTGCTGCGGGTGGGGCATGCCTTTCACAGCCGGCTGAAAAAGTCCGAAACAGGGCCATGTGCCGCCGGCTAAGGCCGCCTCAGAAGGAGAAACAAAGGGCTT
>JBEKTC010000164.1:0-9889 GCA_049516475.1 Candidatus Korobacteraceae bacterium | reverse complement strand
TGCGCAAACTGCTGCATGCGGCTTGGGGAATGTTCCGCAACGATCAACCTTACGATGGAGCCAAACTGTGTCCGCAGGCGTAAAAAGAGAGAGGTTCTCCGCCACCTCTCCAGAGAGAAAAATCTTGAAATCGAAGAGAGAATCTCGTCGGCCTGAAGGCCTCCTCGTGATGACAATAGAGTGAGATCGTAACGGCGCAGCTGAAGCTGTGCCCCTTCAACACGCAACAACAGCGGCTAACCCAAAGCCGGCACGCGCAAAGACTTACTGGGGTTTCTTGGCGCCGTCGGCGCTTCCAGTCTCCACGTAACTCTTCAGCCGGGTCACCTGTTCTGTGAGCACCTTGTCCACAGGCGCGGCCCAGGTGTTCAGCCCATCCGGAAGGTATCCGCCAACGGCATACGTGACCTCGAGCCTCGTATCGTTGTGCAGAGGCATCAACACAAAAGTTAGCGTGCCGGTGGCGCCGAAGCGTTGCAGCGGTCCGAACGCGCCCGACATGACCAGCATCTTGTCGGGCATTACCATGATGACCTCGGCATGACGCACTCCGCCATTGTTGGGCAGCTTCTCGCAGAAGCAGCCCATGGGCTTGTCGTCGATTGTCAGATTGTGAGCGTCTTGCGAAAAGGTGTGGTCTGGACTCCACCAGTCGCCCACATTGTGCACCAGTCGGTTGTACACATCGGCGGACGAAGCGTGAATGACGGTCGCAATCCTGACCGTGAAGCCGTTGGAAGCAGAGTCCATCACGTCGGCGCCCAACATTGCCGGCGCCAGAACGCATAGGAGCAACAGCAGCAGATTCTTGACGCGCATCTATTCTTCCTCTCAGACTTCAGAATTGCAGTGTCCATTAGTTTGCCTAAGCTCGACGATTCGCACAAGGCGACTGGCTGCGAACCAAGGTAGGAAACGGTGCTGCGAGAGGGTTTTTGCGACACGGTTATTGACATTCGCCTTTTATTCGCTAACAATATGGGCGGAGGCTCAGCGCACAGTCATGGCCCTAACTCGCCGCCAGAAACAGGTGTACGACTTCATCTCCAACTTCGTGGACGCGCACGGCTATTCGCCGTCGTTCGAGGAGATCGCTGAAGGTCTCGGCCTAAGCTCGCTGGCCACGGTCCACAAGCACATCACCAACCTGGAGCAGAAGGAGCTGCTGCGTCGCGACTACAATCGCAGCCGCTCGATCGATCTGCTGAAACCCCGCGGGTTGATGAAGCAATCGCTGGCGGTGGCCGCAGCCGCCGCGGCGGAAAGCAATATGAGCCTGCCATTGCTGGGTCGCATCGCCGCCGGCCAGCCGCTGGAGGCAGTGGAGAACCCGGAGTCGATCTCCCTTGCCGATTTCACCCGCTCCAAAGAAGTCTACGTGCTGCAAGTGAAAGGCGAGAGCATGCAGGACGAACACATCCTCGATGGCGACTACGTGCTGGTGGAGAAGGCCAACTCGGCGCGCGACGGTGAGATTGTTGTCGCCCTGGTGGGCGGCAGCGATGCCACGCTGAAACGCATTTACGTGGAGGGCAGTAAGGTCCGGCTGCAACCGTCGAATGCTGCTATGCAACCCATCATCGTTCCCGCCGCGTCGGTGCAAGTGCAGGGGAAAGTGATTGGGGTGTTGCGAAAGTATTGAAAGGCAGGGGTTAGGGGCTAGGGAATAGGGAACAGCAACGCCACGGGATATAAACTCTTTCGTCCGCGTTGATGCCATGCTCCGAGAAGAACCGCTGCTGTCAGCATCAAGTTCAAAACTCGGTCGCCCGTCCCCGCACGTCGCACTACTACCAATAGTTCGATTCAAACCATCTTGGCTATGACGGGAAAAGTTCTCCAGCGTCCCGGCCAAACTTTCACGGTTGTTGGCAGAAACAGCCGCGTAACCCTAATGTTTTCAATCAGGCCACTTCTGGAACAATCCTTGCATCTGACTTACGAGTGCCCCAGCCAGGCACTCGCCACGAGTCATGGGTAGCCCGTCAGAGTTGTGGTTACCCCTTAACTGGCCGCGAACGACATTGGAACTTACTGGAGGAACAAGTATGAAAAAGGTGCTCGTTTGTGGGATGCTGCTGGGATTGCTGACCAGCGTAAGCTTCGCGCAGCGCGGTCGTGCTATTGGAGGGGTGGGGACGAGCGCAAGAATCCCGAACGTCGGTCCCGTTTCCCCCACTGCCAGAATCAACCCTAACTCGATCAACACGGGACATGATGGCGTGCTCCCTAACGCAACCACAGGGAAGAACCCCAAGCCTTTGACTCCCAACGCGACTACGGATCCTACTGCCAAAACCGTTGGGCCTGACGCCAAGACGATCGGGCCAAATACAGTTACGACGGTACCCGACAGAGTCATTACGTCAGATGCCAACACCGGGCCTGGACCGGATCGATAATCGGGATTGAGTATCGAGCGGCTGGGGGAAGCCGTGAGATCGCCGAGGTGGGCTGGCGGTGACGTCAGCCCATTGCGGCGTCATTGCCGGAATTTTTCTCAGCTGTTCGGGGAAAGAAAAGGCGCGGCCAAAGCCGCACCCGGTCAAATCTTTCACTTACAGGTTCTTGTCCAGCGCTTTCTCGATAACATCGCGCGAGACGTAGCCCACGATCTGCTCCTTCACCTGTCCATCCTTGAAGACGAGCAGCGTGGGGATACCGCGTACGTTATAACGTTGTGGAGTGGCAGCATTCTTGTCGACATCCATCTTGCCAACCCTTACTCGGCCAGTGTAGCTCTGCGCTACTTCATCCACGATAGGGGCCAGCGCACGGCACGGACCGCACCAGGTCGCCCAGAAATCCACGATCACCGGCTGGTCAGACTTCAACACCAGCTGATCAAAATTCGCATCCGTGACTTCCACAATTGCGTTACTTGCCATTCTTCCTCCTGCGGGACACTTCTTGCCAGCCCCGCCGGGCAGCAGGGGCCCATTTGTCAATCGTAACATCCCGATTACGATATTGGATGCAGCAGGGTGCCGTCGGACGCAGCGGCCGATCCGCAGGCCGCAGCAGAGGCGCACGCCCAGATGCAATGGCCCGATAGGCAGGCCTGCGGGGGAAAATGCCACTGCCAAAATCAGAAGGCGCCCTACGGTCTCCCGCAGAGCGCCTGGAAGGCAGCCCTCCCCCAGAACTGCCTAAACTGCAAACAGAATTGTCCCCCCGTCAGAGAGATTTGTAAATACGTATCTTGTAACGAATCAGTTAATAAACGCGGCGGTCAGTTATTCACAAACAAAACATGCGATTGGACATTTGTCGCCAGGGTTCGCCTTCCTCGCGGGACTGATTCCAGCGCGGCGTGCGGCTTCGATTGAGCCGGTGAAGGCATTACGCATTCAGTAAAGATTCCCTGTACGCGAGGCTGTGTGCTGCAACGAGAAATGGCCGCCCACGAGGGCGGCCCGAATGCCTACAAATGTCTCATCTTGGTCATTCGCAATGGCCCAGAATCAAGTGACCTTCTTGAGTGTTATCAGCAACCTACAGAAGCGTTTCGCTTCTGGCGCTTTCGTCGGGCAGGATCAGGAACTGGTGCCCATTCCTGCAGCAGTAAACTACTTTGTCGGTCAGTAGAAGTCGCCATCTACCGAGCTGGTCCGGTAAGTCCACTCGGTACGCTGTGACTTCTTCCGACTCACAGACTGCACAGCGTTTGGCTTCCGGCATATCAGACAGTTAGAGTCTCACCTCCTTTACGACCTTGGGGAAGTTAGATGCAGATCGGTATGCCCTGCAACCCTTCCGGCGGGCGGAAAGATCATACTCCAAGAAGGTGGGTCCGCGGGAGTGGTCTGTCATCTGAGTAACTTGTGGCCGTCATATCACACCGTTGTGGCAGAGCAAACGCCGGGAATTCGCTCAAATCTTGTTCAAATGCGCTATGCTTAGTAAGTAGGAGTCCATATGCTTGACAACCTGTTCCAACCGATGCACCTGCTGGTGATCCTGTTTATCGCTCTGCTGGTGTTCGGGCCGAAGAAGCTGCCTGAACTGGGTAAGGGCCTGGGCGAGGGAATCCGCAGTTTCAAAGAGTCCATGAATGCCAAGGACCCGGCCGCGCCCCCTGAGGATGAAAAGAAGAAGTAGTTCTTCGCGCGCTCGCCGCCGCGCTTCGCTGAGCTCCGGTCAAACCGTGCCTGTTCGCCATGCCTGACGTTCTCTTCATCCTGATATTGGCCCTGATAATCTTTGGCCCCAAGAAACTGCCGGAGATCGCGCGGCAGTTGGCGAAGTATATGGCACAGTTTCGCGTGATGCGCGATGACCTGAAGCGCCAACTGGAGGGCGAGCTGCTGAAAATCGAATTGGAAGAAAAAGAGAAAGCGGCCGCCGCTCCCACTCCGCTGCTCGAAGCGCCGAGTCAGGCCACACAAAAAGAAGCTGTGCAGGAACGCTCTCCGTCGTAATCCCACCGTCTCAGGCTTTTCCTTTTCCGCTCCGTCGCCCCAAACAAATGGTTGCATCATTCATTCCCGCTGATGATACAGTGGCAGGGAATTTCAACTCACACAGCCGAGGTTTGCATGTCACTTTCCGTGGATTGCCGTCCCTGCGGCAAGGTGTATGTGGTGAAATGCCTGGGCCGCATCGTCACCGGCGAAGAGGTGAGCTTGCTGGAAGCCGCCATCAATCGCGGCATGGTTGAATTCAGCCGCGTGGTGCTGCAGGCCTCCGACGTGACGCGCGTGGACAGCACCGGCATGGGCCTGCTGGTGCGTTTCCTGTCGCACACCCGCAGCCGCGGCGGCGACTTCCGATTGGCTGCTCCTCAGCCCTTTCTCACGACCCTGTTGCAGTTGACGAAGCTGTCCACCATCTTCCGCGTGTACGACTCGGAAGAGGAGGCAATCGTTTCGTTCCTGAAGGAGCCGGCCGTGGCGACGCCAGGGACGAGAAACGCCGGCCCGCTGGTGCTGTTTCTGGACCAATCGCCTGATCTGTGCGCGTTTGTGCGAACACTGCTTCATCATCATGGCTACGAGGTGCTTTCCACCTGCCGCCTGCGCGACGCCAGGACCCTGCTCAGCGCGGCCAAGGTCGACTACATCGTGCTGGGACCCGACAGCTCGCAACTGGCATCCCACAATGTGGTAGAAGCGCTGAAGCCTCTGGCTCCCAATGCCAACACGGTGCTGTTGGAAAACCGTTTCAAGCTGGCCGATCCCGAGCAGGCCGGCCATGAACTGCTGCAGAGGATGCAAGCGCGGAGCTGAGTGGGCCGCCGTCGACCGGCGCGATCTGGCCGTAGTATCTGCGCTGGAAGTAGAGTGCGACGTTGACCAGGCCGATCATCGCCGGAACCTCGACCAGTGGGCCAATCACTGCAGCGAATGCTTCACCGGAATTGATGCCGAATACCCCAACAGCCACGGCGATCGCCAGTTCGAAATTGTTACTGGCCGCGGTGAAGGACAAGGTTGCCGACTTGGAATAGTCGGCCTTGAGCTTGTAGCCCATGTAGAACGACACCAGGAACATCAGCACAAAATAAATCAACAGCGGAATGGCGATGCGAACCACGTCGAAGGGAAGGCGCAGGATGTATGCGCCCTTCAGAGAAAACATCACCACGATTGTGAACAACAGCGCGACGAGCGTGATTGGGCTGATGCGCGGAATGAAGCTAGTCTCGTACCAGGTGCGTCCTTTGAGGGCCACCAGGGAAAAGCGCGTGATAATTCCGGCGAGAAATGGAATGCCGAGATAGATGAAAACGCTTTCCGCGATGTCGCGGATGGAAACATTGACCACCATGCCGCGCAAGCCAAACCACAGCGGCAGTTTGGTGACGAAGATCCACGCATAGACGGAGTAGAAGAGCACCTGGAAGACTGAGTTGAATGCCACCAGACCCGCGGCATATTGCGTGTCTCCCTTTGCCAGTTCATTCCACACAATCACCATGGCGATGCATCGCGCGAGCCCGATCAGGATCAAGCCCGTCATGTACTCGGGATAGCCGCGCAGGAAAATAATGGCCAGCACGAACATCAGCACCGGGCCGATCAGCCAGTTCTGCAGCAGCGAGAGGGCCAGGATTTTCTTGTTGCGGAAGACCTCGCCCAGCTCTTCGTAGCGAACTTTCGCGAGCGGCGGATACATCATCAGGATAAGGCCCACGGCAATGGGAACGGACGTGGTGCCGACGCTGAAGCGGTTGAGGAAAGGAACGATGCCGGGGAGCGCCCATCCCGAGAGCACGCCAACCAGCATGGCAGCAAAAATCCACAGCGTGAGGTAGCGGTCCAGAACGCCCAGGCGAGATGTCACTTTGTTCTGCATTGTTTATTGTTGCTTGCCAAGGTGGTTGATTTCCTTTTGGATTGCGAGTCTGCCGAGACTGGCGAGCGGCAACGACAGGAGCAGTCCAATCCTGCACTCCAGCATCATGAAGGCCTCGCGATAAGCGCGCTCGATTTCGTCAGGCGTTCCGGCGACCGCGGCAGGATCGGGGATTCCCCAGTGAGCGGTCATCGGCTGGCCGGGCCAGAGAGGACAGACTTCGTTAGCGGCGCTGTCGCAAACCGTGAACACAAAGTTCATCTCCGGCGCGCCGGGTTTGGCAAACTCGTCCCAGCTCTTGCTGCGAAGTCCGGCTGTCGGAAGATGGGCAATCTCCAATTGGCGAAGCGCCTCAGAACGGACCGCGCCCGCCGGGTGGCTGCCTGCGCTATAGGCGGTGAAGGTCGGACGTCCCTTGAAGTTCAGGATGGCTTCCGCCATGATGGAGCGCGCCGAGTTGCCGGTGCAGAGAAAGAGAACATTGTAGCGGGCTGGCATGATGGTTATCCGTCGGCTTGCGGTTTCCGGGCGCGGATGAAAGCGCTCATGAACCTGCCATCGACTTGCGAAGCGAGGGCATCGACATCAAGACCCTTGGCAGTCAGAAATGCGCGCGCGTCCTGCACTTTGTAGACACGCGTGGTTTCGATCTCAATGGCCTCAAAACCGGCCGCAGCCAGCTTGGCGGAGTATTCCGCGTCCTGCAGTGCGCCGGCGATGCAGCCCACCCATAGCAATACGCTCTCACGCACCTCCGGCGGAACGTCGCCATGTACCACAACGTCAGACACAGCGAAGCGTCCGCCCGGCTTCAGCACGCGAAACGCCTCGCGCAGCACCTGGTCTTTGTCGGCTGAAAGGTTGATAACGCAGTTGGAGATGATCACATCGACGGAATTGTCGGGCAGTGGAATGTTCTCGATTTCACCTTTGAGGAACTCGACGTTCTCCACGCCGGCCTTACGTTGATTCTCGCGCGCCAGAGCGAGCATTTCGTCGGTCATGTCGAGACCGTAGGCTTTGCCGGTTGGCCCCACGCGGCGAGCGGAGAGCAGCACATCGATGCCTCCGCCGGAGCCGAGGTCGAGAACGATTTCGCCGGCATTCAGCTGGGCGAGAGCAGTTGGATTGCCGCAACCCAGCGAAGCCTGCAACGCGGCTTCGGGAATTTGGTGGGCCTGCTCGGCGTCGTAGAGATTGACAGTGATGGGATCGCAGCAGCTTTCGAACTCGGAAGCTGCGCTACAACATCCGGCCTCTGTCGTTCCGTCCGGTGAGGTGGTGCGTGAACCGCCGGCTCCGGTTTGCACGCGCCGCGCCGCCTGGCCGTATTTCTCTTTCACGACTTCCTTGATGCTTTGAGTGGTCATAATTTTCTCCTATCTGCCAGCCCGGAAAACTTCTTCGGGCTTGACCGCTTTGTTGCGGGAGCAGCACTCGTTGAAGAGAAATCCAAGCAGCTCTTTCAGGGCGTCGGTGTTGGCGGTGTACCACAGGAAAGTGCCGTCGCGACGCACTTTCACCAAGGCTTCGTTCTTCAGCTTGTCGAGATGGTGGGAGAGGGTGGAGCTGGGGATATCCAACTCGCCGCCGATGTCGCCAACGACCATGCCGGTGGGGTGGGCGGACAGCAGGAGTTGCATGATGCGGAGGCGGGGTTCGGTCCCCATCGCCGAAAGCATGTCGGCGCAGCGGGTGATTTGTTCTGGATCTTGCTTTCTGGGCACGGTCGCCCTCCTTCGATATTTCTATGGTTATAGAAAAATAGATGGATTGTCAAGGGAAAAACTGCGAAAAAATGAGGGGCGGTCTGGCGGGGGCTAGAGCCACATGTCGGCACGGCTACGGGAAAAAGCAGGTCCCTCGTCGGGCTGAAGCCCTCCTCGTGATGACAAATCCGAAAAAGCACTCTCTGAATGCCCATGCCTACGGCGCAAAATAGCCGGCGATGTCCAGGAGCAGGTTGGTGGGATTGAAGGCGAAGGCGTCGATCGATCCATTGATCGTCGGCATGATGGCCATGTTGGAGGTGACAGCACCGTCTGTCGCGTTCAGTGTCGAGACCACGGGTTGCTGCTGGCCATCGGGCCACAGCGTCAGATAGTCGAGCGCACCCGGAGGCACGGCCGTCGCGTTCAGCACATAGGCAGTTGCGCTGGCTGGCACGGCGCACGGACCGCCCACGACATTCACCCTAAGCTCACCCTGGAACTTGTGGCCTTGTGCGGGATTGCGCGTGTCCAGGACGCGGCAGGGCGCAAGGTTGTACAGCGACATGGGATTGGGCGCCGAGTTTGCGGGCGCGAAGTAACCGTTGATGTCGATGAGCAGGTCGGTGTTGTTGCCGTAGGCGTAGGTCTGGATCGCGCCGCTGGTTCCAGCCGGCACAATGGCCGCGTTGGCGGTGATTGTGCCCGTGGGAGCGTTGAGGGTTGAAACCTGCGGTTGCACCTTGCCCGCCGGCCACACGGTCAGGTAGCCCAGAGGCTGGCTGTTCTTCGGCAGCGCCGTGAAGTTCAGCGAGTACGCTTGCGCCGCGCCGGGAATGTTGCAGGCACTCGCCTGGAGCACCGGGAAATTGCGTTGCTGGCCGTTCTGCAGCAGCGGCCCACCCAGTTGCCCGGCGGGTTTGCGAGTATCGGCTACGCGGCAGGGCGGCAGCGGGAAGAAAGCCAGTGCAGAGCCGTTCCCGGTCGCGAAGTATCCGGTGACGTCGAGAATAACTTCAGTGGTATCGGTGGCGTAAACGCTGACGCCCTGCCCGGCGCCGGCGGGAACAATGGCAGCGTTGGCCTTGGTCCGTCCGTCGTGGGAGTTCAGAGTCGAGACGACGGGCTGGCTCGCGCCAGTAGGCCAGATGGTGAGGTAGTTCAGCGAGCCGTCGGGCACGACGGTGACATTCAAGGCATAAGCAGCAGCGCTGGTGGGAAGATTGCAGCTGCCTTGCGGAAGCGGGAAATCGCGCTCTGTCCCGGCGGCGAGAGCGGGGCCGCCAAAGGTACCGGGTGGGTTTCGCGTGTCGACCACGCGGCATGGAGTGACTGGAATGAAGCGCAGGCCCGAGGAAAGTCCGGTGACGGCAACGTCGTCCAGATACATGTAGGTCGGGTCGCCGTAGCCGTCTTCGTGCACGTTGAAGTAGAGCTGAACGGTCTGGCCCTCGTAAGGAGTGAGATCGAAGGTGACTTGCGTCCAGGCTTGCGCGTCGGAAGCAACTTTGAAGACTTGCGCCAGCTGGTTGCCGTTGGTGTCGCGAATCTGGGCTTCCTGCCAGTCGTATTGGATTGTGGTCGACGTGGAGGGCCAATACCAGAAGCTCAACGTGGGGCCGTCCGCGTCGCTGGGAACGGTGACGGCTTGATACAGCCATGAGTCGCCGTTGGGCTCAGGCAGGCCGGTGGCTCCAAGTTGAGCGCTGAAGCTGCCGGTGTGAGCTTGCAAGGTCGAGATGACCGGAAGCAGCACGCCGCCCGCGGTCCAGCAGTCCAGAGTGCCACTTTCAAATCCGCCATTCGACAACGAGTCGGCGACGCACGGTAAAGTTTCCGTGCCTAATCCCGTCAAGGTAGCGACTCGGGGACTGCCGGGACCG
>JBEKTC010000163.1:0-9914 GCA_049516475.1 Candidatus Korobacteraceae bacterium | reverse complement strand
TGTCGCCACAACGCAAAGGCCCGCCGCGCAGCGGGCCTTGGTTTTCTGCTATGCCGCAACTTTACTGATGCGCTGTCGGAACTTGTTCCTGCGTTGGAGGCAATGCCGGGATGGTCGGCGTCTCCTCATCCGTCACCTCGGGCAGAGGCCGTTCCAAAGCGTAGGCCAGCACTTCGTCCATGGTGTTGACGAAGCGCAACTGCATTACGTTACGCAGATTCTCCGGCACATCAGGCAAGTCCTTCTGATTGTCAGCGGGAAGGATGACCTCGAGGATGCCGGCACGGTGCGCGGCCAGCAGTTTCTCTTTCAGGCCGCCGATGGGCAGCACTTTGCCGCGCAGCGTGATCTCGCCGGTCATGGCGATGTCGCGGCGCACGGGAATGTGGCTGAGCGCGCTGGCGATTGCCGTCGCCATGGTAATGCCGGCCGACGGACCGTCCTTAGGAATGGCGCCCTCAGGTACGTGCACGTGGATGTCGAGATTGCGATAGAAATCGCGCGCCAGTCCCAGTCGATGCGCTCGCGAGCGCACATATGACATGGCCGCCTGCGCCGACTCCTGCATCACGTCGCCCAGTTTGCCGGTGAGGGTGAGCTTGCCCTTGCCGTCAACGGTTGCAACTTCGGTGGTGAGAATCGAGCCGCCCACTTCCGTCCACGCCAGGCCAGTGACCAGACCAACCTCGCTGCGCTCGTGGATCTCGCTGTCGCGGAACTTCGTCACGCCCAGGTAGTCGTTGACATTCTCGGCAGTGAGAGAGACGGCGAACTTATTACCTTCCTTTACGACCTTGCGCGCGACCTTGCGGCAGATGTTGCCGATCTCGCGCTCCAGGTTACGGACGCCGGCCTCGCGCGTGTAGCCGCGGATGATGGTGGTCAGCGCTTCATCGGTGAAGACGATGTTCTCTTCCGTCAGGCCGGTCTGCTGGCGCTGCTTGCGGACCAGGTACTGTTTGGCAATCTCGACCTTTTCCGGCTCAGTGTAGCCGTGGAGGCGAAGAACTTCCATGCGGTCCTGCAAGGCCGCCGGAATGGTGTGCAGCACATTTGCCGTGGCGATGAAGAAAACCTGCGAGAGATCGTATTCGACGTCGAGATAATGATCGACGAACATGAAGTTCTGCTCGGGATCGAGCACTTCCAGGAGCGCCGCCGAGGGATCGCCGCGGAAGTCCATCGACATCTTGTCGACTTCGTCCAGCATGAAGACCGGATTCTTGGTGCCGGCCTTCTTCATCATCTGAATGATCTGGCCGGGCAGGGCGCCGATGTAAGTGCGGCGATGTCCGCGAACTTCAGCTTCATCACGCACGCCGCCCAGCGACATGCGAACGAACTTGCGTCCGGTCGCCTTGGCGATGCTCATGCCGAGAGAAGTCTTGCCCACGCCCGGAGGTCCGACAAAACAGAGAATGGAGCCTCGGGGATTCTTCACCAACTGGCGCACGGCGAGGAACTCGAGGATGCGTTCCTTGATCTTTTCCAACCCGTAGTGATCTTCGTTCAGAGTCTTCTCGGCGATGTCGATGTTCCGAATTTCCTTGGAGCGCTTCTTCCACGGTACGGCCAGCAGCCAGTCTAGATAATTGCGGGAGACCGTCGACTCAGCCGACATGGGCGGCATCGCTTCCAGCTTCTTCAGTTCCTGAAGCGCTTTCTCATGCACCTCACGCGGCATACCTGCGGAGTCGACCTTCTTTTTCAGTTCGTCGAACTCGCTTTTCTCGCCGCGGCCCAATTCCTTCTGGATCGCCTTGATCTTCTCGTTGAGGTAATACTCTTTCTGGGCGCGCTCCATCTGGCGTTTTACGCGCGACTGGATAGTGCGGTCCATATTCAGCTTTTCAATCTCGACATCGAGCACGTCGCCGATGCGGTTCAGCCGCTCCGCCGGATCGAAGATTTCCAGCAGTTCCTGCTTTTCCTCAATCGAGAGCTGCAGGTTGGCGGCGATGGTATCGGTCAACTTAGCCGGATCGTCGTTGCGGACGGCCGCGATCATGGTCTCGTAGTTCAGCGACTGGCAAAGCTTCACGTACTGCTCGAAGAGTCCAGTGACGCGCTGCATGGCGGTTTCGACCTGCGGTCCAGGCTCCGCGGAATATTTGGCGGTGCGCACGGTAGCTTCGAAGTAGCCGTCGGTGTCGACAACCTGAAGGATCTTGCCGCGCTCCAGGCCTTCCACCAGGACTTTGATGTTGCCGTCGGGAAGCTTCAGGCTCTGCACAATGTTGACGATGGTACCGACCTGGTAGATCTCGTTGGGTTTGGGCTCGTCGATCGAGGCGTCGTGCTGGGTAGCGAGAAAGATCTTCTTGTCGCTGGCCAGCGCCTCTTCCAAGGCGCGCACGCTGGACTCCCGGCCCACCACGAACGGCGTCATCATGTACGGAAAGATGACGACGTCACGGATCGGCATCATGGGGAGTTTCTTGGTCTCGAATTTTTCGCGCTGCGTCACTAATGGCCGCCTTCTCGATTCAGAGCGAAGTAGCCGCTCCGGGAAAAAATTGATGTGAACCGCTCTATTTCGCGCCGGTTACTTCCGGCGGAAGCCCACTTGTTCAGACTCAAGAATATCATGCGAGAGAAGCCAGCAGAAGCGGGACGTTTCGAGAGCTGGAGGGGACAAGCGGCCTGAGTTTGTGAGAAGCTAGTAGCAGCGGCAAGGACACTGAATGTGCGTGAGCGCGAAACCACGCGACCGCCTGCGCACTAGCCTTGACGACGTCCCGCGCGAAGGAAAAGCGTTCCGCGGGAGAACAGAAAGCACTACATAACGCGAGGACTGGGTGTTCGATCTCGATTTTTCTCCTCCGGAAGGGCTAAACCGTTCTCTCTGGCGTTCGCTGGTAATCAACCTGGCCGACCGCTTCGCCCCGGAACGCCTTCCGCCGCTGGTGCTGACGTCAAAACCGGTTGACGTCGGGCTTCTGCCGGGAGAGTTGCTGGAGTTGCCGTGGTACCGCACCGTCTTCAGCAACCTGGCTGACGTGATTTCCCCGGAGACCTTGCCTCCGCTGGAATTGGAGTCGCGGCCGGTCGATGTCGGCGAGTTGCTGGGCGACGAACTGAGTCACGGCTGGTGGAACTCTCTGTTGCAGAATCTTCGCGACCGCATCGCGCCGGACAGATTTCCGCCGTTAGAGTTGACTTCCCATCCAGTGGCGGCATTTGGAGCCGATTCGAGCATGCAGCTCTTGGATTGGTCCAGTTTGATCGCCGGACCAAAGGTGTTTCGAGCCGATGTGCCGCAAGCGAGACCGGCCAACGTCAGCTTTGGGGAAGCTGCGCCGGTTGAACTCCCTGAGGCAGCTCCAGCCGATCCGGTGCTGCTGATAGCGCGTGTCCAGTTAATGCGCGACATTGGACGCACACGCTTCCGCCGGAAAATATGGATTTCGCTGGCTGCGGCTGAGGCCATCTTTTTGCTGGTAATGATGTTTAAGTTCCAATAGTTGCGAAACCGGAAGGTCCGGAGCACTCTTTCGCCGCTTTTCGTTTCTCATCGATTCGTATACGTGTAGGATAGATTCACTGGCTCATTAAGTAAGACCGTCAGGTCCGGCACAATTTCATCTGCAAGGCGGACATACGTGGGCATCAAGACCAGCACGCGGTTAGTTGGTGACGTGGTCATCGTCGACACCATTGGCGAGTTGCGGCTGGGCGAAGGGACCAATGTGCTCCGCCAGGTTGTGAATGAGACAGTCGAGCAGGGTTATAAGAACATCCTGCTGAACTTGCGCGATGTCCGGCATATTGATAGCGCTGGGGTTGGCGAGCTGATGAGTTGTTATACCTCGGTGCGTAATCGGGGTGGTCAGCTCAAGTTGATGAACCTTAGTAAGAACGTTCATAACCTGCTGCAGATTACCAAGCTGTATACGATATTTGAAGTAGAGGACGACGAGCCTACGGCAGTGGCTTCTTTTCGCTAGTTGGGCTGCAAAGCTACAGATTTCTGGAGTTCTGGGGCCGGCAGTATCTAGAACATTAGTTGTTATCTTTGAAGTTTGCGAGGCGATATGAAAGGCGATCCTAAAGTTATTGCATTTCTCAATCAGGTGTTGAAGGCGGAGCTGACGGCGGTCAATCAATACTTTCTGCACGCCGAAATGTGCGAGAACTGGGGCTATGAACGGCTGGGAAAACTTATCAAGAAAGAGTCGATCGAAGAGATGGTGCACGCCGAGAAGTGCATCGAGCGCATTCTGTATCTGGACGGCACTCCCAATATGACCGACTACTTCAAAATCAACATCGGCGCGACCGTGGAGGAGCAATTCAAGAACGACCTTCAAGTGGAGTATGACGCGGTGAAGCGCCTGAATGACGGCATCAAGCTCTGCGTGGCCCAGGGCGACAATGCCTCGCGCGAGCTGGCCGAAAAGATTCTGATGGACGAAGAGCACCACATCGACTGGCTGGAGGCGCAACTTCACGCAATCGGCGAGATGGGCATTGCGAATTACCTGGCACAGCAGTTGAAGAAAGAAGACTAAAGCCGGCGGTCAGACGTCGGACGAAAGCCTGATTCAATGTCCCTGGGGATGGCGAGTGCAATGCTCGTCATCTCCGATGCCTCCGATCCGCAATAGCTTTGCTGCAACGCGCCTGCCTTTCCTCCAACAGAGACCTAGTAGATTCCACTTCGCAAGACGTTCTTTGTTAATACCTCGTGAAATCTTAATGAAAGAATCGATTCGCTGTTGACCGCTCGTTCCGTGTTGCACTAGCATCCACAAAACCATATGGACACTTCAAAGCTGGACGAGTTGCGCGCTAACTACAAGTCTGCCACGGAACAATGGGTGGCTTCCATTCGAGCCGAGGAGGCCCTGGCCACCGCTGATCACTCGATGATAGCTATGGAGCATTGGGATGCGGCTGACTTTGCTGTCCAAGACGCGCAAAAGAAAGCAGCTTCCGCTCGTAATCTTTATAAAGATGAACTCAGGAAGATTGACTACGGCTTCTAGCCCGGCGAGCTCAATAGTTGTGCCAAACGGGGCGGCACAGCGTTATCGTACGTCTCTGTAAGCTCGTCCTCGACAGCAGCGATATTCATCATGTATTCACGGCAAATTCAACTGCCGTTCATCTTGCGCGCAGCCCGCACATAGTATCTTTGCGAGGCACTTACATTCCTAACAACCAGCGTAAAGAAGGGGATAAAGCATGGCGACAGCGTCTGCGCCTTTATCATCGCCGTCATCGGTTTCAGCAACCCACGGAGTTCATGCCAAGCTTTCCAAGTCTCCCGGAAAACTGGGCATGGCCATCTTCGGAGTTGTGATAGTCGTCGGTGTAGTCTACGCCGCTGGTCATCTGATTTCCGATCTCCGAACAGTACAAAGCCCCTCGGTGTTTCCGTATGTACTTCTCGGGATCGCGCTGCTGGTAGCGTTGGGATTTGAGTTTGTCAA
The DNA here is from genome assembly GCA_049516475.1 of Candidatus Korobacteraceae bacterium. Lineage (GTDB taxonomy): Bacteria > Acidobacteriota > Terriglobia > Terriglobales > Acidobacteriaceae > Bog-257. The sequence continues at coordinate 4,479 of JBEKTC010000163.1, read as the reverse complement.
CGGTTTTCACGATACCGCCAACGCGGTGGCGACCGTGATCTATACCCATTCGATGGATCCGCATATTGCGGTTGCGTGGTCGGGAGTCTGCAACTTCGTCGGAGTCGTGTTATCGACTGGCGCGGTCGCGTTCGGCATCATTTCTCTGCTGCCGGTGGAACTTATCTTGCAGGTCGGCAAAGGTGCGGGGTTTGCGATGGTGTTCGCGCTGTTGACGGCGGCCATCATCTGGAACCTGGGCACATGGTGGTTTGGGCTGCCGTCATCGAGTTCACATACGCTGATTGGTTCCATCATCGGCGTCGGCATAGCCAACCAGTTAATGCAGGCGCACACGGCGACCAGCGGCGTGGATTGGGGGCAAGCGGCAAACGTGGGCAAATCGCTGGTGCTGTCTCCAATTGTCGGCTTCGCGCTGGCCGCAAGTTTGCTGACCCTGTCGAAGGTTTTCATTAAGGACAAGCGCTTGTACGAAGCCCCCAAAGGGACGGAGCCGCCTCCCTTCTGGATCCGCTGTCTTCTTATCCTTACCTGTACGGGAGTTAGTTTTGCGCACGGCTCTAACGACGGCCAAAAGGGTATGGGGCTGATCATGCTGATTCTGATCGGCACCGTTCCCACGGCTTATGCCCTGAATCACGCGTTCACGGCGCAACAGTCGGTGGATTTTGTAGCCGTGTCGCAGCAGGCTTCACGCGTGCTCGATCCGTACGTCTCGCCCGATGCTGTCGTGGCCGACCCGCGCGACGAAGTCTCCGACTATGTGCGGACGAAACAGTTCACGCCCAACACGATGTTGGGGCTGCGCGAATTGATCAACGACATTTCCAACGAGGTTGTGCTCTACCACGAACTCGCGAACATACCGAGCGATCGAGTTCGTAACTTCCGCAACGACATGTACCTGGTGAGCGAAGCCCTGCGTTTGATGAAGAAGTCGGGGAAGCCTCAATTCACCGCCCAGGACTGGACTGTTCTCACTAACTACAAGAAGTACACCGATAATGCCACCAAGTTCATTCCCACATGGGTGAAGGTTGCGGTTGCTTTGGCACTGGGCATGGGAACCATGGTGGGTTGGAAGCGAATCGTTATCACGGTGGGCGAAAAAATCGGTAAGGACCACCTTACTTACGGTCAGGGAGCAGCGGCGGAAATCACGGCCATGGTGACCATAGGTGCTGCCGACTTTTACGGATTGCCGGTGAGCACTACGCACGTGTTGTCGTCTGGAGTTGCAGGTACGATGGCCGCCAATCACTCCGGTTTGCAGTGGGGAACCCTGCGCAATCTGCTGATGGCCTGGGTGCTTACCTTGCCGGTCTCAATCGGCTTAGCGGCATCTCTATTCTGGGCTTTTAGCAGACTGAGCAGATAGCAGGCGCATAACACCACATTTTCTGCCAGCCGCCTTCAGGACAATCGCCGAGGACGAGGTGACGATTGTCCTGACATGCGAGCCGTCTTAGCGGACTCTTCGCGACAAATCTCAGCTCACCCAGAACTCACCCACCCCAACAACGTACCCGGTCACGGGGTGATCTGCCAGACGACGCCTTGGCCAGCGGTGCCGCCAAAATAGGCCGTGCCATAGAGGTTGCCGCTGCTATCGAGGACCACGTTACAGATAGGAAAACCGCCATCGTTGCCGCCCGTGAAATCGTACAGGTCGGTGAGGCTCCAGCCGCCGCCCGAGGGTGTCATCTTGAAGACAAATCCGTTGCCAAAAGTACCGCCACTTGGGTTGGCGCCATAGATGTTACCCTCTGCGTCAAAGGTGAGGCTGCCGAATGGGCCATTAATCCCGTCAAAGCTTTCCAGCTGGCTGAAAGTCCAGTTTCCGCCTGAGGGCTGCAACTCGTAGACCGTACCGCCGACGAAACCGGTGCCAAACAGATTGCCGTGGGAATCGAAGGTCAGGCCTGCAACCGGCGATCCGCTGCCTCCGTTGAAATCGGTGAGGGTCTTCTGCGTCCAGCCCGATCCGGCAGGGCTCAACTCGTAGGCCGTGCCCAAGCCAAGGTCGCCGCCTTCGTAAGCGCTGCCATAAAGATTGCCGGAGCCGTCGAAGATCACGCCGCTGAAGGGATTGCCACCGTCATTGCCGCCGGTGAATGAGTAGAGAACGCTTTCCGTCCAACTGCTGCCCGATCGGGTCAGCTTAAAGACCACGCCGCAGGTAGTTCCATCGCAAGTGTCCAGGCCGCCGCCGTTGGTCGTGCCGTAGACGTTACCAGCGCTATCGAAGGCCAGGTCTCCGTATTGTGGGCTGAGTCCGTCGCTGCCTCCCTGGAAGCGATAGAGCACGGTTTCCGACCAGGGACAGCTTACTGACCTGCAGGCTGTAGCCGGAGGCCGGAGCTGGAAGACCGTGCCGTTTCCTTGAAAGCCGCCCAGACTGGTAGTGCCGTACAGGGCACTGTCCGGACCAAAGAGGACGCGGGCTATAGGAGCGCTCCCGTCGCTTCCACCCTGAAAGGTATAGAGCGTGTTCACGATCCAGCCCGATCCCATGTGCGACAACTTAAACGCTGTTCCGTTGCCGGAGGCGCCGGACATGGTCGTACCGTAGAAATTTCCGCCGCTGATGGTCAGGCCGGCGCTGGGAGTGCCACCATCTCCACCGCCCGAGAAAGTATGGAGCACGTGGAAGGTCTGGGCATGGACGATGGTGAGCGGAACGACGGCCCAAAGCAGCAGGGCCATGCTGAAGCGAGATGCTGAGTTCCTGGTAATCACGGGTAACCTCTCTTTTGTCTCTTTTGTCGGTAAGGCGCAATACCTGAGGACGAGTGTGCTTGGAATCTTACATCGGTTTGGCACGGGATGGCAGGGGGCGGTGATGCCGACAACATCACGATGGGCTGGGCTACCTAAGAACAGCCCGCGAGGGCGGAACAATCGTAGCCCAGCACGTGAGTGCTGGAAAAACTCGAAAACAAACGCCGAGTCCCTTCAGGGACGATACGAACCGGGTGCCGTCCCACCGGACTTCGCGATAAATCTCTGGCTGGGTCACGCGGCCGATCGCTTGTCAATCGCCCGTACTTTAAGGTAGTGGCGCAGTAAACTGCACCACTACCTACTTTAAGTCGCCATTGACAAACAATCCGCAGCTGGCGTGGAATATGGCGGGAGAAGAGGAGGCAGTTTAGCAGGCTTTTTCGCAAAGCTCTGCAGGAGAACTCTGAGCAATTGACTGAACTGACGGCGAAATCGGCGGATGTCTACAAGCGTTTACAGGACCTGGTTTCAAGCCAGCTCGCGAACATGCTTAGGGCCAACGAACTCAATGAGGCTCAAGACGCGAAGGCGCAGAAGCTTCAGGCAGAAGTTGCCAAGCAATCGGATGACAAGCTCGCCAGTTTGCAGAAGCAGATCGCTGACACAGAAAAGCAGAAGGAGGAAGCACTCCGCTCAGCAAGTCTATCAAGCTACAACGACCCCAAGTCTAACATTACAAATGAATTGGGTAAGGAGAGCTATATAGATTTGGGTTTCGGGGGCGGGCACCATTGTCATGGAATTCCGGCTGGTTAGTTCTTACAAACCGCAGGGCGATCAGGCGACCGCTATACCTTCGCTGACTCGCGGCGTCTTTGACGGCGACAAGCACCAGGTTCTGCTGGGCGTAACCGGATCGGGTAAGACGTTCTCAATGGCCAAGGTCATTGAGGAGGTCAACCGTCCGGCGCTGATTCTGGCGCACAACAAGACGTTGGCGGCCCAGCTCTATCACGAGTTCAAGTCGTTCTTTCCCCATAACGCCGTCGAGTACTTCGTCTCATACTACGACTATTACCAGCCCGAAGCGTATATTCCCGCAGGCGACGTCTACATCGAGAAGGAAGCGACGGTCAACGACGAGCTCGACAAGCTCCGCCTGTCGGCGACTAAGTCGCTGTTCGAGCGCCGCGACTGCATCATCGTCGCCTCGGTGAGCTGCATCTACGGCCTCGGCTCGCCGGAAGCCTATTACGGCATGTTGCTGTTCCTGGAAAAGGGACAGAAGATCAAGCGCGAAGAGATCGTTCGCAAGCTGGTCGAAATTCTCTACGAGCGCACTGATGGCGAGTTCCGCCGGGGAACGTTTCGCGTGCGCGGCGATATCATCGAGGTCTTTCCCACGTACGATGATACCGCCTACCGCATCGAGCTATGGGGCGACGAAGTTGAGTCGCTGGCGCAAATCGATCCGCTGTTCGGCACGGTGAAGCAGAAACACGCGCGCCTGCCTATTTATCCCAAGACTCACTATGTGATGAAGCCTGAGCGCAAGAATGCTGCCGTCACTTCAATTCTGGAGGAGCTGGCGTGGTGGGAGGCCGAACTGGAGAAGCAGGGGCGAATCGTGGAGGCGCAGCGAGTGCATCAGCGCACGCGTTTTGATCTCGAGATGATCAAGGAGATGGGCTATTGCCATGGCATCGAGAACTATTCGCGTCACTTCACCGGCCGCTTGCCGGGCGAACCGCCGCC
>JBEKTC010000162.1:0-14167 GCA_049516475.1 Candidatus Korobacteraceae bacterium | reverse complement strand
CCAGGACTTACGTCCTGGGCTAACGTCAGTTCCGCCCTGGCGGGCTCGGTTCGTCGCGATTCGTTCTGTTGATGCAGCGGGAAAGCCGAGTTGGTGCGATGTGCAGGACAGCAGGTCCCTCCGCTCCGGCTGAAGCCGTCGGTCGGGATGACACTTCAAGGGAGAGTGCGAGATGCGCTCGGGATGGCAGGAATAATAAGTGGGTAACGGCGCGGCTGAAGCCGCGCGCCTCGAACTGCAGATCCCTCGACTCGGGCTGAAGCCCTCGCTCGGGATGACAAAACAAAAGGGCGAATTGCGGCACGACTGAGGTCGTGCCCTGATACAAAGCAAAAGCGTGGAACGAGCTCTAGGACGCTGGCCTAAAGGCCAGCTCTTCCACCGTTAGCCCCGACACAAACCAGATCGCAGGGCTAGTCGAGGGTTTCCGGTTCGAGCGCGATGTGCTTTTCGCCGGCGGCTTTTTTCTCCCAATACTTGCGGACCCAGGCTTCCCAGCTTTTGCCGGCGGCGGTGTCGCGTCCGGTGAAGGCGAGGGCGGCGATGTCGGAATAAGGGATGGAAATCTTCTGCGGCGAATCTTTCGGGATGAGACGCACGACAGATTCCGCGAGGGCCGCGCCATTGCGGCGATCGAAGATGTAACCCTCCACGCGCGAGCCGTCTTTGCGGGTGATGGTCACGTCGCCACGATAGTCGAAGGCCTGCTCGAGGGCGGCGCGGAGTTCGGCTTCGGTGACGAGGTCGGGAATCCAACCTTCGATCGCCTCGCGCTCGCGGCCATCGACAACTTCGAGGTGGTCGACGGTGAGGTTATGTTGCGGTTCGGACATAAGTCGCTATTCGCCTTTCGCTGTTCGCTCTTCGTCGGAATCCTATTCACCACGGAGGCACAGAGAACACGGAGTAGAAAAACGATGTTTTGGGATTGTCATTACGTCGCCGCAAGGCATCCGCTGTTCACAAAGCCGCCAGAAGCAGATCCCTCGCTTCGCTTGTGATGACAAACCAGATAGCAATCTGATTTTTCTCCGCGTGCTCCGTGGTGAAAATAATCGTCACGAACTCGTGTGCCGCCGGCTGAAGCCGGCTCGGAATCTATAGAAACGCCTTACCCAGGACTTCCGTCCTGGGCTAATGTTGTTTCGCCCTGACGGGCTCGATCCTTCAGCTGCCGAGGTTCTACTGTTGCCTGGAGCTTCTTGCTAAGAGCTATGAGAGTCCAATCTCAAAAACTCCGTGCTCTCCGTGTCCTCCGTGGTGAAACCAACCTCACGAATTGGAATTGCCGATTTGGACCAGCGGATTGTACTCATGCACCGGCTGGATTTTTTCGTTCAGCATGGCGAGAGCTTCATCATCTTTATATTGCGTCGAAAACGTGGCGCGGACGGTCGCGGCGAATCCCTTCCACGATCCGAACGTATCGTGCACCGCGGAGGCTTCGTATCCGCTGTGGACCATGCAGTTGGCGCACTTGGGATTGCCCGATTCGGTGCCGTACTTGTGCCACTCGGTCTCGAGCATTAGCTCGTCGAAGGTGTCGGCGTAGCCGTCCTGCAGCAGGTAACACGGCTTCTGCCAGCCAAAGAGATTGAAGGTCGGCATGCCCCACGCGGTGCAGGGGTAGTCGCGCTTGCCCATGAGGAATTCGAGGAAGAGCGGCGATTGGTTGAAGACCCAATTCTTTTTGCGGTTCGCGAGGATCGTACGGAAGAGGCGGCGCGTGCGGGCGCGGCCGAGGAAGTGCTTCTGGTCGGGCGCCTTGTCGTAGGAGTAGCCTGGGGAGAGCATCATGCCCTCGACGCCGAGCTCCATCATCTGGTCGAAGAACGAACGAACGCTCGTTGGGTCGGCGCCGTCGAAGAGCGTGGTGTTGGTGGTAACACGGAAGCCGCGGCGCAGGGCTTCCTTCATGCCGTCGAGGGCAGCGTCGAATCCGCCTTCGCGGCAGACGGAGAAGTCGTGGTTCTCGCGCTCGCCATCCATGTGGACGGAGAAGGTCAGAAATTTGCTGGGCGTGAAGAGGTCGAGCTTCTCGCGCAGCAACAGCGCGTTAGTGCAGAGGTAAATGTACTTTTTGCGCGCGATGAGGCCGGCGACGATCTCGGCGATCTGCGGATGCATGAGGGGCTCGCCGCCGGGGATGGAGACCATGGGCGCGCCACACTCGTCGACCGCCCGGAAGCACTCGGCGGGCGAGAGGTTTTGCTTGAGCACGTGGGCGGGATACTGGATTTTACCGCAGCCGGCGCAGGCCAGGTTGCAGCGGAAGAGCGGCTCCAGCATAAGGACGAGGGGGTAGCGCTCTCGGCCGCGGAGGCGCTGCTTGAGGACGTAGGACGCCACCGTCCACATCTGAGATACGGGAACTGCCATTGCGCTTCCAACCTCGCTTCCAGCTTCCGCCATCAGGAGAAGTTCTCAAGAATTGTTCCACGTGGAACACGAACGCGAACTCTCTTTCGCTTTTATATCCCGGCCCCGTCCCCAAAGTCAATTGCCTTATTAAACTATTCATAACAAAGTGGTTAAGTTCATCGCGCGCTCCTCCTTGACAGCAGTCATGTACTTTCTGCGACCACTCTCGTCGTTCGTTCTTGCTAGCTCGCCTTCGCGGGCGCCAAAAATTTCTCCGTGAATCGATCGGTCCGCTGTGTGTATTGCGGCACCTCACTGCCCAATCGCCGCAGCTCCCATTGCAAGATAGCTTTGACTTCCTCCTGGCGCGAAGCGCATTTCCCAAACCCAGCCGACACCGCGCTGGCCGTCGCGTTTTCGTCTCCCCTCCGCAGAAACTCCGTCACCGCCAGCTCCAGCTCGGCGTAACACTGTTTCTCCTTGATCTCAGTCAGCTCAACCGGCGGCTTATTTGCGCCCTTATCAACGAGCCACGAGTTCTGTTGCTCGTCTGGCGCTGAAGGCTCATTCAGCCAGCGGATCGCCTCCTCTTCGCGCTCTGCTGCTTCGGCCAGCCTACGCTGCAGCCGGTAGATTTTAGCGAGCTCCAGGCGAGAGTTCGGATGCTGCTCCGTCTTGCCGTACACTTTGATCGCCGCTGGGTAGTCCCCCTGCCGAAAGTAAAGATCCGCCAGGTTGTCGCAATAACGTGCCGTATGAGGTGAGATGTCGCAGGCAGTCTTGTATGGCTCTATCGCTGAGTCAGGGTTGTGTTGCGCGTCGAAGGTCAGACCCATATCAAAGTGTGCTTCCGCGAGCTGACGTTCGCGCTGGACGGCGTCCTCAAAGTCCTTCAGAGCGCCTCCCATATCCCCGTTAATATATTTCTGCTCGCCCGCTAATACTTTGAGATAGGCACAATTCGGATATTGGAGAGTTGCTTCCGCTAAACGTGGTTTCAATTGCTCCGGGTCGGAGCGCATTGCGTCGAGCTCGATCGCTTTCAGTCCGCAGCCAGCGCGGCTGCTCAGTGGGTTCCATCTCTTCGCCTGCTCCAGCGGCGAGCGGGCGTCTGCGTACCGCCCAATGTTCAACAGATCCATTCCTTCCTGCAGGTAGCGCTGGCTCTTCGACCACAACCACCAGCCTGCCAGCAGCGCCACCGCCAGAAGCGTACCAATTGCCCACGCCCACGGATGACGCCGCACCCTCGCTTCAACCGCCCTCACCGGCACCGGAGCAGGATTGCAGATCTGTTGGATTAACCGCCGCAGCCCGCACCCTCTCTTGAGTTGTCATCCCGAGCGGAGCCCGCACTCTCACTTGAATTGTCATCCCGAGCGGAGCCCGCTTCGGGCGGAGTCGAGGGATCTGCGGTCCCTCCGACAAACGAAATCCGTGGGCCGTCGCGAAAAGCTCGACCGACGACAACCGAGTCCCGCGCAACCAGGGTCCCCATTACGCGCCGGGTTTGCGCGTAATGGGGTGGGCAGCGGGACGGAACAGAAATAGCCCAGCATGCAGGCGGAATGCTGGGTACGCAGTTCAAAAAAGACCCGAGTCCCTTCAGGGGCGGTACACCGAAGTGAGACGTATGCCCAGGCTAGCGTCCAAAATAAGGACGCGAACCTAGGCCACCGAGCGCACCCCCCTCCCTCTTGAATTGTTATTCCGCGCGCAGGCAGCATTAATTTCCAATGTGTCATCCTGAGCGGAGCGAAGCGGAGTCGAAGGACCCCTATTCTCGCGAGGATTGATCATCCCGAGCGCCGCCCGCACTCCTTTTCGAAGTGTCATCCCGACCGACGGCTTCAGCCGGAGTGGAGGGACCTGCTGTTCCCCGGCGAACGACATCCGCGGCAGTCGCGAAAAGCTCGACCGACGACAACCGACTCCCGCGCTGCGACAGCATTAGCTTTCAAATGCGTCATCCTGCGCTGAACCCGCATCAATTTCCAAGGTGTCATCCTGAGCGAGCGCTTCAGCGCGAGTCGAAGGACCCCTATTCTCGCGAGGATTCTCATCCCGCGCGAGCCCGCACTGTCTTTTGAAGTGTCATCCCGACCGACGGCTTCAGCCGGAGCGGAGGGACCTGCTGTTCCCCGGCGAACGACATCCGTGGCAGTCGCGAAACGCTCGACCGACGACAACCGAGTCCCGCGCAACCGGGCCCCCCATTACGCGCCGGGTTTGCGCGTGATGGGGTGGGCAGCGGGACGGAACAGAAATAGCCCAGCATGGAGCCGCAGGCGGAATGCTGGGTACGCAGATTGAAAAGACCCGAGCCCCTTCAGGGACGGCACATGGGCAATATGTCCCACTTCATGTTAGCGTCCAAAATAATAAGGACGCGAACCCGGGGCACCAAGCGAAGCTTGAGCGCCAGCCCAGCCAAGAAAGAAAACGCCCAAATTGGTCACCAGGCCCAAAGCAATTTCGGAATGGAACCCGTCGAAAGAAAAACGTCATTTCGCCGCTGTGTTTCCTTCGCAAGCTGGATTAGGATCGAACCATGGCGCCGCCCACAGATACCTGCGGTGCATGGCTCAAGCGCGTGAGGGAAACCCTGGATTCCATCAACATGCCGATGGAAGATTGGCAGGCAGTATCGCCATTTTGATTTCGGGCGGGAGTTTGCCGCGGGCATATCTCCGGGTGAGGCAGCCTTGAGAGCGAACAGGTTTTGGTGGCTCCAACAGAACAAGAGAATAGACCAGAACTGCTGCCGCACTCCGAATAGCTGGCTGCCGCAAGGACATCGAGGTTCGCGCCTTCCAACGATTATGCGCCGAGAGTCCGCAACCATAGGCGCGTGATGTTCGTCACGGGTCCAGCTTGATTCTCAGGATTACGATTCAAGCCGCGAGTCCCGCTGGCGGGACGAAACTGATTAGCCCACAGCGGAAGCTGTGGGTAAACGGCAATTTTGTTTTCGAAACCCCTTCAGGGGTGACACAAATGGCCCATAGCTACGTCAGCTCCGTCTTCCACATCGTCTTCAGCACGAAACATCGCATGCAGCTTATTCGCCCCGACAATCAGTCTCGGTTGTGGAACTACCTTGCGGGCATTGCGCGCAATCACGGCATGCGGGTGCTTGCCGTGGGTGGCACGGAGAACCACGTCCATATACTCATGGTTCTTCCGTCGGATATGGCGTTGTCGGATGCGGTGCGAATCCTCAAGACGAACTCCAGCCGATGGGTACGAGAAACCGACCACTTCTTCGCCTGGCAGGAAGGTTACGGAGCGTTCAGCGTCAGCCCCTCCCTGCTCACACGGGTCAAGCGGTACATCACCAATCAGCCAGCCCATCACCGGGCGCACTCTTTTGAGCAGGAGCTCTTGACGATGTTGCAGGCCGCGAACATCAGTTTCAATCCCAACCGCGTTTTTACCTGATTGTGCCGCCCCTGAAGGGGCTCCAATACCGTTGGGTATCGTCCACCCAGCGCTGCCGCGCTGGGCTAATCAGTTTCGCCCTTCGGGCTGGCCGAAAAATAGGCACCAATGTACTGGCTGTATCCCTTGGCTTCATCTGACATTTTGAGCAACCGAATACCGATTGGTCTGGTCTCAGAATTATGTTCCGCAGCGAGCCCCGCGGATTCTAGAACCCCCGCCGCTTCGTTCACGGCCCGCACGATTTGCGCTAGATTCTCAGGCGTCCTCATGTGTCCTCCCTTGATCTGTACAAACAGCGCCGAAACTAGGTCGAAAACCTAAAATACGTCCTCATAGACGATGTGCTTTGGGTATCAAATCCCAGCCAGCCTTCCAGCGAAGCGTGTTCGACTTCATCCAAGAACTCCGGAAATCTTCTCCCGAACTTGTCGTCGGGTTGATCGATTGTTGCTTCGAGCCCGAAAAACTCATGAAGGCAATGATCATCCAGTGAAGGGCCCGCCCCGACATAGAGGAACAATTCCGGAAGACGTATCTGATGTGCAGAGAAGGTGCCATCCACCATCAACACTCGACGAAGGCGAGTCTCCAGCTCCGCAAGATGAGAATCGAGCTGATCGGGCCCAGCAAAAACAACCGACCCCCTTTGCAGGTAGTTCGACGCGTCACGGTATAGGTAGTCAAAACGAACGTTCATCTAGTTTTTCCTTGCGTCCCAGAATACATGCACGTTGTGATAGCCGAGAAACGCTGCGTCCGGCAAGAACCGGCTCGGAAGCACAATTCTCTCCCCTTCATACTTCAGGAACAGCGATTGCCTTATGTTATCGCCCGAATGGGAAGATTTCTTCAGTACGTTCGAGACTCTGACACGGTAGTCCGGAGTAACCGTGATAAGTCCACAATCGAACGCTTTGTCGTGAATAGCATTGAGGCAGAGCCCATTGCGCGGATTGGTGCGATTCTTGGTATCAGACCGCCAAGGAACAATATGGCTCGCAGTCAATAGCTCCGGAATTGACAACCCAGTCACACAACACTTACAGCCGTACGCAGCGAGAACTGCCGAACGAAAGAAAGCCTGATTCACGCGAGTCTTCACTATTGCTTCGCGAGTTTTTCCTTCAGGAAAAATCTCAGGAGGAACCAGGGCTTCGGGCGGTATGCCTTTTAGCTGCGCCATGAGTCGTTGGCTCTCGAACGCAAGGGCATCCCAATCCTGATGGAACTCGTTCCAAATCTCCTCCTCGGCCTTTGAACCGTGGCTGGCCCCTCGAATTTGTCGCTTTTGTAGGGCAGGATCCAATCGCGCAAGATTGGCGAGCTTCCATGATACGGACGACGGTGTTCTTCCCAATGCTTTTGCTAGGTCAATGATTTCTGGATTTCGAATGTGAATTCGGCCGAACGGGATTCGACAGTACAGATTGAAGGCTACGATGAGTTCATCCCGTGTTCAATCCCGTCGAGGCATGGTCAATTATCTTGCAGCGACAATATCACGACGAACTTAGTGCGACAGAAGAAAAATCCGCTTTGATCTGCCAAGTTCGACAGACCGCCTCGTCGCCCTTAAATCCGTGCTCGCGCCCCAAACTATTTTTCTTAGACACGCCTGATATCGAGAAGGGCTGGCAGGGAAAGCCCCCAACCAGGATGTCATGATTGGGAATATCAGAAGCCTTGATCTCTCGGATGTTCCCCGCGGGCGTGTCCCCGAAGTTGGCTGCGTATGTCTGCTGGGCGTACTTATCCCAATCAGAGGAGAAGACACACTCAGCGCCCGCCGATTCGAAAGCCAGGCGCATTCCGCCGATCCCGCAGAACAAATCGATAAACTTCGGATGGTCAACCTTATCGCGTTGCACTTGTGAGCCGAAGATACCATAGATTCCGGCGATGGTGACGGGAACTTTCGACGTAGCGCCGGGTGCCCCACTCATTCGTGGTTTTCGAATGAGTGGGAGCGACGAACCCTCCCACGCCTCCGCCCCATTTGCGCACCCCGCAGGCAATATAGAATACTCGCAGTCGCTGGCTCTCCGGCATGTCCAACTCACGCCACAACGATTCCTTCTCGCCCGAAACCGAAACCCTACCACTGAGCCGTCGCACGCCCATCCAGACGCGCAGTCTTCAAACCTGTCTGCGCATCGTGGATGCGGCCGGTGCGCTGCTCACGCAAATGCCGCTGGAGGACATCACCACCACGCGCATCGCCGCCGAGGCTGGCCTCTCCATCGGCGCGCTCTACCGCTTCTTCCCCGACAAGCAGCCCATCATCGATGCCCTCGCCGTGCGCCACATCCATCAGGTCCGCTCTCTCCTGGAGCTCACCGTAATCCCGATCGTCGAAAGCCAGTTCGCGAATCTCGAAACCTTCGATCCCGCCATCATCCTCAACCGGGTCGTCGACGCCTACATCGCCTACCTGCTCGAGCATCCCGACTTCCGCGCCATCTCCTTCGGCCACCACATCAGCGCTCCCACCAAGGAGCACGAGGCGTCGCCCCACACCGGCCTGCCCTCGCTGCTGAAGAATTTCATGCTCGAGCGGCTCGCGATTCCCAACACTCCGGAGCTCGATCTGAAGCTGCGCGTCGTCAGCGAAGCCGGCGAGCGCCTCATCGCCTATGCCTTCGAGCAGCCCACGGACGACGAGCGCAACCGTATCGTCGCCGAGATGAAGAAGATGCTGGCCGGATATCTGTTCTCCGGCGATACGCCCTGATTTCCTGCGCGACGGCAGAGGACAGCCCGGCGCGAACCGTATCGGTTGCTATTCCGCTTTCACAACGATCAGCTCGAAGCTGCCTGGGACCATCGTCGGCCTCTGGCCCGCAGCCACCGGCTTGTCTTCACGTTGTGCCGTGACCAGATAGACCACGTTGTTCTCCTGGTCCAGCGCCATCGTCCGCGCGCCACGCACCGTCGCCAGATTCTGCTGGACGGTGTACTTGTCCGGACTGTCCTCGTGAATCACCGTCAGAACGCCCTCGCCGCAGGACATAAACACTTGCTGGGTGTTGGGATTGAAACGGCCGGCATCGACACCTTCGCCGATCGGCACCGTGGTCACTACCTTGCCGGAATCGGAATTGACGAGGGCCATCATCTTGTTGCCACATCCGGCGAACAGCCGATGGTTCTTCACATCGAAGGCCAGTGCGCTCGGCTCCTCGCACGGTGCGATTGACCAGGTGTTCACCACTGACAGCTTGCTGACATCAATCTCGGCGATCTGGCTTTTGTCTTCGATGTTGACATACACCTTGCCCTTACCATCGCTGGCCGGGAACTCCGGCTTGCCGCCGAGTGCGACTGTGCCGGCAACCTTCCCGCTGGCCGCGTCGATCACGGTTGAATCCTGGCTACGCGCGTTGAAGGTGAAGACGCGTTTGGAGAATGGCTCATACAGAATCGCGTCGGGCCGCTCGCCAACTTTCACGCTGCCGATTTTCTTCAGCGTCTTCAGATCGAAGATGGTGACCGTGTTGTCGCCGCCGTTGCTGACGAAGCCGCGGTTGAACTCCGGCGCCAGCGCGACGCCGTGAATTCCCGATAGATCAGGAATGTCGCCGGCCACCTTCAGCGTCTTTGTGTCGATCACCATCACGTGGCTACCCCGCGTGATGAACAGGCGCTGACCGTCCGGGTCATACGTGAGGTAGTCCCATCCGCCCTCGCCGCCCAGCTTGACGCGTTCGCTCACCTTGAATTGCTTCTGGGCAAATGCCGGTACAGTCGCGAAAACCGATGCAACGATGATGACAGTGATGGCGATAATTCGTTTCACGATCGTCTCCCTATTTTTGTCTATGGCGTGGCCCAGGAACTGATGCTGTGCGCGATCTTCAGTCATGCGTCACGAATTCAAGCTGTATTTGTGGTGAGGAAAAAAGCCCGAACCGCAAGGTCCGGGCCTTTTATCGCATACCGCCGAGGCAGTCAGTACTGAAACATTGCACTGCTCACTACGGGATGTGGTATGGAGCTAGGGCTGAAGCTTACAGTCACCCTGCTTGGCTGGCCACTCGCAGACAAGGAAATGGCCGAGTCAAACCCGCCAGAAATAGTCGTGGTGATCGTGGAATGGCCGGAGTTCCCCGCATCAACGGTAATCGATGTGGGCGATGCGCTGATGGTGAAGTTAGGGCTCGTTCCGGTCACTGTCAGGGAGACCGTGGTGGTTTCTCTGGTACTGCCCGAGGTTCCGGTCACCGTAATCGGATACGTGCCAGGTGCTGTGGATGAGGCCACGCTCATCGTCATTGTCGAAGTTCCAGCCCCGGTAATCGAGGTCGGGTTGAAAGTTACGGTCACGCCGGTTGGCTGGCCACTCGCAGACAAGGAAATAGCCGAGTCAAACCCGCCCGTCACCGTGCTGGTGATGGTGGAGGTTCCCTGATTGCCCTGCGCCACCGTAACTGAAGAGGGCGAAGCTGAAAGGCTGAAACCCGAACCTGACGAGCTTCCGGCAAGTGCGCTGATTAGTCCGCTCCCGTTGGGACTGCCCCAGCCGGTCGCCAAATCGTATCCCACAGTTGCCGAATAGCCGTTGCTGCCACGCCAGGTAGCCCGCCCACATCGGAGCTGCAAAACTGGTCCCACCATATTCGTTGGCAGTGCAGGTAGTTTGGTCGGCACAGACGTAAAAGGTAAAGTTCGCGTTGGCCGAAACGTCCGGGCCGTTGCGATAGGTCTTGGAGCATGAGGAGCAGCCGTTGGCCGCAGCCGTCTGCCAGGAGGGAATCGCAAAATGGTCCGGCGAAATACCGCCGCCACCGTCGACCCAAGCGGTCTCCGAACTCCAGGGACCGCCGGCGCTGCTGGTGTCTAAGTCCGTTCCGCCGACCGAGGTGATATACACATCATCCGCCGGGTAAATCTCGGAAGAGGACGTCCACTTACCGCTGTCACCGGCTGCTTGAAACAGATTCTGACCCTGCGCCGAGAACTCCTCGAAGTAGGGGTTGTCGGTGCTGGGATCCGCCGGGCTCCACGTCCACGAAGAACTCAGCTGCGCGTTCAGCGGATTATGCGTAGCCATCGCGTTAAAAATGGCCGCATCCGTTGACCCAACGTACATCACCAGGCTGGACATGCCCGGGGCCATGCCGAGAGCCTGGGTCATGTCTAAGGTCTGTTCGGTGTCATCACAGCCCGATGAATAGACGCAGCTGGTGCTGGTTCCGTCGGTGGACAACAAGGTAATCGGCACGTTGTTGGTCTGGTGCACGTTGCTGTAGTAAGTGTTCAAGTCGGTCAGGTCGGTGCCGTAATACTCCAGCAATCCCAGCGACTGGCCACTACCGGAGAGAGCCGTTCCTTCGTAGTACGCCGCCCTCATGTCGCTGCCCAGAAAAGAGGAGCTAGGGCCGGAGCCAGTCGTGGCCTCAGAGTGCAGACCATCTCTATGCACGATCGCGGGACGTGGAACCGAATAGTTGTCCAGGCCCGAGATGTGCCACAGCCGGACCGCAAGGTCGTCAGTCGTGGGCTCCCGATCCGGAGCGTAAAAAATACGGTTTTCGCTGGGGAGCAGGTAGGTGCCCATGGTTAGATGGAAGGCTTCCTCGACGGCTGCCACCGACCCCGTGACATCCAGGTTCAGGCGATTGCGGGAAGCGCTGACTACCGTAAAGCCGTGTGTTTCCGCGAAACGAATCACCTCGTCATAATCTTGCTGGCTGGGACCAAACCTTGCTGTGAACTGCTCCACCGTGAGGAACTGCCGATACGACCCACTGGAAGGGTCGTAGACTTCCTTCAGAAAGTTATCCAACGCTGCCTGGTTGCGGATAGGCAGAGCAACGACAAGACGCATGGACTGCGTTGCGGGAAGGGGCCCGACGTACTGCGCCTGCCCATTGAGCGTTGCTTCACGCACATGATGCGTCAACAGCGACTGCGGCTGCGCCAGACAAACGATACTGACGGCCGACAGAAGCGCGACCATTGTCAGCAAAGAGGTACTGAGCCTTCGAGTCATGATTTCTCCTTTGTTCGCTATCGGAATTTGCTCTTCAGTTACCGATCCGGCGGTTAAGCCAGAATCTCCATTTTTCACAGAAGAAATGACGCCCAACTTAAGTGGAATTCCCGCTCTTAAGCCAAAGTGGCAGAAGTATACGCCTATTCAGGCTACTTGCAACAGCCCTCAACTACTTTTCTTGAGGGGCTCTTGCAGCAGCAGTGAACCGCGCGGCGGCCAACTGTACTTGCAAAGGCCGCCGGACACGTTGGGAACCCACGAGAGCGCAAGTTTGGACGGTGTAGGTCGAATAAGTGTGACGCTTGGTGATTTCCGATCGATGTAAATGCTCGTCGCAGCCGGGTGGCCCACTCATTCGCGCTTTTCGAATGAGTGGGGACTGGCCACGACCACTGGCAACTGCTTACGGCGTGATCTCCCAAACGGTCCCCTCCTCATCCGTGCCTCCCGTGTAAGTCGTGCCGTACATATTTCCGTTGGCATCAAACGTAACCGTGCCGGTGGGGTCGCACCCGTCGCCGTTGCACCTATCGAACTGGTAGAACGAGCTATAGAGCCACTGATTGCCCGAAGGCGTCAGCCTGAAAATCTCACCGAAACCGCTGCTGCCGTTAGGCAGTGGCCCGTAGAGATTGCCTTGGGAGTCAAAGGTTGGCGCAGCAATAGGCCCGAGCGTCTGGTTCCCGAAGCTATACAACTGCCTGAAGGACCAACCGCCGTTCTGCGGCGTGAGTTCGTAGACGGTGGCGGGGCCTTCTCCCATAAAACCACTACCCGCAATCCCGAAGAGGTTGCCGTGCGTGTCCCAGGTCAGACTGCCGTCTCCCAAGCCGTTGTCGAATCCGTTAAACGAATAAAGTGTCGTCTCGTTCCATCCCGATTGCGTTGGGGAGAGTTCGTATACCGTCCCAGAGTCGCTGCTGCCTCCGTCACCCGTGGTGCCATAGAGATTGCCGGCGTTGTCGAAGATGACGCCGCTCGCGGGATAGGAGCCGTCATTTCCACCGGTAAAATGCCACAGCACGCTTTCTGTCCAGCCGCTGCCGGACCGGGTCAGCTTGAAAACCACACCATTGCCGCCGCTGCTGTTGAAAGCGGTGCCATAGATGTTGCCCGCCTGGTCGAAGACCAGGTCCCCGTAGCCCGGATCTACACCACCCGGGTCAAAATTGAAATTGTAGATCACGGTTTCGACCCAGGGACACAGGGCGGCCCTGCAGGCGGTTGCCGGAGGTTGCAGGCTGAAAACCGTTCCATAGCGGTAAGCGCCGCCCTCGCTGGTTGTTCCGTAAAGCAAGCCATCCGGGCCAAAAACCACCCTGTCGAGCGGCTCGCTTCCATCATTTTCCTGTGAGCCAAAGCTGTAGATCGGTGAGAAGATCCAACCGTCGCCCTCATGCACCAGGCGATAGACCGCCCCGTCCCCATGGCTGCCGCCTCCCGACGTGGTGCCGTAGATCCGGCCTTGCGGATCGAGGGTGACACCTGCATAAGGCGTCGCCCCATCGGCGCCCCTAAAGCTGTGCAGGACAGTCAGGGTCTGCGCCTGCACCTTCGTGGCTACGAGGATCAACAGGATCGCGATGCTGATTGCCGTCACCGTCATCCTCAAATCCATCGCGCCACTTCCATTTCTGGTTTGCTCTGAGCACTTCATAGTGAAACTCCTCCGTGAATCAAGTCGCGCTTCATGCCTGAATACTCATCTCCCACATTGTGGGACCATCCTAAACTCGTCCGGCAACTGACCACTGACCACTGGCCACTGGCCACTGGCCACTGCCCTACGGCGTGATCTCCCACACGCTGCCGTCATAGTCCGAGCCTCCCGCGATCCCGGTGCCGTACATATTTCCGCTGGCATCAAAGGTAACGGCGCCAAGGGGAACGCCCGCGTTAGAACCATTGAACGTGTAGAACGAGCGATAGATCCATCGATCGCCCGAGGGCGTCAGCTGGAAAATCTCGCCCGTGAAATCGCTGCCGACGGTAGGCAGTGACCCGTAGAGAATGCCGTGTGAGTCGAAGGTCGGCGCGGCGAAAGCGCCGACATACTCTTCCCCGAAGTTTTGTAACACGGTGAAGGACCAACTGCCGTTATGCGGCGTGAGTTCATAGGCGATGCTGATGCCTCCATCCAGACCTCCGGTAATCCCGAAGAGATTGCCCTGCGCGTCCCTGATGAGGCCACCCGATCCAGAACCATAGTCGCCCGTGAAGGAATAGAGGGTCGTCTCGCTCCATCCCGATTGCGAGGGCGACAACTCGTACACCGTGCCCGAGTAGTGCGAGCCATATTCACTGGTGGTGCCATAAAGATTACCGGCATTGTCGAAGATGACTCCGGCAGTGGGGGCTCCGCCGTCG
>JBEKTC010000161.1:0-17567 GCA_049516475.1 Candidatus Korobacteraceae bacterium | reverse complement strand
GAGGTTGAGCGCGTGTTGTACGAGCATCCCGCCGTGCTGGAGGCTGCGATTGTTGCCCGGCATGATGACAAATGGGGCGAGGTGCCGCACGCCTACGTGCTGCTCAGGGAAGATGCCGTGGTCAGCGAACAGGATCTGATCGACTTCTGCCGCCAACGCCTGGCGCATTTCAAATGCCCGAAGGCGGTACACTTTGGTGCATTGCCCAAAACGTCGACGGGCAAGATCCGCAAGAATGTACTGCGTCAACAATCGCGTGCCGCAGTCGAAGGAGCTTCGTGATGCCTGAATTACAAACCGCCGCCACGAGTGCCAAGTATCAGAACATCTTGTTCGACGCCGAAGGGCCAATTGCGATTGTGACGTTGAACCGGCCGCAGCGGCGCAATGCGTTGTCGCTGGAGTTGATGACAGAGCTGATCGACTGCTTGAACGAAATTGGGCGCGATCGCGCGATGCGGGTGGTCGTGTTGCGGGCCGCGGGCAAAGTGTTTTCCTCCGGTCACGACTTGAGCGAGATGGTGGGGCGCGATATCAACGAGTACCGCCAGGTGTTCGATGTCTGCACCGAACTCATGACGCGCGTGCAATCGATTCCGCAGCCGGTGATCGCCGAGGTGCAAGGCATCGCAACCGCGGCCGGGTGTCAGTTGGTGGCGACATGCGATTTGGCCGTGGCCTCCGACCAGGCGGCGTTTGCCACCCCGGGCGTGAAGATTGGACTCTTCTGTACTACACCGATGGTGGCCCTCAGCCGGGCGGTCGGACGCAAGCGGGCGATGCAGATGCTGCTGACCGGCGAGATGGTTGACGCGGTGACGGCGGCGGAATGGGGACTCATCAACCTGGTCGTTCCTGCTGCCGAACTGGCGGAGCAGAGCCGCAAACTGGCCTCGCGCATTGCCGATGCCAGCTCTTTTACGGTCGCGTTGGGCAAGCAGGCGTTCTATACGCAGGTTGATCTCGACCAGCCGAAGGCCTACGCCTATGCCAAGGAAGTCATGAGCATGAACTCGCTCGCCGCCGACGCGCAAGAGGGAATCTCAGCATTTCTGGAGAAACGGCCTGCTTGTTGGACGGGAAAGTAATCCAGGTATAACGCACGTCTCCATGACAACCTCGCCCCGCACGAACTACTGAGCGGAGGTAGGCTTTTGCATCTTCACCGGATTCAGATCGAGACTGCTTTCCAGTATCATCTCCACGGAATCGCCGGTGGCTAGATGGATCTCGGGCCCGCGGGTGAGCAGAACGGTTGCCAATCCAATGACTCCTCCGGTGGCAGCGCCGATGCCCGCGCCTTCAGCACCGCCGGCGATCGCCCCGATGCCAGCTCCCGGAATTGTGGTAGTTGCGATGGTGCCAGCGTCTTTACCCTTGCTGCCAGGCCCCTGGATGGTCCCTTCTTTCCCCGCGACGGTGTTGTCCTTGGAGCCGGGAGTATTCTGCACCGCGCCAGGCAACATGATGGTGTAGCCGTTGGGGAAAATCATGGAGGTAAAGCTCATCTGCAGCTGGGCGCGGCCTTTGACGCGTCCCGGGCGCACCACGCTGCGAACTTCGCCTTGGACGAACGTGCCCGCGGGAATGACGATGTGGTCATTCTGGGTTATCGGAAAGGCGGTCTGAGCGTAAACCGGATCGCCCGGCCGCGCGCTCTTGCTGTTGATGCCCTGTTTGAGGGTGAGCGGAATCTTGGTGCCGGCGGGAACCGTGATGCCTGGCGCGGCTGTAGGATCGGGCTGAGGTTGGGCCGGTGTCTCGGGAACTGCGGTGCTGCGCGACGTGAGGTGCGGGGCATCCTGGCCGGTCTGGGCCGCGGCCGGCAGCATACCGAGCGCAGCGCTCAAGGCCACTGCGAGCAGAGCGGCGATGGCTCTCATTCATTCCTCCAACGGGGCTGGATTCTCTATTACATGAACGCCGAAGCGGCGGGAAAGTCGCGCGGGCTACCCTCTAGCACTCTTTGCCGCGAAGTCGGTAAACAGCTACTTCAGGTTATACAACGCGTTCACGTGCGCGGTCACGGTGATCTTCTCGGCGCTGAACTCGGCTGTCGTCGGCGGCGCGGCTCCGGCAGCCATCGCGGTGGCCTTCGCCATCATTGGACGCACGGGCTGTTGCTCGTAGGTATCGACCGAGGCGTACGACAGCTCGCCCAGCGCGCGTCCGCTGGATTGCGCGACGGCACTGGCTTCGCTATGGGCGCGACGCAGCGCGTCTTCCACTGCCTTGATCTTGGCCGCATCCATGTCTTCCAGCAGGTAGCTGATGGAGGTGTCGGTGACGTCCAGGTTCGCCAGCCCTTGCGCGATGGGCCCGATCTTGGAGAAATCCTTCAGCTTGATGCTGATGTTAGCATCCACGCGATAGCCCACCAGCTTGCGCTTGGGATTTTTGTAGTCGTAAACCGGCTGCGTGGCGAAGCGGCTGATCTGCGCGTCCTTGGGATCGAGTCCATTGGCGCGCAGTAGCTGGCGGATCTGCTCAGCCGCCTGGGTGGCCTTCTGGTTTGCATCCTGCAGCTTCTCTTCCTGGGCGGAGACGCCGAACTGCACGAGAGCAGCGTCGGGATCGGATTCGAACTTGCCGTCGGCACCCACCCAAACGGCATTCGGAATTACCTTGCCGGATTGTTCCTGCGCCGTCGCAGCTGTGCCCGTGGTGAGCGACCAGGCAAGCGCCACCAACAGCGGCGCGCAAAAAAGAGCTTTCGGTTTTTGCATGGTAGTGTTTGGACTCCTCATAGGATAGAACGGCGAGCCGGGCCTTTCTTGCGTCCGGATCACGTCCGGCGTGAGCAGTTTGCACGAGTTCGTCAGCGAAGGCAACCGTCTCTCCACACTCCCAAGATTGCACTTTTCCACAGCCTGCTTTGCTGTATACTCCGCGGGTCATTTCGCGCGCGTCTCCGCGCATCCCATGGTTAAGCCGTACCGGCAGCGACTCCTGGCCCGATTACTCGTAAAATGAGGTAGCGCCGTGATTCGAAAGTTCGGCGTTCGCAGTATTGGTTTAGGACATTCTCCGATGGATAAGTTTGTGGTTCGCGGCGGAAATCCGCTGCTGGGCACCGTGCGCATCAGCGGCGCGAAGAACGCTGCACTGCCAGCCATGGCCGCGGCCCTGCTCACCGACGAGCCGGTCATCCTGGAAAACATTCCCCAGGTGCGCGACATCGAGACCGAACGCAAACTGCTCGCGGCAATGGGTGCGGAAGTTGAACTCGGCTATGGCCGCGCGCAGCATCGTACGACCATCTGCTGCCGCGATCTGGTGAATCCCGAAGCGTCCTATGAGTTGGTCAAGACCATGCGCGCTTCCACGCTGGTCATGGGTCCGCTCCTCGCGCGCATGGGCGAGGCGCGCGTATCCCTGCCCGGTGGCTGCGCCATCGGTGCGCGTCCCATCAACTTGCACCTTAACGGGTTGGAAAAGCTGGGCGCGAAGATCACCCAGGAGCACGGTTACATTCAGGCACGCGCTACGCGCCTGAAGGGAGCGCGCATCGTCTTCGAGAAGATCACGGTCACTGGAACGGAAGATTTGCTGATGGCTGCCACGCTGGCTGAAGGCGAAACGGTGCTGGAGAACTGCGCACGCGAGCCGGAGGTGGTGGACCTGGCTGCGCTTCTCAGCAAGATGGGTGCGCAGATCGAGGGCGCCGGGACGCATACCATCCGCATTCGCGGCGTCGAGAAGTTACGCGGCGCGCGTCACCGCATCATTCCTGACCGCATTGAGGCTGGTACGTTCATCGTCGCCGGCGCGCTTACCGGCGGCGACCTGCTCGTCACCGCTTGCGAGCCGGTTCACCTGGGCGCGCTGTTGCAGAAGCTGGAGGAGTGCGGCGTAAGCGTGACTGCCAATGGCGAATCGGTCCGCGTGGTGAGCAACGGGCCGCTGAAGAGCGCTGACATGGTCACCGAGGAATATCCCGGCTTCCCCACCGACATGCAGGCGCAGTACATGGCACTGGCAACGCAGGCCGATGGCAGCAGCGTAGTCACGGAAAACATCTTCGAGAACCGCTTTATGCACGCGCAGGAACTGGTGCGCATGGGAGCGAACGTCAGTATCGAAGGCTGCCGAGCCGTGGTTCGCGGGCGCACTCCGCTGAGCGGCGCCGCAGTACAAGCCAGCGATCTGCGGGCTTCCGCGTCTCTCGTGTTGGCCGCGCTCGTCGCCGATGGCGAGACCATCATCGACCGCGTCTACCACATCGACCGCGGTTACGAGCACATCGAAGAGAAACTGCGCGGCGTCGGCGCGCAGATCCGCCGCATCGGCGAGTTGCTGCCCCGGCGCATGACGGCGCCTGCGGTCGCGAGCTAGAATATCCCGCTCGAATTCAGCCACAGCAGCCCAACCCGCGCTGTCACCCCCATCTGTGATCCACCTCGCAGAGTTTCCAGCTCAATCAGGCGATTGTAGAAGCAAGGAGACATTCATGCGTGGTGATCAGAAAGTGATTGAGCAGTTGAACATCGCCCTCAGCGGCGAGCTGACGGCCATCGTGCAGTACATGGTGCAGGCAGAGATTTGCGAGAACTGGGGCTACGGCCGGCTGGCCGGCCTTACCAAGGCCCGGGCCATTCAGGAGATGACACACGCTGAGAAGCTAATCGAGCGCATCGTCTACTTCGACTCCGTGCCAGAGGTCAAAGTGTCGCTATCCCCGACGATTGGCCGTGACGTGCCGCAACAGCTCGCGGCCGGTCTCACGGATGAGACCAACGCCATCCGTGAGTACAACGAAGCGTCGGCTATCTGCCGCGAAGCGGGTGACGCGGGCAGCAAGGACTTATTCGACCGCTTGCTCCACGATGAAGAGCGCCATGCCGATTTTCTGGAAGCGCAACTGCACTCCATCAAGGAGATGGGCATCGGCCCGTACCTGGCGCAGCAGATGAGCAAGTGAGCCGGGGTCACTGGGTCGCCGGCTGAAGCCGGCTCGAAACGAAAATCAGGCGGCGGGACGCTGGCCTAAAGGCCAGCTCTACCACACGCTAGCGCTTCTTGACCGCGATCACGTTGTCATCCGGATTGCGGTCGATCAGCTTGTCCACCGGATCGATTCCCGCCGTCGCCGGAACTTTATCGACTGTCACCGTGATATCGGTCCTCTCCTGGTTGATCTTGTGCCTTTGCAGGTAGAGATACTTTCCGTCGGCATCCAGCACGCCAATATCGATCATGTCGTTCACGGGAACGGCGTGTTCCTGACCGCGTCCATCGGCGCGTAACTTCTTGGCCTCGACCGTGAGGTGCACGTCATATTTGCCATCGGGCCGCTGCACATAATCGGCTGAAACTGCGCGATCGTCATATAGCGTAATGTTCAGGAACATATCGTCGAACAGGTACTGATACTCCGGTGGCGTGACCTTGCGGAAGTAGCCTTCCAGATCGAGGGAGGTCGGATACGGCGGACCCTTGAAGGCAAATTCCTTCAGGAACCCGCGAATTGCCTCGTTGACCTTGTCCTCGCCAATGTAGTCCTGCAGCGCGTACATCACCATCGCTCCCTTGTTGTAGTGAATGTAGCCCTGGTTGGGATCGACGTTGTACAACGGATTCTCTTCGTTGCGCTCCTGTCCACGACCGCGCAGATATTGGTCGAGCTCAAAGCGCAGGAACTTTTGCATAGATTCCGGTCCGAAGTGGTGCTTCATCACCATCAGCGCGGTGTACTGCGCCATGGTTTCGTCGATGGAAGTCGCCCCCTGGACGTAAGCCGAGATCACCTGGTGAGCCCACCATTGATGTCCGGTCTCATGCGCGGTCACGTAGAAAGGCAAGTCGACGGCATCGGGTTTCTTGCTGATCTTGGTGATGAAGCCGATGGACTCGGAAAACGGGATGGTGTTGGCGAACGACTCGGCAAACGATCCGTAACCCGGAAACTCGATGATGCGAAGTTGATGGAACTGGAAGGGGCTGAAGTTCGCGGTGCAGTAGTCCAGAGTCTCCTTCATGCTCTGCATCATGTCGTCCAGGTTGAACTCGTGTCCCGGCTGGTAATAGATCTCCAGGTTGACACCGTTCCAGTGATCGCGACGCACGGCATAGCGCGCCGATTGTATCGAGTAGATATCCAGGATGGGCGCGTCCATCTTGTAATGGAAGTAGCGCCGGCCGTCTTCTAGCCACTCCTTCTGCAGATATCCGGGAGCAATCGCGATCTGATCTTCACTGGTGCTGAGCGTGACGTCCAGATTGATCCAGTCAGCATCGAAGCTGACGCCGTTGTATTGGCGCGCGGCCACGTCATCGAGCTTGGGCAGCCGGCGCACCTTCTCCAGACCATGCTTATGGCGCGTGCTGTCGTCTGTCAATTCGATCTCAGGCGCATAGCCGATGTAGGGGAGATAGCGATCGTTGACGAAGCTTCCGTTGCGCACAATGTCGGTGTTGGGTTGCGAATTCTCGAATCCCGGATTGTCGTACTGCAGAGCGAAATCAAGCTGAATGCGGCCTTGCGGCGGCAGTGGCGTGGGAAGCTTGTAAAGATAAAAGCCGAGCGACGGGTCTTCGATAATCGCAGTCTGTCCGCCGGCGAAACTGAGGCGGTCGATCCGAATGTGGGGCACAGGCCGCGGAATAAGGTCGACTGGCTGAACTGTCACAGCAACCCGGTCGATATCGACATTCGTCCTGTTTTCGAGCCACATCGTGCCGTGGGCGGAGACCGAGCGCTTTTCAGGATAGATATCGATCTGCGTCGTCACATCGGTAACGCGCGGTTGCGGGAGCGACCAGTATTGCCGGTACTTCTTCTCATACAGGGCGCGGTCCTCGTCGATGCTGGACGTGGTGCGATAGGGATTGAGGACGTGCGTGTTGTAGAAGATGTAGCCGCCGACGCCGAGCATCAGCACAACGCAGACCGTGGCGCCAGCCATCGTCGCCCGCGAAAATCTGGCGGCGGCCAGACTCATCCGCACGCGCCAGTTGCTTTCCGTCCCGCGCACCCACAGCAAATTGGTGAGGATCGCCAGCAGCACCGCGGCAATCGTCCAGTAGATCCGGAACCAGACCAGCGGCTGTAGGTAAGGGCCATAGCCATTGATGTCGGAATAGGTGACCTGCGGCGTTTGTCCGAAGCGGTAGAGAAAATCCTGGAATCCGGCCGGCGGCAGCGCCAACGTCGCGATGATGTACAACACCATCACAAAATGACCAAGGTACTTGTTGTTGACGATGGTCTGAATGAACATCGCCAGCACACAAAGAATCCAGAGCCCAATCAGCCGGTTGAGAAAGAGTTCGCGGAAGTACAGGCCGAGTTCGAAGTGGTAATAGCCTTGGGCAATCTGTACGACCATTCCGGCGGCAAGGATCAGCAGCACCACCACCACCTGCACCAGCATCAGAGCGAACAGCTTGGAGCAAAACAGCACCCATCGCTGCAAGGGCAGCG
Source organism: Candidatus Korobacteraceae bacterium (assembly GCA_049516475.1). Taxonomy (GTDB): domain Bacteria; phylum Acidobacteriota; class Terriglobia; order Terriglobales; family Acidobacteriaceae; genus Bog-257. The sequence goes on along the minus strand of JBEKTC010000161.1, from coordinate 10,144 downwards.
CATCCATCACCTGATTAAGCTGCGCGTCACGCTCTCGCCACACCAGTTCGCCGGAGCAGAAGATGATGATCGCAATGGCGATGATGATAAAGCCCGCGTTCGCCATCAGTACCATCTGGGCGGTCACGGGCCACGTTCTGGAGGCCTGCGGATTGCTTAGCCCGGCAGCCGTGAAGATCGAGAACAGAAAACCGGCCAGCATCAGCACCAGGAAGACAACGTTCTTGGTGGTTTCCGTGAATTGGATCCGGGTCAGCGACAGCACATGGCGCAGAGACGCAGCTGCGGAGAAGGTGGGGTGTGCGATAGGCAACACATCGGCAGGTCGAAGCGCTTCCTTCTCTTCGACCGTCTGCCGGCGCTTACTTGTTTCCGCAGGGTAAGCGAAGGCAAATTTCGCATACGTAAACGCCAGGAAGATTGCTCCCACGCCCAGCCACAAGGCGCGGTTTGCCAGCAGGATTCCCTGCAGCGGGATGAGCTGCGTGTTGCGCTGGAAGGGCGTCCAGTAGCGCGTGATGTGATCGATGGCCGCGCCGCCCAGCGGATCGGCTAATGCCGCGTGCACGCTCACCGTCAGTGCCGTGCCGGAGAGTTGACCGACGGCGAAATAGCCCATCAGCACCAGCACGCTGGCCACGTACACCGGCAACATTTTTCGTGACAATGCAGCCAGCGCGAAGAAGATTGCCGTCAGGAACAAAAGGTTCGGCCAAACGTTGATGATGTACGGCTGGAAATAAGCCGCGACCATCTGCGGACCGAGCCGAGTCTTATCGATCCATGGCATGAGTGTGGCGACCCACGCTCCCAGTCCTACGCTCGCAAAAATCGGGACTTGCACCGCGAACGCGGCGAGATAGCGCCCACCCAGGTAGTCGAGCTTGGTAATAGGCGCGGTGTAGAAGAACGGCGTGGAGTTGCTGTCGATGTCCTGATAGGTGGCTTGTCCCGCAATCGCCGCGGTGATGACAATGCCGAAGAAACAGATGGAGGTGATGATGGAGTTCAGCGCGTACGGCGAATCCACCAGAACCTTGCCACCGGTGCCAAACTCCACGCTGCCGCCGGCGAAAGCGCCGCCCGACAACAAGGTGAACAGGCAGCCCAGCACCGCGAATACAACGAAGTAAACGTAGGTCGAGATGCGCCGCAGCCGCTGTTGAAGCTCGAAGAAGAAAATGTTAATCAGCATGGGTTAGTTCGCCGAAAAGCCGCGGATGGTCGCGAAGTAAAGGTCCTCGAGGTCTGGAACCACCGGCTCGAAGCCCGGCTCGGGAAGATCATCCTGCAAAACGTGCAGCATTGTCCTGCCCGCGAACAGCCGCATGGAGATGACCCGGAAGCGTTGCTGATAGTCCGGCACATCGGAGCGCGCGATCGCCTTCTTCCAGACGCGTCCGTTGAGTTCTCCGACCAGTGTCGTGGGATCGCCCGCGGCCTGCACACGTCCCTGATGGATGATCGCCATGTTGCGGCACAGGTCGCTCACGTCGGAGACAATGTGGGTCGAGAGAATGACCACGACATTCTCGCCGATAGCGCTGAGCAGGTTGTGGAAGCGGACGCGTTCCTCGGGATCGAGACCGGCGGTGGGCTCGTCGACGATGATGAGCCTAGGGTTGCCCAGCAGCGCCTGTGCAATGCCGAAGCGCTGCTTCATGCCGCCCGAGTAGCTGCCTAGGGGCTTGCTGCGATGGTCCCACAGGTTTGTCTGCCGCAGCAGAGCATGCACAACGTCGCGCCGCTCAGCGGAGTTCTCGATTCCCTTTAGCTCGGCAAAGTGGGTGAGCAGTTTTTCCGCTGTGACCTTGGGATACAGCCCGAACTCTTGCGGCAGGTAGCCGAGCAGCTTCCGGACTTCGTCCTTCTGCCGCAGCACGTCGATGCCGTCCAGCCGCGCGCTGCCGTTGTCGGCTTCCTGCAACGTGGCCAGCGTTCGCATCAGCGTGGACTTGCCGGCTCCGTTGGGGCCAAGCAGTCCAAACATGCCTTGTGGGATGGACAGCGAGACGTCCTGTAACGCCTGCGTTCCGTTGGGATAGCGCTTGGAGAGGTTTTCGATTTGTAGTTGCATCGGCCTGCCTGTCAATCTCTGATACGAAAATGACGAGAAAAATGTTTCGCTATTCTACGGCGTTATTTGGCTGGCCGGAGCCTTCATCCGGGATCGCAGACCGCGATCCGAAACCAGAAATTGGCCAGGACACCGTGGATCATCTCACCCTGATGGCTTTCTTACATCTGGTTCTTCGGCGCCAAAAAAATCGCGGGGCGATCTCGAAAAGCCGCCCCGGCAATAGCTAATCGGTGAATAAGGCATCTACTGCGGAGTGAACTTGAAGATCATGCCGCAGCCACTTTGGATGCATCCCATAATGCCTCCCCCCACCGTGGCGTAAGGCACCCCTCCGTTCAACCCGCCTTCGAAGTTGTACACGTCGGTGTAGGTCCCGTCGGTAGTAATCTTGAAAATCGTTCCTTGATCGTGGGTGCCTCCGCCGGCAGTGGTGCCCCACAGATTGCCGTCGGCGCCCCACATCAGCTCATTCGGAACCGCGCCCTCAGGGCCGCGGAACGTGTGCAGGATGGTCTCCTGCCCGCTGGGGGTCACTTTGAAGATGATGCCGCAGCCAAAACCGGGGCAGGCGGCGGCGTCGCCTCCCTCCTGCGTGCCGCCATACATGTTGCCCTGCGCATCCAGCACCACCGATCCTGGAAAGTAGCCGTCGGGCGCGCAGGCGAAGTTGTGGAGCACAGTGTAGCCCGTGCCGATGGTTCTCATCTTGAAGGCAACGCCGCAATTGTCTGTGCCGCCCTGGCCGGCGGTGCCGTAGAGGTTCCCCTGGCCGTCGGAGGCAACGCTTCCCTGCGGGAACGCCCCATCGCTAAAATCGAAGCTGTGCACCACAATGTCGGCGCCAATTCCGGCGTTCGACAAGACAAAAACGGCGCCGAAGTTGTGGGCGCCACCATTAAACGTCGTGCCGTAGATTAATCCCGTGGTCGCATCTCGCAGGAGGCTGAACTGCGGGCCCAGGCCGTCGTTATTGGAAGAAGGAAAGGTGTGCCGCACCGTAAACCCTCCTGACGGAGTTACCTGGAACACGGTGCCGTTATCACGGAGACCGCCGATCGATGCCACGCCGTACAAATTGCCGGCTGGGTCCGGGATCAGGGAGCCCCAGGTTGCGTTGGGCCACCCATCTGCGCCGCCGGTAAAGGTGTGCAAAACGGAGAGCTGGCCGCTCGGAGTCAGCTTGTAGACAGTTCCACAGCCATAGTCGTTACAATCGTTGCGGTTGCCCGCCGTGTTGGTTATGCCGTAGAGATTTCCGGAAGAATCACGGTAAACGCCGGCGTTTGGGAAGCCGCCGTCGGTTCCACCCTGGAAGGTATATAGGATGGTGTAGGTCTGCGCTACCGCTGTCTGCGCAGCAAATGTCAACAGCAATACGGCCGTAAGGGCTGCGATGGCGCCGCGGCCGAAACGCGACGCTTCGCTTCTAGACTGCTCTGGAGTAACCATTCTGATCTCCTCACCACAATTGCAGATTAGGTATGACCCTGGGATTGGGACCGAATGCCGTGCCAGTCCCGCCTGCACTTTATATGACCGAAGAAGAGAAGACAAAGGACAAGGAGGGCCGACACAAAACTTTTACAACTTGTTTGTCCAAAGTGGGACAATCGGCCACCAGAGCGCCGCATCGAAAATGCTACGCAAGCAACTGGCCAATCGGTACAGGTAGCGTTTACAAAACTTATGTTTTCTTAACACAGGCCCGTACTGCCATATGTTTAGGTAGTAGTAGGTGCAAATGCGTAGCTTAGTACGATCGAAGATCCTGGGTGCGACTGCCTTTGCGTTCGTTCTTGGCGCGTTGATTGCGGCCCCGCGTGTTTCCTTGGGGCAACAAGCTGACGCGGCTCAGCAGGCGGGCGCGCCGAAGAAGACTCGGGTGGTGGGAGTGGTGAAGTCGGTGAGCGGCATTACCGTGACGTTGACGACCGATGCCGGCACCGAGACCAGCCTCAACATCCAGCCGACGACCCGACTGGTGCGCATGGCGCCGGGACAAACGGATCTGAAGAGCGCAACAGCCATCCAGTTGGCCGATGTGCAGGTCGGCGATCGTATGTTGGCCGGTGGAACGGCTTCCGACGATGGCAAGTCGATCACCGCAACGTCCGCGGTCGTCATGAAAAAGTCCGACGTCGCCGAAAAGCAGGAGCATGATCGCGAGGAGTGGCAGAAGCACGGTACGGGCGGCGTTGTGAAGGCGGTCGATACCAGTACGGCGACCATCACTCTCTCCACCGGCACATTGGGAGCGCCGAGCACGTTAGCGGTGCACGTCTCGAAGGACACGATTATCCGCCGCTACGCGCCCGATTCGGTGAAGTTTGACGATGCCAAGCCGGGCACGCTTGACCAGATTAAGCCCGGCGATCAGCTTCGCGCTCGCGGCGGGAAGAGCGAAGATGGCAAGGAGATGGCGGCGGCGGAGATTGTCTCCGGAACGTTCCGCAGCATTGCCGCCGCGGTGATTTCCACGGATGCCGCGAACAACACCATCACCGTAACCGATCTGGCGAACAAGCGGCCAGTGACGCTGAAGATTGCGCCTGACTCGCAGATGCACCAGCTGCCGGCGATGTTCGCGCAACGCATCGCCATGCGGCTCAAGGGCGGGACGCCGTCTGGCGCGGGAGCAACCGCTGCGGGTGGACCCCCGACGCGAGCGCAAAGTGGGGAAGCGCGGCCTGGCGGCGATTCTGCGCCCGGTGGTGCGAGGCAGGGAGGGCCGCCGGACTTTCAGCAGATGCTGAATCGCATGCCGGCTGTGACTGTGAGCCAATTGCAAAAAGGCGATGCGCTGATGATCGTTGCCACTGAAGGCGCGGCAGATTCGCCGTCGCAAGTGATTATTCTGCTCAGCGGCGTTGAGCCGATCCTTACTGCCGCCTCGCCCGCCGCGGCCACCACCATTCTGTCCCCCTGGAATCTCTCCACCAGCGCAAATGCGGGAACGGGAGACACACCGTAAAGGAATACATTCAGCAACGATACCGTTCTGTCTTCAAAAAGGTCTAATACTGCAAATGCGTTCGTGTGCCACCTTCTTTTTGTTGTTTTCAATCGGCTTGGGCTTCGTCTCCGCGCAGACTTCATCGGGAATCTTGCGCGGCAAGATCACCGATCCTTCCGGCGCCGTCGTTCCGCAGGCAACGGTCACAGCCACCGGTGCAGATGGCAAGACCGCGACCGTTCAGAGCAATCACGACGGAGTTTACGAAATCAGGGGACTCGCACCGGGCTCCTACACGGTAACCGCCGTCGCCAAAGGCTTTGCTTTGGATACGGAAGCGGACGTACAGATTAATCCCGGACAGACCCAGGACTTCGACATCCAGTTGCAGATCGCGGTCGAGCAGCAACACGTTGAAGTGCAGGAGGAATCGCCTACGGTGGCCGTGAGTCCGGAAAACAGCGCGGGAACGATCGTCCTTAAAGGTAAAGATCTGGACGCGCTCTCTGACGATCCCGATGAGCTGCAATCGGAGTTGGAAGCGCTGGCTGGACCTTCTGCGGGGCCTAATGGCGGCCAGATCTACGTCGACGGCTTCACCGCCGGGCAGCTTCCGCCGAAGTCGGCGATCCGCGAAATCCGCATCAACCAGAACCCCTTCTCCGCCGAGTTCGACAAGCTCGGCTATGGAAGAATCGAGATTCTCACCAAGCCGGGGACCGACAAGTTTCACGGCCAATTCATGGTGAACGGCAACTCCTCGGCGTTCAATTCGCTGAATCCGTTTATCACCTCGACGCCTGGTTACTACTCGGAAATCTTCAACGGCAACGTCAGCGGCCCCATCGACAAGAACGCGTCATTCTTCTTCACCGTGCAGCAGCGCGATATCGACAACGTGAGCGTCATCGTGGCGCAGGTGCTGGGTCCCGGTAATATCATTACTCCTTACAGTGCCGCAGTGCCCAGCCCGTCGAAGCGGCTCAACATCAGCCCGCGCGTCGATTTCCAACTAAGCCCGAAAAACACCTTGACGATCCGCTATCAGTACTCGCAAAACACGCAGGACAACGGAGGGATTGGGCAGTTCTCGCTGGCTTCGACAGGCTACAACTCCAATAGCACTGAAAATACGGTGCAGATCACCGACACCCAAATCATCAGCCCAACCATCGTGAACGAGACGCGCTTCCAGTTCATCCGCGACAGCGACAATCAGACGCCTCTGAGTTTGGACCCCTCGCTTGTGGTGCAAGGAGCCTTCACCAGCGGCGGGAGCTCGTCCGGCACCACGGTCAGCAATCAGGACCATTACGAATTACAGAATTTCACCTCCATCGCGCACGGTAAGCACTTCATCAAGTTTGGCGGAAGGCTGCGCGGGACGCTGTTCTCCAGCAACGAGGACTCGGGGTTCAACGGCGCGTATAACTTTTCATCAATCAACGCCTACCAGATCACGGTTAACGGATTGCAGCAGGGCTTGACCCCGGCAGAGATTCGCGCGATGGGCGGCGGCGCTAGTCAATTCACGCTGGTCGCGGGGCAACCGCTCTCCGACGTGTCGATGGTTGACGTGGGCCTCTATGCGCAGGACGAGTGGAAGATCCGTCCCAACGTCACGCTCAGCTACGGCCTGCGCTACGAGACGCAGACCGGTATTCCCTACGAAGGCAACTGGGCGCCGCGGGTAAGCGTGGCGTGGGGTCTGGGACACAGCAAAACTGCGCCGAAGACGGTGCTGCGCGGTGGCTATGGAATCTTCTACGATCGCTTCTCCTACGATTACATTCTGCAGGCCGAGCGCTACAACGGCATCACGCAGCAGCAGTACGTGGTCGCCAACCCGAACTTCTATCCGCTGATTCCCACGCCGGCACAGTTGGCGATGCTCGCCACCAACTCGCCAACGACGTATCAGGTCCAGAACAACCTGCACGTGCCCTACACCATGGAAGCGGCGTTCAGCGTGGAGCGGCAAATCACCAAGAGCGCCACGGTTTCGGTGACCTATCTGAACTCACGCGGAATTCATCAGCTGTTCTTGCGCAATGCCAACGCGCCTTTCCCCGGGACGTATCCGAGTAGCGGCATCACGCCGCTCGGCAATAACGACAACATCTACCAGTACAACTCCGGTGGAACCTTCGAGCAGAACCAGTTGATCACCAACGTGCGTTACAGTCTTGGTAACAAAGTATCGCTCTTTGGCTTTTACGCGCTGGGCTTTGCCAATAGCGATCTCGGCTCGGGCGGGGGAGCAGCGGTTGTCGCCGGCGGTGGTGGTTTTGGTGGTGCCTTCGGCGGGGGCGGCGGAGGTTCTCCGCAATTCGTGATGAACTCCTACGATCCGATGGAGGACTGGGGCCGGGCCGCCTTCGACGTTCGCAACCGCGTCTTTGTTGGCGGGACGATTTCTCTACCGTATGCGTTTCGTCTGAGCCCGTTCATTATTGCGAATTCCGGTACGCCCTTTGACATCATCGTTGGACAGGACCTGAACGGCGACTCGATTTTCAACGATCGGCCTGCGCTGGCCTCCACGCCGGGGCCGGGCGGCAAAATTTACGTGACGCCCTACGGCACGTTCAACACCGTGCCGCTTCCCGGCCAAACCATCACGCCCATTAACTATGGCGCTGGGCCGCCTCTGTTCACCCTAAATCTACGGCTGAGCAAGACCTTTGGACTGGGACCGAAGCTGGAAAAGGGCGCCTCAAGCGGGCCGACGGGCGGCGGTCCTGGTGGCGGTGGTCGCGGCGGTGGCGGCGGTGGACTTGGTGGCCGAGGACTGGCTGGCGGCGGTGGCAGTCCATTCACCTTCGGCAACGAAACCAACCACAAATACAATCTGACCTTCAGCGTCAGCGCGCGCAACTTGCTTAACAACGTGAATTACGCGACGCCCATCGGGGTTCTCGGGTCGCAGTATTTCGGTACTTCGAACGCGCTGGCCCCGGCGCCGTTTTCGTCCGGCTCCGCCAATCGACGGATCGACCTGCAAATGCTGTTCTCGTTCTGATGGTTTTCGTCCCGGATCGAGCTTACTTTTTGTCTTCCATCAGCCGCACGACGATACGATCGATCGTATCGAGCGCCTTCTTGGTCGGCATGTTGTTGTTGTTCGTCATTACCGAGAACGCGATGTGGTCGCCCGACTGCGTGGCGCCATAACCCGCCAACGAATACACGTGGGCCAGCGAGCCGGTCTTGGCGTGGACCACCCCTGCGGCGGCCGTATTGCGGAAACGATCGGCCAGCGAGCCATCAATGGCGGCGATGGGCAGGGTATCGCTATACGCCTGTCCCCAGGATTGCTGCCGGCAGTATTGCAACAAGCTCACAAGGGCTTGCGGCGTCACTAAATCCTCGCGCGACAATCCTGAGCCATCGTAAAAAACAAACTGGTCGGCTTTGATGCCGGCATTCACCAGAAAGCCGCGCACCACCTCAAGTCCGGCTTCGATCGATCCGGATGTGCCTTTTTCCTTACCCAGCAGGCGCAGCATCAACTCGGCGTGGAGATTCTGGCTGACCTTGTTAATCACGCGCAGGTCCTGTGTGATGGGTTGCGACTGATAGCTGGCCAATACCAAAGGGGAGAGATTCGGCGGACGCGTCGCATCGCCGCCTCCCGATGCCAGGGACGTCACACTGAAAGTCTGGGTGGAAGCCAACTCAGTGTGATGAGTGCGCGAGCGACCATAGACTGTCACGCCACGCTCTTCCAGCAACTGGCGAAACAGTCGCGCGCTGAAGTCGGCAGGATCGTCGATGGCCAGCGCCTCGCCGAAGCCGGGATCGTCCTGGGGAATGTTGCCCCAGAAGGTGAGCTGATTGGAACCGGGCTCGCGGTTGATGGAAACCGTGCGCGGTCCGCTTCCCAAAGGCGTGGTCATCACGCGGTTGTCGATCTTGTAGTACTCCGGAAAAGGCGCGATGCTGAGGAACGCGCGCTCGCCCGGCCGGTCGGCCGGCATGATGTTTACGAAGATGACGTTGTCGTTGATGGTGAGCGCCGACACCGGAGCGCCCCACTCGCGCGCCAGGTCATCCTGCGACCAGCCCTCGTCATAACGCTCCCAGACGAAATAGGAATCGTCGGCCACCACGTCGCCGTCCACGTACTTCAAGCCATGCTGCACAAGCTGGTCAGCCAGGTCCTGCAGCACCTGGATGGGCGGCGCCTTGCGCTCGGTGTGCATATTGTATGGCAACGCACGACCGGAAAGATTAGGATCGCCGCGCCCCACCAGCACAAGATCGGAGTTCAAGCGCCCGTACTTGTCCAAGACGCCCAGGGTTTCCACTGTGGTCTTGAAGCGGTAGTCTGGGCCGATCAGGCCGAAAACCGCAGCGGTTGTGAAAAGCTTAGCGTTGGACGCCGGGGTAAACAGCTTGTCCTGGTTCAGCGCGAAGATTGTTTTGCCGCTGTCAAGGGAGACAGCATAGATTCCCCAGAAACCGCGGGCGCTATCCGGATCGTCGAGAATCGCCCGAATGTCGTGAGTGAGCTTTCCGGCAGATTGCGGCTTCTGGTTATTGCCGGCAACGGCAGGCGTGAGCAGCGCAACGCCGATGATCAGTGTGACGAAATAACGAACCCGGTACATAACACTACTCTCCCGATCATAGCATCGACAGGCAAGCCACTTTCGTTGAGTTTTGACGCTATCTTTCCGCCAAGAGGTCGTCTTGCGCGGGCCGCGCTTTCGCTGCCAGTTACAATCGCGGAATGCGACCTCGCTACCGCTGGCAACTGCGCTCCCGCTCCTTTGAACTGGGCGAGAGGACTCTCATCATGGGGGTCGTCAACGTTACTCCCGACTCGTTCTACGACGGCGGGAGCTTTCTTGCCTCGGAGAAAGCAGTGGAGCACGCCCTGTGCTTGCTGGAGGAAGGCGCCGACATTCTGGACATTGGGGGAGAATCAACCCGGCCAGGGGCCCATGTCGGCAGCGAAGAGACGCTTGCTGTCGGCACGCCCAAGCCAATCGTCAGCACAGAAGAAGAGCTGCAGCGGGTGATGCCGGTGGTGGAAGGCGTTCTGCGAGCGCGTCCGGACGCGGTAATCTCGGTGGACACCTACAAGGCCGCCGTGGCGCGAGCCG
>JBEKTC010000160.1:0-9988 GCA_049516475.1 Candidatus Korobacteraceae bacterium | reverse complement strand
GCCAGCAATCGAGTCCCGCGTAGCTGGACGGCCACAGGATAGCCCAGCACGCAGCGGGGTCCCCGATTCGCGCGTCTTTTTGCGCGAATTGGGGAAGCGGAGTGCTGGGTAGGCTCTCTCTTATAATTTGAGCCCCTTCAGGGGCGGCACAATCGGATGTCAACACAGCCGAAACGTGGAGGATTTCTTAGTGAACCAACTGCTCCAGAGCCTGGTGGACGACAGATAGGCTGCCGGGCCAGAGCGTCATCACCGCAATCGCGAAAACGGCCAGTGCGCCCGCGCTGGTAAGCAGGGGAACAAGTTCCCTCACCGGCTTGCCGGGTTTCGTTTGCGGACGCAGGAGCCGCTCCACGCGCTCTGAGAGTTGCTGGTCGCCGCCCACCAGCGAGCAGGAAAGATAGCCCAGCTGCGGCTTCGAGCCCATCTTCGCAACTCGAACCAACGCCGCCGCCAGCGACAGCGCCCGCTGCGGATCTCCCTCAGTCGCCTGATCGTCGGCGGCCCACTCGGTAAATTTCGACCAAGCCTGTTCCATGCTGCGGAAGGTGCGGACAAAGGGCAAGGCATCCGGCGCCAACAGGATCATGAAGCGCTTGAAGTTGTCGCCAGCGGCGCAGTGCGCACGCTCATGGCGCAAGGCAGCCTCTCGTTGTTCGGTAGAAAGACCGCGCATTACGCGCCGGGAAATCAGCAGTTGGGGACGGAACACGCCGGCGACCGCCAGCACGGGAGCTTTATCGGTCAGCAGGAGGGCCGGCGACGCTTCGCCCGGCACCGTGATTTTCCGCCCATGACGCTCGCAACGGTGCAAGTAACGAGCCGTGCCGCGAACCGCGCCGATGACTCGCACCAGCGCAGGAATCCAAACCGCGACGCCCATCAAGGCGATCAGCATGCACACCAAACCGACCCGTTCGCCGGTCGCCTCCGGCTCGAGCCATAGATAGCTGGGAACACAGAACGCCAGCACTGCGAACAAGCTCAACACCAGCGGCGAGATGCGGATCGCGAACAGCAAACGAGACGCGGACCTCGGCTTCATGTGCTCGGCAACTCGCATTGCCGTACCTGAGCCCAGGCGCGCAGCCATCGCCAGCGCCATGTGGACCATGAAAAATGACGCCCAGCAAAGGCACAGCAGCCGCATGGTGTAGGGAAGGTTCATGGCTTGGGCATCCGGGAAAGCTCGCGGCGCTTCTTGCGGATCTTCTCTTCCAACTCGTCCAGCAGCACAGCGTCGTGCTGGCCGACGGCATCAACCAAAGAGGAGAGTAGAAGATCGCGCGAAGGTTCCGGGCCGGCAAGAAACCCAGCCACAAAGTCTCCCGCTCGCCTTCGCTCCCAATCCTGACTCGACAGCGCCGGAGAATACAGAAAGGCGCGGTCGAATTTCTCCCGCTCCAGCAAACCTTTTTTGAACAACCGGTCGAGTGTGGTCATGACGGTCGTGTAGGCCAGCTTGCTGTTCAGTCTCTCCACTACATCGCGCACACTACACCGTGCGACGGACCAGACGACATTCATCACTTGCATCTCGAGCGGGCCGAGCACCAGTTGCTGGCTCTGCCTTCTCATCGAAGTCATAATCAAGATATTTCCTCGTGTGATCAGGCTAAGGTTCTTACATTGGATTTGTCAATCAGATTAGGACTCGGCTGCCGACTTCTCCCGATTCGACCAAAGCATCGCTCTCGCTGATCGTGCGACGTCACATTCGTCGGTTGTTTGCGCCGGTGTATGGCCAAAAAACCAATTCATTGCCAAATTCTGTCACCCAGTGGGATGGACCAGCCATTTACTACGCAATTAATAGTTGCAGCCAGCTACTATCGTGTGTAATAGTTCAAGTACCGCCTAGGGCACTGATTCAAAGGTTGAAAAGCACACACTTACGCAGTCCGCTCCCGGAAGGTCAAAGACTGCGCTCCATCAATGAAACCTGCTGTCGCGACACGCCTCCGCTTCAGGCGCTCACAGCGTTCTGCCGCGAAGACGATGTGGAGAAAAAGGAGAATGGTAACAATGACAAGAAGTAAAATTCTGGGCCCATCCGTCATCGCTTTGTGCGCCCTCTTACTGTGTGGCCTGCCGCTGCTTGCAGCCGACAAATCGCCGCAGCCTCTTCTTAACCATGCCACGGCCTTTAGTGCTGGGCGAGTGACCATCGGGGAAGCTCCCCCACCGTTCGGTCTGCACCTGGCTAACCCGGTTCGCCGCCCCTTCAAAGCTCGCGCTCCGCGCGTGGTAGATCCCGTTGAGCAGCGCACGTCCGCGCCGACCGGCATCGAATTTAACCCGGTCTACAATGTACTTGGCGTAGGCGTGGGCTTCCCGAACTACAGCGTTCCGGATGCTCCGCCGGATACGACCCTGGCAGTCGGTACCACTGAAGTAGTCGAGTGGGTGAACACCTCTTATGTCGATTTAGACAAGAGCACTGGCGCCATTATCCCCTTGAATGGCCAGGACAGCACCGAAGGCAACACCGTTTGGGCCAACCTGCTGCCGGGAACGCAGTGCGCCAACGGGAACGACGGCGACATCATCGTCAAATTCGACCGTGATGCGCAGCGCTGGATCCTGGCACAGAACGTTTTCAGCTCGCCTTATGTTGTGTGTTTTGCGATTTCGCAGACGGCTACCTTCTCCGATAACCTTTGGTATGCCTATCAATTCCCCGTAGTCCAGAATGGCTTTCCGGACTATCCCAAGTGGGGTGTCTGGTCCAGCCACGGCGCCAGCGACGGATATTTTCAAACTTGGAACAACTTCGGCCCCCCGAACGGTGGCTGGGAGGGCCCGGTGATCTGCGGCTATGACCGCGCCAAGCTGCTGGTGGGCGACAGCTCCGCCGAGCAGATCTGCTTCCAGCTCGACCAAACTGAAGACAGCTTGCTGCCGGCGGACCGCGATTCGCCGACCGCGCCTCCCAGCGCTGAGGATGAGTTCTTCATCGGCAGCGTTGGCGATGTGGACAACCAGCACCTGTCCGTTTACTCCATGCACATCACTGACTGGGCAACCGGCAGTGCAACCATGACCGGCCTTGGCAACTCGCAAACCGTTTCCATCGCTCAGTTCACACCGTCTTGCAACGGTGGTTACGGTGGCAACTGCGTTCCGCAGAAAGGCGTCACTGACGAGGTCGACTCGCTCGGCGATCGCTTGATGTATCGCTTCTCCTACTGGGAAGATCGGCCACTCGCCAATGTCCCTCCAACTCCTCCACTACCGGCGCTAGCGCAACACTGGTTTGTCAACTTCGATGTTTCATCCTCGACCGGACAGATCGGTGTGCGGTGGATGGAATTCACAGCGAACTTAAGTACTGTACCCGTCACCTCCCTCGCGGTATTCCAGCAGGGAACGTATGCGGGATCTCCCAGCGACACTCAGTACCGTTGGATGGGTTCCGTGAGCCGCGACAATATCGGCGACATACTGCTCGGCTATAGCGAGTCGAGCTCGACCACCTATCCCTCTATCGCAGTCGCCGGACGCGTCGTTGGCGATCCGCTTGGCACCCTGTCAGCCGAAGACCTGTTTGTGAACGGTACCGGTTCACAGACCGATACGGCCGATCGCTGGGGTGACTACAGCACGGTCGAGATCGATCCGTCTGACAACTGCACCTTCTTCTACACAACCGAATATTACCCGGTGACGGGTACGTTCGGCTGGAGCACCAACGTTTCCAGCTGGAAGTTCCCGAACTGCCACTAAGCTGTCGGCGGTTCTCAGGCTGGATAGTTTGGATAGATTGAAATAACGGATAGAGGTAAACCTTCGGGGCATCCTGTAATAAGGGTGCCCCGCGTTTTGTTTGCTCACAAGAAGAAATTCTCTCCCGTTCCCGCTCGACGCCATCGAGATTTTCGATGTATGAGGAACGGCGGGGCCCGTTCAATCCCTACCACAAATGGAATAATCAGTCAGCGCGATACAGAATTCTGTACTTCACAGCTCGCGCCCGTTTCGCAAGCCACACATTCCAGAAAAGTTAGCGAAACTCATCATTTGGCTACCGGAATGCGACAAACCGGCCAATTCAGTTAAACCTCTTTTGGGGTGAATCGCTGTGCCAAACTGCGGAGTGGTTGGCGTAGCGCCACATTTTTCTCTCCTCGTCCGCCGGGGATGCAGCAGTTGCTGCCGATTACGCGCAACCTCGCTCTCTCCATTCAGGACACATCCATGTTGTTTCAGCAAGCTGCAGCGATTGGCCAGCCGCGGCACTGGTTATCCATATCAACAGCGGTCATTCGCCTTGGCCTTCCTGAGAGCGAGGTCAAGCCCCGGGCAGAACCACGCAAATTGACATCTTGCTGTTCACCGAAAAGGAGAGAGTTGTATGACGCCTTTTAATGCTCCTCGCAGGCAAGCGACGTTCTCGATGGCAGCGCTGGCGATTCTTCTTCTGCTGCCTTCCCTTCTTCACGCCCAAGCAACCATCTCCACAGGTAGCATCAACGGGGCCGTAGCCGATCCCACTGGTGCGGCTGTGCCGGGCGCAAAGGTGACCATAACCCGTATCGATACGGGCGTCTCCACCAACGTGACGACCAATGGCAGCGGCTTTTACAACTCCGGCTCCATCGCCGTGGGCACTTATCAGGTGAAGGTGGAAGCCAGAGGATTTGAAAGCTCGGAGACGCAGGTGCCGGTAAAAATCGGAAATAACAGCGCCGTCAACTTCAAACTGAAGGTCGGTGCCGGAACAACCACGGTCAGGGTCGAGGCGGTAGCCCCAGGCGTGAACACCGAACAAACTTCTGTACAAGGCGTGTTGACCGCGAGTCAGATTGAGAACCTGCCGATTAATGGACGCAACTTCCTCGATCTGGCACAGCTTGAGCCGGGCGTTCAGATCCAGGACGGCGTCAACTTTGACCCGACGAAGATCGGCTACCAATCGGTATCGATTGGCGGGCGCTTTGGCCGCACCGCGCGAATCCAGGTCGACGGCACCGACATCTCCGACGAAACCGTGGGCACCACCACGGGCAACATCTCCGCCAGCGCCATCCAGGAATTCCAGATTTCGCAGTCGACCATGGACCTTTCCAATGACCTGAGTTCGTCGGGTGTGGTCAACGTGTCGACTAAATCCGGCACCAACACACTTCACGGCAGCGGCTATGAATATTACCGCAGCAGCAACGTCGACGCGTCGTTACCAAAGCCGGCAGGGACCCCCGATCCCAACTATCACCGCAACCAATACGGTGGCACGCTGGGGGGCGCGTTCATTCCGGACAAGCTGTTTTTCTTTGCCGAAGGCGACGCCACATCCCAGAATTTGTTTACGCCGGTGGTATATGCTCCGCCGTTTCAAAATTTTGGCGGCGGCTTCAATGCACCATTCGGCAACCCGAATGCGCTGGGACGCATTGACTGGGTTGCGCCGCATAATTTGAAGTTGTTCTTCCGTTACAGCTACTCGCAAATCAAGGCGGACGGAACGTTCTTCTCCGACAGCCTTCAGGTCTACGAGTCCAAGAACTACTCCCGCAACTATGTCGGGGGCGCCGATTTCACCACCGGCTCGTGGACCCATAGCATCCGCTTCAGCTATCTGAAATTCCAGAACGAGATTGCCGATGGCGTTATTGGCAGCGGCTTGCCACTGTCGGACTTTCCCGGAAATGGCCAGTATCTCAACATCAATCTGGTCAACGGGCCCTCCACCGGTCCCAACTTGCTGGCTCCGCAGAGCACGCCGCAGAGCGACAAGCAAATCAAGTACGACGGCTCCAAGACCGTGGGCAAGCACATCCTGCGCTACGGCGTTGACTTCAACCACATCCAGGGCGGCGGCTTCGCCAGCTTCTTTGCGCTGGCGCCCCAGGTGGTCACCGGGCAAAACGAATTCGGCTTCAACGATGCGGCGTTTGCGGCTACCGGTCCGTTCCCCGGCGGAGCGTCAAATCCTCTGAACTATCCGGTGGAGACGGTGGTCATCGGCAACGGGCAAGGCTTCTCTACGACCCAGCCGGCGTTCGGGTTCCCGGCCGGAGGACTCGGTCCTGACAATCGTCTGGGGCTGTACATCGCGGACACCTGGAAGATGTTTCCTAACTTCACGGTCAATCTGGGCTTGCGCTATGAGCGCGATACTGGCCGCACCGACAGTGACTTGCCCGGTTTGCCGTTCCTCAATGGCTTATTGCCGAACTATCCGAATCTCGGAGCTCCTATTCCGAATCCCAATCTGAACTTCGGCCCATCGCTGGGAATCGCATGGGACCCTTGGAAGACTGGCAAGACAGTCATCCGCGCCGGCATCGGGTTGTATTACGAGAACGTTATCTGGAACAACGTTCTCTTCGATCGTCCGCTGCGGCTGCCGACGGGAGCATTCCTGCAGACGCCCACCGTCTGCGATAGCGGACAGGCATTCCAGATACCGGGTATCAACCTGCCCGTCACGCAGGCGGAGTGTGGTTCACCCAGCGATCCAGTCCGAATCGGCAATGCGGCCAGCGCCATCGCCACGCTGCAGCAGCAGTATCAGGCGCTGTCACCGTTTAGCCTTAGCAATCCCAATCCCAACTATCTGGAAAATTTCGTAAGCGGAGGCGTCAACTTCCCGCTAGGCTTGTTCGCGCCTGACTATAAAACCCCGCGCTCAACCCAGATCAACGTCGGTATTCAGCGCGAGTTGTCACCGGGCGTAGTCTTCACCGCCGACTATGTTCGCAACGTCACAACCGGCCTGCTCCTCGGAGTAGACCTGAATCACACCGGTGATGTGAGGTACTTCAACAAAGCCAATGCACAGGCGGCAATATCCACCACCACCAGCCAGTTCGGTTGCGGCGGGGGTACAAGCGCCGCCGCCATCAACTGCGCAATTGCCGCCGGTGCGACCATCTCCAGCTTCGCCACTAACGGTCTTGACGGACAAGGCGATCTTGGCGGTACCTGCCCGCCGCCGGGATGTGCCTTTGGCGGATTGAATCCGAGTGCACCGTCGATGCCGTTCCTGCTTCCTGCCGGAATCTCCAAGTACAACGCCCTGGATATGAAGCTCACCTACCAGAAGAGCAACCCGTTCAAGGGGCTTCACGGCTTGAATGCCCAGGTTTCCTATGCCTACTCTTCCTTCAAGAACTCGGGCGGCGGATCAGGCATCAGCGGGACGCTGGGCGGGGTTTCGAACAGCGATCAGGATTTCATCGTCCCTGCTCTCGACAACGACAACCCCAATAAATACTTCGGTCCTTCGCTGCTGAATCGGCCCAACCAGTTATCGTTCGGCGTGGTCGGCACTCTGCCATGGAACTTCCAACTCTCGTTTATCGGTCACTTCTATTCCGCGTTGTCCGTGCCCATCGAGGTTCCCGGAAGCGGACCTGGAGCGATCTTCCAAACTGATTTCACGGGTGACGGCACCACCCAGGATCCGTTGCCCGGGACGCTCAACGGAGCGTTCGGGTCGCAGGTGAACGGCAGCACCATCAACAATCTCCTCACCAATTACAACAACAGTTACGGCAACAGGCCGACGCCGGCCGGCCAGGTTTTGGTCCAAAATGGCCTGTTTACGGTCAGCCAACTTCAGGCGCTCGGAGGGGTCGCTCCATGCGTGGCGGGAGGCAGCATCAATAGCCCCAACTGCACTTTGCAATTCGCTCCTCAGGGGCAGGTGAGCATGGGTAACTTGCGGGACTTTGATCTGAAGATGGCGTGGACCTACAAGGTAGAAGCCAAAGCCCACACCATCGCGTTCACGCCAAGTGTAGGCTTCTTCAACCTGTTCAACTTCGCCAACTTCGACCTGCCGCCGAACGCGCTCGCTGGCGGTCTGACCGGCACTGCGGGCTCCGTCAACAATACGACTTCAGCCACTCGAATCACTAACCGCGTCGGTGCCGGCACTGGCGTCTTCAATCTGGGCGCACCGCGTGCCATGGAGTTCGGGATGATTATCAACTTCTGATCACATTGCTGCGGTGGCTGCTAGTACAACAGCAGGGTCAGAACGTGAGAAGGGCGCTCGCGAAGAGCGCCCGTTTGGGAACGAGCGCAGCTTCAGCCGCGCAGCGGCGAGCATCCTTTACCTCTACCTACACCCAGCCAGGAGGTGTGCTACCATCGCGGTTGCACCCTGACTTTCAAGGAGTCCTCATGCGGAAGACCGCTCTATCGCTGGCTATTGCTGTGTTCTTCATGGCATCGATGTTGGGCCTGCACGCCGCCAGTCTGGCGGGAGTGACGCTGCCGGATACGCAACAGGTCGGTGGCAAAAAGCTGGTGCTCAATGGCCTGGGAGTGCGAACCAAGTACATGGTGAAGGTCTACGTCGCTGGGCTCTACCTTGAGCAGAAGTCGTCGGATGCAAATGCCATCATCAACGCCGACGCGCCTAAGCAGATCGTCATGCAGTTTGTGCACGGTGCCAGCAAGAGCCAAATGACCGATGCATTCAACGAGTCGTTCCACGACAATTCGCCGGGCGCCGTGAAGGCGATGAAGCCCGACATCGACCGTTTGCTCAGCGCACTCGATCCCGTCAAGGTGGGGGACCAAATGGTCTTTACCTATATCCCGGGAACGGGCACGACCTACACCCTCAATGGCAAGGAGAAGCTGATTATTACCGGTCCGGCCTTCGGCCCGGTGATCTTCTCGGTGTGGCTCGGACCGAAGCCGCCCAATGCGGATCTGAAAAAGGGGATGCTCGGGCAGTAGAACCAGTGGCGTCAATCCGGGTAAACTTCGGAACGCACCCCTGGAAGGCTAGACGTAGTGCCTGACCGCACCCTATTACGTCTACTCGATCCCCTTCCATTTCGCATGACATTCCCAGCAGCGTCCAGGTCAGGCGTCCGATTCCGGACGCCTAGCTCACAAACCCGGACACCGGGCATCCAGTAACAGCAGATGTGCGCCGGATGTTCCCAGCCTGCAACGAGTTACAGTGGGGAAACAGTGGTGCTCGGGTTGCATCCAATAGAGAGTCAGGGGGGAAGAATGCCGACAATCCTGCACGACGTCCGCTATGCGCTGCGGCAACTGCGCAAGGCGCCCGGCTTCACCATCACGGCCATCCTGACGCTCGCCTTGGGCATTGGCGCGAATACGGCCATCTTCACCCTGGTTCATGCGGTGATGCTGAAGTCGCTGCCGGTGGCTAATCCCGCGCAGCTTTACCGCATCGGCAACAACGACGATTGCTGCGTCTACGGCGGATTGCAGAACGAAGGTTGGGGCTTGTTTTCGTACGGGCTGTATCAATACATCCGCGCCAATACTCCGCAGTTTGAGGAAATCGCCGCCTTCCAGGGCAATGAGCCGGAAATCAGCGTGCGCCGGGCCGGTTCTCAAGCCCAAGCCGAAACCTTCCCCAGCGAGTTTGTCTCGGGTAATTACTTCTCCACTTTTGGCCTGCGGCCTTTCGTCGGACGCCTGCTGACCCCGCAGGACGACACAGCCGGCGCCGCTCCAGTGGTAGTGATGAGCTACCGCGCCTGGCAGGAGCACTATGGTCTCGATCCGTCGGTCGTAGGTGCCACCTTCATGCTGAACGGCAAGCCGTTTACGGTTGCCGGCATCGCGCCTCCGGGATTCTTTGGAGACCGGCTGCGGGAGGACCCTCCGGAGTTTTACCTGCCTCTCGCCTTCGAGCCGCTGCTTAACCAGGAAAGTTCCATCCTGCACGTGGACAACCAGCATTGGCTTTACCTGATCGGACGCATGAAGCCGGGAGTACAGCCCTCGCAAGTGGAGTCGCAGTTGACCACGGAACTCCGGCAGTGGCTGCCCACCATAGCCAGCACCTTCCCACCAGCTGGACGCGAGAAGATCGGCAAACAGTTCATCAAGCTCGGACCAGGTGGTGCCGGCATCACTGACTTGAGGGACCGGGCGAGGGCCGGCCTCTACCTGCTGACGGCCGCGTCCGCGCTGGTGCTATTGATCGCCTGCGCTAATCTGGCAAATTTGCTGCTGGCCCGCGGTACGGCGAGACGCCAGCAAACTG
>JBEKTC010000159.1:0-10039 GCA_049516475.1 Candidatus Korobacteraceae bacterium | reverse complement strand
AGCAGAAAAACTGCAGCGTCTGGGCTGGTAAGCCGTATTGGGTACTGAATGCATTGAAATCCGACTGGGCCGTTGAATTATTCCCATACTCCACCACGGCGATGGCCTTTGACCCACCGCTGGCAACAAGACTCCCGTTTCTGGGGCAGCCCATGGTTGGCGTCGTTACGCCGTAGATACAAGCGATAGAGGAAGGCGTCTCAGCACTCGATGGCGGGCTATTAGGCTGCCTGCCTTCATCGGGAATGAAAATGAACATCGGAGTGTGTACATTCCCGGGGCCTCGCACCAGGCTGCTGGGTGGTGTGACAATAGTTCCGTTAGCCGACGAGGCCGGACCTTGGCCGAAGCTGCTGACGCACATGATCACGAGCAGCACCGTAACCACTAGGAATAAACTCCCTTTCATCTGTTCTCCTTGTTCGCTGAAACGAGTTGCGATCGCCAGCCCAGATTCCGGATGCGCTCTGTTCGGACGATGGGATTCGCCGGTCCCATAGCAGCCCCTTGGTTTTTCGACCACGATATCGCCCAACCGGCACGCCATCATGTTGTTGATGAGCACGGTCGGACTGCCCATTAGCACCGAGCCGACGCCATCTGCGCCGCTGACGCCGACCGCCGGGCAAGCATGCTGATCGACGGTCGCCCGCCAAGCAGGAAGATTACCGGTGAGAACATTGGTACTCCCGGGCCCGGCGCGAGAGGCGTCGCGAGGTGCGTAGTCGGATCGTTTATGCGGGCTGCTGGAGGCACATCAACTCCAATAATCTGGCTATTGGTTTAGCTTTCCAAGCTTGCTGCCATCATCGGCCGTATCGGGATCCTTCGGTCCTGCAACGCCTGTCGCGTCTCGCACCGCTTCATACCCTTCGGGCATGGGAGGCCCTCCTGAGCCGGGTGACGGAAAATCCCAAATCCTGCTTCCACCCAAAGTTCCATCAGGCTTCTGCTCCTTGAATTCGGGTGCAATCGTTCCGAAGTTCATCTCGGGTGCAATCGTTCCCAAGTTCATGTAGACCGCGCTGCCGCCGCCCTTCGAACTGCGTGACTTAAAGGTACTCACCGTCTGACGGTCGGGTAAATCATATGGCAAGGCAATCTTCTGGTGAATCTCGACGTAATCCTCTTGCTGATCCCCCATCGGCTTGTCATAGATGGCCGCTTTGTGGTCGCCCTTGACGTGTCCATGTTTATCCGCTTCCACCAACGCGTCCTGATTGCGTACGATCAGGCGGCGGTCGTTCTTCACGTATTCGCGCGAATTGTCCTCCACGCGCAACGCAGTTTTGTCTATGTGTGTGCCTTGATACAAGGCCTTCAAAATCTGATAGCTGGAAGAGTCTAAATCAAAGTCTGCCAATGAAAGTGTCTCGTTCTGCCCCTGGCCGCCCCAGTAGAATTGCACCTTCACGCGGCCGTACTTGTCCACCCAGATCTCTTCTCCCGACTTGCCGGCGGCTAGACCGCCGCCTATGTCCGCGGGACTGGAAGCACCGAACGACCAACTGCTCAGCTCAATCTGTTTTTCAAAGCCTGATGCTACCGATTCTCCGTTGATGCCGTCTATCTTAAGGAAATAATCGACCGCGGCATTCCCCGTCGGATCTGTAAGATTTGTTGGACTCTCGCCAACATACGCATATAGGTTCATGTCTCCAGCCGCATAGTCCTTGCGGTCCCGGCTCATGAACCGGCCGAAGAAGGTGGAGTTGTACCGGTTCTTGTAGTACAAGAAACCAGTTTCAGGATCGAAGCGCTGCTCGGTGAAGAGAAACGGGTTGCCGACAGAGCTTTTGGCGCCGGGCAGAAAGACATCGTCGTCGCCAAAGTCCAGGATCCCGTCCTGACCCGGCAAGACCAAAGTCTGATAGCCGTAGGGATCGTACTGGTAGCCTTCGACTCCCTTGCCGTTTGAGTCGGTCAGTGCGAACGTGGACCAAAGCGCATTCTGATGATAGTAGTAGGTCGCCCCGCCGCGATCCATGGTCAATGCTTCGTCCAGGTAATTGCCGAAAACGTAGGTTGCCGGGGCCAAACCCGCTGACCACCGCTCCTCGATCGTTCGCCAACCGTCGTAGTAGTAGAAAGTCTGAATGCGCAGGTTGTCGATCTTCGAAACCCTGCGGCCGAAGGCATCATAGAAATATTGCCCCAGGAAATTCCCCTCCTGTGGCGTTGCCTGGTACAGCCGGTTCTCTTCGTCGTAGGAATAGCCGATCCCCACATACGAAGTTGTATTCCCGTTGTAGTCGCTTGCCACCTGGCTTGTATTGATGGAGGTGATCTCGTTAGACGGGCTGAAAGTTCGGTTCTGGAGGGAGCCGTCGTGATCAAATGTGTATTTGCTGGTCCAGTTGCCCAGCTTGTCCAGTGTGTAGGCTGTCTGGATGGTGGGGGGCATCTGTATGCTCAAGGGGCTCGTGGGGCAGTTGGGAGGCGGGGAACCATTCAGCGTGCCCGCCTGGTAGTTAATCAGCCGGTAAACCGGATCGTAGATATATGCCTCGGAATCGTCCGTCTCATGCAGTTTCTGCTCATAGAACTTGTTGCCTTCGTTGTCATAGCCGTAAGTGAAACCGACAACGAGATTGGCGCCAAGGCTATTAGTCAGTGAGCAGACCCAATTGTCAGGGTTGTAGGTGTAAGTGGCGAGCGTGCCATTGCGATACCCTCGCGTTAACACGTTGCTGGCGAAGTCATAGCTGTATTGCGCAATCGGGGTGGGGCCACCGTCGTTGACCGTTAGAATCTGCGGCCGGAAGTCCCACTGTTCGGTAATATTCCGCCCGCTGGGGTAGGTTACCGTCCGGGTGCGTCCAGGAATGTTGTACACGTAGGAGACGGTTTGACCATTCTGAACGCTCTGTAACAATCGGTCAGCACCATCATAGGCGAAAGTCTCATTCCAGTTTAAGCAGGCAGGCAGGCAGCTTGAGCGTAAACCACTGAGTACGCGCCCGGACAGGTCATAGGTGAAAATATCGGCGCTTCCGCTGGGGGAGTAAGCTCGGCTCAGCAGGAAGTACAGGTCGCTATAGCTGTAGGTCGTGATCTGCGACTCTTGGTCGGTCCGGGTTATCACGTTACCGACCTGGTCGTAGGTCCACGTGATCGTGTTGTTGGACAGGTCGGGATAGGTTTCGGATATCTTTCGATTTACCTTGTCATAGGCAAATGTCGTCGTATGGCCGTTGGCGTCGATGATCGCGGTCCGATTGCCGACCGGGTCGTATTGGAAAGTGGTCGTCGCCGGCAGTGCAGTGGTGATCGTGAGAAGCCGGTTGATGGCATCGTAGGAATATGTGGCTGGATTTCCCTCGCGATCTATCACCTTCACCTGGTTGCCCACGGGATCGTAAAAATACTGTGTGACGTCACCCAGGGCATCGGTCATTGTGACCCGGCGGTTCAACCCATCGTAGGCGTAGGACGTCAAGTTACCGTCCCCGTCGGTACTGGACACCAGGTTGCTCACAGGATCGTAGGACCAGGTACCAACCGGACCATCGCTGTCCGTCTGCTGGATCTTGCGATTCAGAGCATCATAGCTGTATGTGGTCGCATTGAGGTTTGGGGCAGTGACAGTCTTGACGTTGCCAAAGGGATCGTAAGTCCACCTGGTCGTATCACCTGTCTGCACCTGGACCATCTGGATCATGCGGTTCACCGCATCGTAGGTATAGTTGGTCCTGTTGCCGTCCGGTTGCTGCCATGTCAGCCGGTTGGAATTGGGATCGTAGATATAAACAGTGACCGCATCGTTGGGATCAATCTCGTACCTTGTGTTTCCCTGCTTATGGTCTTCGACGATCAGGCGGTCCAGACCATCGTAAGCGTAATAGATCACTTTCCCACTGCCATCAATTTGCTCGGTAACCAGCTGCGATCCGAGAGTCGGGCCGCTACAGGGCCCCGGCGGGACCGGACAGCCCGGAAGGCCGGTGAGATCGTAGACCCAGGTCGTGACCTCACTCAGTGCGTCTGTCTTTTGGACCCTGCGATTTAAGGCGTCGTAGCGATAGGTGGTGGTGTGGCCGTTGGCATCGGTTTCCGATATCAGGTTTCCGACAGGATCATAGGCGTAGTGCGTCGTATCTCCTAAAGCGTCTGTGACCTGGATCAGACGGTTTTGCACGTCGTAGGCATATGTCGTTGTATGTCCGTTCTGGTCGGTCATGGACAGCTTATTGTTATTACCGTCGTAGGTATAAGTGATCACCCCGCCCAAAGCATCGGTTACAGTCGTCAGCCGCATGCGCTGGTCGTAGCTATACAAAGTTGCATGCCCGTTTTCGTCAATGAACTTTATCTTGTCGCCTTCGCCGTCATAGAAATACTGTTTCTGACCGCCAAGAGCATCGGTAACCAAGATGAGGCGGTAGAGAGCGTCGTACTGATATCTCGTAGTGTTGCCATCGGCGTCGGTCATCGACGTCACATTGCCCATAATGTCGTGGGTATATTTCGTGATCTCACCCAGGGCGTCGGTGACCGTGTTGCGATTGCCATAACCGTCATAGGCGAAGGTTGTGGTGTTGCCGTCCTTGTCGGTGTCGGTCAGGACATTGCCGTGAGAATCGTAGGTCCACTTTCTGGTTCCGCCGAGGGGGTCCGTCTCGCTAAGCCGGTTCCCGTGCCCGTCAATTGTGTAGGTGGTGATTCGGCCTTGAGGGTCGGTCATGCTTAGCATCTGATTGAACTGTGAATCGTAGGTGTAGGTCGTGACATGGCCGAGCGCGTCACTGCGGGTGAGCGTATTACCTTCGGCATCATAGCTATATGTCGTCGTGTTGCCGTCCGCATCTGTCACCGAATGGACCTTGAGTGTGGCCGGATCGTAAGTGTAGGTAGTTACGGCTCCATCCGGCGCGGTCACCCTCAACGGGTGCGCATTACTGTCATAACTGTAGGTCCAGACGTTGCCGCGACCGTCGGTCGCGGACGTGGTGGACGGGATGTAGACCCGCATGAAGTCCTTAAGTAGTTGAACGGGATCGCTTGCCCAATTCGTGGGATTGGTGAGCGTATAAATCGTCCCCCCGTTGCCGTCGAGTTCCGAAGACGGCAGATTATGGTTGTAAAGGATGGTGAACACCCGCCCATCACGGTCGGTCTTGGAGGTGATTTGATTAAGGTTGTTGTAGGTATAGCTAGTCGTTTTACCAGTGGGGTCGGTGATGGCCGTCAGCAGATTGCCATTAGCGTTATAGCTAAAGGTGGTGGTCACCCCAAAAGGGTCGATCACGGTCGTTAGATGATGATTGCCGTTGTAATTGAGTTGGATGCTCCGGCCGTAGGTATCGGTGATGAGCGCGAGGTTGCCGTCGGTGTACGTCAGCGTCGTGACATTGTTGTTCCGGTCGGTGATGCTGGTGGGCCGCAGCACCGGGCCATCTACCAGGAAGGGCGTGTCCGGAATGGATTCGTAGTGATAGTCAGTCTGGTACTTGGTGGTCAGGTCGAACGAACCGTCGTTGTTCTTGACCAGGGTTTCGAAATATCCGGGTGAAGTCAGGTAGCTGCCGTTGTTCTGCAGGGCGAAGCGGGTGATACGACCGTCGGGCCCCACGCGGAACACATCGCCGTGCCAGCTGAACAGCAAATCGTTATACATGTGCGTCCAGCCATACCCCAACCCTATGTCGGTCTGGGAGCCAGGACCCATAAACATGGTGCGGGAGCCGTCCGCAGCGTAAGAGTTGTAGATAGGGGAGAAGCCCAGCGTCGCTCCGAAGGAACTTCGAACTTGCGCCACCGATGTTTCGTTCGCCACGTTTCCTTCCGTAAGGCTGATAGAGAACGAGTAGGCAGGCAGGTGCTGGGGAGGGCATACTGAAGGGCCGTTGGAGGGACAGTCCTGGCTGTATGCAGGGTCGCCCGGAGGTGGTATCACCGCATGGCCAATTTGCGGGCTAAGTACGACTGTGATGAAAGCGGTGAACAGCGACAAGGACAGCACAAGACGAAGAAAGCGCGGCACGGGAGTGTCCTCCCTTTTGAGATTGGGGACCCGGATTTACGTTCTTGGATGAACAGCAACGCACTATACACCCACCGAGGAATTCCAGCGCATGTTTATTTTTCTTGGTAAGGCCTATAGGTCTCGGGACGGGGTCAAGACCCTCGCCGGCGATAGTACGCAGGCGCTCAAAATGGCGGCTGAACTGAATAGGGGATTTCCAGTTTACACTTATTTCACGGCGCCATTCCGGCAGTTCGAGCGGCAGTTGCGCTCGATCAGCGCGATTCTGGCGAGGCGATAAGAATCCTGGAACCGGCAAGTCCTTATGAGATGAGCGAAGGATTTGTCCCTATTGTGTATGTGCGAGGCCTGACATATCTGCAGTGGGTAGTGCCGTTGCTCCAAGCGATAGCGGAACGAGCGGGCCCCTGCTCATTAGCTTCCCATCGCGCTTGCCGTCCGCGATCCACGTCGTAGGGTGCCACCTGGCCCTTATGGGTGACGCAGCGCAGGCCAGCAGCCACTCGGGAGGCATGGCAAGGGCACATGTTTCGCCTTGGTTAGCAGCTTAACAGCGGTATTGCTCGTGGCAACGCCGAATCGTCTTCCGCTTCGCCTTCAGGGTTGTGCAGCGTTTTTCGAGGGGACAATGGGGAAGGGGCGACCACCACCGTACTTGGGGGTTTGGGCCTGCCTAGCCTTGGGGGACAGCTCTGGGGCAGAGGGGACAGCCCTTCAGGCTACGTTCCGCTGGCACGGATTCGCCCTCCATTGCAGCTCGATGGGGACAAGGGGAACGATTGCGAAACCCGCAAGGGCAACCTGCCAAGCTGACTGAATTGCCTGGTTGATAGTCCGAAAAGCGCTCATCCGAGGCAATCCGCTTAAACACTCCGCCCCCATCCTATGTCCCTATGATTCCTTGATGCGCAGGGCCTCGTTCAAACCTTTCAGCAGTCTCGCCCGTTTATCGGCATCAGGCTTCGCAAGGTTTTCGAGTTTCCAGCGCACGGCGGGCAGGTTCTTTGCACCGGGCAGGTCTAGCAGAGACCAGTTGGGCTCGCCCTTTTTCACTGACCAGAAACTGCTTATGCTGTTCCGGCATCTTGCCGACGATCTCCCTAATGAGATCTTCACGCGCCTTCAGAAGGTCATCGAGGCTGACCGGCTGATCCACCATGCCTTCGAAGCCGCGCTCGTACTCGGCCGAGACGTCGAGCCGCTGCGGAGCGAGAACTTCGGCCATGGGACGGTTATGGCTGAGTAGATAGACGATGAAGGCCTTACGCAGCCTGTCGTCGATACCTTCATTCGCCAGCAGGTCCCGAACATCGAACAGGTCGCGCGGATGCTGGCGGTCCAAGGCCGCCATGATTTTGCCGGCGTAAAGATCAGCAAAGTCGACGACAGGCATTTCGGCGAAGCCGAATTGCTCTTCGACCTTTGGCGAAACGCGCTTCACGGCGGGCTCGTAGACGCAACCGCGCAGCACCGGCGTCACCTCAATCTTGATCTGCGCGTCATCGGCGCGAAGAAGCAGTTTGGTCGTGCAGTTCTCGCCTCTGGGCTGGCTGGCATTCAGCTGCGCGCCGCGCATGCCTTTCGTGATCGCACCCACAATCCGCTTCATGCCGGCATCGATCGCCTTCAGCGAAGTCGCGCGATCCGCGACCGGCACATAGGTCAGATCGATATCGACCGACAGGCGCGGCATGTCGCGTACGAACAAGTTGATCGCCGTGCCGCCCTTGAGCGCAAATTCTTTTTCGGCAGCCACGAGGGGCACCGTCCTGATCAGCAGCGCGACCTGTTTGCGATAACTGTCAGCTATTGCCATCGAGCGACTCCGGAACGGTGATATTGAACTTCGGGTCGAGCTTGCCCCCTTTGACGAGCATGCGCTTGCCTTTGCCCAGATCTATCCCGCCGCGATCGAGCGCGTTGAGCCACGGCGGCCGATGGCGCTCGGCGAACCACAGGAACAGCCGTTTTACCTTGATGCTGCGGCAGGCGTGAAGCAACGGCTGCAGCTTGCGCGGACTCAGGTTTCGCAATCCTTCGAAGAGCATGTCGGCCTGATGAAACGTCTCGCGTTCCGGTACCTCGTCGAGCAGTTCGAGAATCGCGCGCTCCGATGACGACAGCACGAGCGGACAGTCCCATCTTCCCCATCTTTGTCGCACGTAACTGCTGCGCACAACTAGATCGTTCCCCTCGCTGTCGACGTCCAGAACGACATCGTTAGGGAATAATCTCTTCGCGTTGTGGAATACGAACCGGCTCTCAACCTTCAGCTTCAAGACCCAACCGGGACGCGTGGCAGTCCCGTAAAGGTGAACCTCGCGCTGCGGCGTGGAGGGCAGGTAGTGTGCGAAGCCCTGCAATTCAAGAGCTGTCCGGCCGCCAACGACGAAGTGCGCGTCCAGGAGGCTCTGGAGCGAGATGACTACACTCTCCCAGCTGAGGACCTTTTCGCTTCCTTCCTGCGGGAGCTGCGGCGCGGGCCGGCGGTACACGCTGCGTGCGATCCTGTCCAGCCAGCCGTGCGCCACATACTTCTTCCGTAAAGCGCCGGAATAGCCGTTCTTTTCAAGCCAGGCCGCGTCCGCAACGAGTCCCTCGGGTAGGGATCGTTGCAGCCAGTTTAACTTCTCTTGCTTCTGTGTACTCATGGTATATAAATTAACACAAACTTAAACTACGATTGGTTTAAGATTCTTCTCCTTCATATACCAAGGGTTAACAAAATAGTGGCTTTATAAACCAAGCTCGCTCTTAATTTCTGCAGGAACGCCGATCTTCAGGGATGCGAAACGCGAGCTGAACTGCTGGTAGGGTGCGCGTACCTGAGCGGCGGGCAGACTCCTTGGCGCAGCGTAAGCCTCCGGTATACGAATTCAACAACTCCTAAACCGAAGCGAAATGTGCTTAAGTCGGGTTCGGCGCTGGCAGGTCATCATTCGGCGGGCTTCGGCGCTGCGCTGAGCTCGCAGCGGCGTTGCGGGATGCGGCAAGTCGAAACCACGGCGCCATAGGTGCCTCTCTTGGATCGACCTGCGCCAACTCGTCGAGGATCAGCAGGCCGTCGTTGTGCACCGCGGCAAGCCCTTCAAGACCGTTTGAGGTTGCACGCCATAACCGGCAGTACGAGGAAGGATTGCCCAGACGGAGGCAGCAACCTTCAGCGCGGTGGTCTTGCCGCTCGACGACGCTCCGCGAAAATGAAAGCCGCCGGAGTCCTCCCCGGCAGGCTCAACGAGGGGACCAGCAAGAGCGACGGAGATGGCAAACACCAGTCGCGAATTTGCTTTGGCTAGCGTCCCCACCTTGCGGCGCCAGTCCTCAACCGATCCCGTGATCGCAAACGCGGGTTCGATTGAGTGGGCATTTTGGAATACGACTATCGCCAGCTCTTCACCGATTGAGTGGGTTGGCATCACATAAACGGAGCCATGCCAGCCCAGCCTTTCCACGCACCGTGCCCTGCCATCCACAGGCATTTGAAGGAAAGAGGCGAGAAGCTCGCGAGAGGCTCTTCCGGGGGCGATTGATAAGCCTTGCCGAGCGAGCTCGCCCCGCACGTCGGCGCCCTACGTGCTCGGCAGGTACGCTAGAGCCTCGGGCTTCTCTGGTCGCGATTAGGCGCGTCAGCTGTCGGGTTGAGCATTACGCCGAAACGCGCAATCTCGGTTGTTATTCGCCATGGAAGAAAAGTAGCTCCGGTACCCACCTAGGTCGTTCGGCTATTTCGCGCGACAGCCCTACAGGACGGAACCTTGTTCCAGTACGGACACAGCCCGGACACAGGCCAAATTGACTGATTTTGAGTCGAGCGATAGATTGCTCGTAAATCATTTCTTTTATTGGATTAGAGATGGTGAGCGCGGAAGGAATCGAACCTTCAACCTACTGATTAAGAGTCAGCCATGCCCAAGGCATCCATCCTTTGGGAACTCACATTTAACCAATAACTTACAGAAGTCTTGCGCGCACAGAGGATCACTCGTAAATGCTTGAACCGTTGCCGATGTGGAGCCATGTACAGCCACAGTTACAGCCACAACCCCCTGCATT
>JBEKTC010000158.1:0-10080 GCA_049516475.1 Candidatus Korobacteraceae bacterium | reverse complement strand
AGCCGTCCCCGGGGGACTCTGGATTCTTGGTTACGGTTACCCACCGCTGAAGAGGCTGTTACGAAACTCCACTCTAACCCGGCATGGTGGAACAAGCCGATCGAAAATCGATCAATCCAGCCGCGCAGCGGCGGGATGAAGTTAGCCGGGGCCGTGAGGCCCCGGTCAGAGTGGGACAAAATGCGAGCCGCAGAGCGGCGGCACAGGGTTTCGTAACAGCTTCTGAAGGGATGGGCTATGATATTTCGTCTCGCGAGCGGGACCGGGGCGTGGGTACGCGGGCGTTCTGGTGAGCGAGGGGATGCGGGAACAGTCCGAAAAGAAGATCCCTTGTATCTTAGCTGACGCTGTTGGCCTGGGCCATCTTGAGGTAAGAAGAGGGCAGCGGGCTTGGGCGGGAGGCCGAGCAGATCCCGAGGCGCGAAGTCAGCAGCCTGCAACGAGAGCGGCCCCGCCCTACCTTTCTCACGCCGAAGGAGAATCCGAGGCCTTTGAGCCTGCATTCACAAGGCAGGCGGGAGAGGATGCACAGGGTCGGGAGCCGAAGTCCAGCTTAAAACGGAGGCGAGTGATGAACAAGGGTAAAGCTGGGCAGAACTGGTAGGTAGGGATTGACGTCAGTGCGCGGGAGTTGGTGGTGGCCTTGGGACAGCAAGCTTCGAGCTCGACCCTGGAGAGTTATGCCAACACGGCGGCGGGGCAGCAGCAGTTGGCCCAGCGGTTGCGGGGATTGCGGGCGGAGGCGGTGGTGGTTTGTCTGGAAGCCAGCGGCAACTACAGTCTGCTGCGCCCCTTCAAAACCAATTGTGGCCCGGTTTTTCAGCAGACGACTTAGCTGACTACTGACCTTACCTGACGACTTTCATCCGCGACCAGTCGTACTCGAAGTGTCGTCCGCAATCGAGGCACACGACATAAATGCCCGTGTCCGACGGTGCGACGCGGTCCCATTCTTGCTGACTGGATGTTTTCCGGGCGGAATGCGCCGGCGAGAACGGCAGCGACATGTGACGGTGACGGCAGCCTACGGGAAGCAGTTGCAGCAAGCGGTCCCACATTGCGGCACCTTCTTAGCCATCAGCGCTCAGCTATCAGCGTTCAGTCCTGGCCGATCCTTCGCAGAAGCTCGTGACGTTACAGGCACAGTTCCACAGTTCCCAAGGAAGCTCTGAATAACTTGCCGCACTTGCCACCGGGGCTAAAGCCCTGTGATTTTCCGGTGCTTGCGGCACGGCTTAAACAGGCTGCGGAAAAACTCGTGGCGAAGGAGAATTCAGGTAGAGCTGGCCTTCAGGCCAGCGTCTAAGCCCTTTGTTTCTCATCCTGAGCCGGCTTTAGCCGGCGACATCAGGACCTGTTTAGGACTTTTTCCGCAGCCTGTTAAAGCCGTGCCCTTTCAAAACCCGGAGTTAAGCAGAGCTTCCCTAACTGAACGCCGAATGCTTCAGCAACCCGTCAGCACCCGGTAGTGCTGAATGCTGACGGCTGAGTGCTGAATGCTAAGTAGAGACTCGCTCCGCGGGGCGAAGGAGTCAACCAGCGAATCACTTTAGAGCGCGGGTGGCAATCCAATTCCGAACCGGCTGGCGCCAGTCCTTTTACGGGAAGGTCGTCACCCTTGCGGCGGCGGCTCCAGTGCCGGTCTCCGTGGTCGCCGGCGTCGAGGTAGGTTCCTTGGCCTCGCCGTTGGCTTTCTGGCCGGGCTTGCGGATGTCGATGCCGCCCTTGAAGTAGGCGCCGTCCTCAATGCTGATGCGCTGCGCGACGACGTCGCCGGTAAGCGAGCCTTCGCCGCGAATGTCCACGCGATCGCTGGCGATCATGTTGCCGCGGACCTTGCCCAGCACCACGATCTCGCGCGCCGAAATGTTGGCCGCGACCACGCCGTTGCGTCCCACGGTGACGCGATTGCCCGGCAGATTGATGGAGCCTTCCACCCGGCCGTCGATGTAGAGCGACTCGGAGCCCGTGACTTCACCCTTGATGACCAGCGACTTGCCCAATGTGGCCTGCTCCTGCGTGCTGAGCGACGAGGTGGACGGACGGGGAGGGATGACCGGTTCGGCCGGCGGCGTGAAGGTGCGCTGCGGCGGCTCAGGGCTGGGAGTGGGGGTCGGAGTAGGGGCGTTCGTAGGTTTCCACATGATCGATTCAAAATCCTTTCCGGAGGTAGCCTGGGAGAAGCACCTGTGTTGCCAAACCGGAATTCCACAGCTCTGCATCAGAACTGCTGGTTGGGCGCGGCGATTCTCGACTCATCGCTCCGCCCGCACACACTGCACGGACCGGCTCGCGATGTAATTACTGCTACCATACAGGGACTTTTTGGATGAGGGAATAGCTCTGCGTAATTTTTCGTGCGGGCTGAGTTGACAATGCAGGCACGGATCAGGGTGAAAGGGGCTGGGGACTGGGGACCAGTTTCGTCGAGCTGTGTCATCGCGAGCGAAGCGCAGTAGAGGAACCTTTGCGGACCCTAATCCTTTTGCTGTATGCTGCGACCTTGGGCCCACCTTTTGGTTCGGGCCAACCGGCCGAGAGTCTCTCCGTCCCGACTCACCGCGCGGCTGCTAATTCAGCCAGGCAAGCCGATGCCGATGCGCGATGCCGAAAAGCTTTCAATGGAAACTGCGTGAGCCGTTAGACTGGGAGATTCTTATTACACAACATGCCATTCCTGTGCCGTCGGCTGAAGCCGACTCCGACAGGGAGATAAACGGCTTGGACGCTGGCCTAAAGGCCAGCTCTACCGACTCGATGGCCAAACTCAAAATTGCGGATTTAGATATCTGAGGCGACCTTGATACCCGGCTCTACTAGAAGATCATTAACGGCGAAACAAAGAAAGCTGATCTTTCTCGCGATATGGGGTTCCTGCATCATTGCGATATTGCCGGCTATCTTTCACTGGCATGCGCATGTGCCGACTACGGGTTTCGGCCGATCTCTGCGGGTAGGCTTAGTTAATCTTGTTGCTTTCCTGATCTGTTATGCCATCTACCGTGTGGAGAAGCGGCGGATGGCCTGGAAGCGAGCGCTGGCACTGGTTTTCCTTATTTTTCTACTTACGACTTTGGTCAATTTTATGCACAAGGTAGTAGTTGACCACGGCAAGAACCACTTTCCTGACGGTACTACCAACCTACAGTGGCAAGTGCAGTTCCACAATGCGGTCATCGACTTATCGCCTGAGGTGTTGCCGCATTCCTATCGATTTCTTCCTAACTCGATCGTGCGTTGGATGCAGCTCGGCGGCCTCGACTTCGAGGCGGCACGGAACGCTTACCGGCTCATGGTTGGGCTGCTAATCTTTTACGCACTCTATCGGTATGCTCTGCTGTATACGAACTACTTAGGAGCAATCATCGCGATGCTACTCACGGCGGTGATTTATCCGGCCAGCTTCGTTCATTACGCAGGGCAGTTAACGGACCCGCTATCACACCTGTCGTTTCTTCTCTGTTTTATCTTTTTGCAGCTTGAGGATTTTGGCTTCCTTGTAAGTGTGATGCTTATCGGCTCTCTGGCCAAAGAAACCGTGCTGGCGATGGCTGGTTTCTACGTACTTTTTCAAAGGCGGGAGAAGAAGTATCTGCTGAAGTCGATTGTCGCCTGCTGTTCCAGCGTAGCGGCGTATTTTTCCGTTCGTCTGCTGGTGCTGGGAGGGAAAATGGGATACCGCCAAATTAGTGGCCCAGCATTTGCACATCTATATGAAAACTGGAACCTCATCGAATGGCGGGGTCTTTTTTTTCTTACGGGCGGAGCGCTTTTGCCCTTCCTGGCACTGGGTTGGAGAGAAACTCCGCGTGCGCTGAAGCAACAGTTTTTTTTCTGGTTGCCCGTAATCCTGATCTCCTCGCTGTTTTTCAGTTGGCTGGTGGAAGTGCGAAACTTCATGCCGTTGGTTTTTGTGCTGTCCGTAGTTGCGGGAAGATTTCTAAGCCGGGAATTTGCCCAAGGAACAGAGAGCAGCGAGCTTTTGAAAAGCACATGAGCTGGAGCGAAAGCCGTACCCTGGTACAAAACAGGTCAGCGACGGCCCTCACGCTTTATCCTTATCCTGACGTATCGAAAAATCATGCTTACCGATCAGGCCATTCTGCGGCACA
Source organism: Candidatus Korobacteraceae bacterium (assembly GCA_049516475.1). Taxonomy (GTDB): domain Bacteria; phylum Acidobacteriota; class Terriglobia; order Terriglobales; family Acidobacteriaceae; genus Bog-257. The sequence continues at coordinate 5,968 of JBEKTC010000158.1, read as the reverse complement.
TTGAACGGCAGCCGCACCACTCCGCCGGATACAAGCAGCTGGTGCGCGAGCTGAACCTGCGCGGCGACGATCGCCGCCTGCTTGCGGAGCGGCTGGAGGCGCTGGTGAAGAGCACACGCCTGATCGAGACGGGGCGCGACCGATACACTCTCGCCGAGCACGCTGCCGCTCGCCAGAACCTGGTAGCCGGGCGGCTTACCATGCATCGCGACGGCTACGGCTTTGTCATCCCGAATGCGCGGCAGAGGAGATCTGATCCTCCCACCCTTTCGCCAAAGGCTGGCGAAGGGATGGGGCACCCGGCTCCCACCCTCTCGCCAAAGGCAGGCGGAAGGCTGGGGCACCCAACTCCCACCCTCTCGCCAAAGGCAGGCGGAGGGGTGGGGCACCCGACTGGGGCGGGGCAGATCACCGGCGACATCTTCATCCCGCCGCCGGCTATTGGCTCGGCGATGCATGGCGACCAGGTGCTGGTGGAGCTTACTCGCAAGAAGGACGATGGCCGTGCCGAAGGCAGAATCCTGCGCGTGCTGACGCGCGGCAATCCGACGGTGGTTGGGACATTCCATCGCGGGTCGCGGCAGAACTACGTCACGCCGATCGATGAGAAGGTCACGCAGCAGATCATTATTCCGAGAGGGATGGAATGGCCCTCGGAAGAGTACGAGGCACCCGCTAAAACGGGGCGCCCGGTCGAGCGCGACCGCGTGCTGGGCAAGGAGGCGCGACAGCGGGAGTGGAGCGATCTGGAGAATGTGGTTGTTGAAGTCGAGATCACGGACTGGCCTTCGCCGACGGAGAACCCGCGCGGGCGCGTGCTGGAAATTCTTGGCTACGAAGACGACTTCGGCGTCGATGTTGAGATCGTCATCCGCAAGTTTCATCTGCCGCATCACTTTCCGGTCGAGGTCTTGCAGGAGGCGCAGCAGTTCGAGCCGATCATCCCCGCCGGCCAATTGCATCATCGTCGCGACTATCGCTCGCTGCCCATCGTCACTATCGATGGCGAGACGGCGCGCGACTTTGACGACGCGGTCACGGTGCGGCGCATGTCCAATGGCAACTTCGAACTGCAAGTACACATCGCCGACGTGGCGCATTATGTGCGCGAAGAATCGTCCATCGATCTGGAGGCGCGGCTGCGCGGGACGTCGGTTTATTTTCCTGACCGCGCCGTGCCCATGTTGCCCATCGAGCTTTCCACCGATCTGTGCAGCCTGCGCCCGCAAGTGGAGCGCATGGTGCTGTCGTGCGTGATGGAGATCGATCATCAGGGCGAGATCGTTGGCTACACGCTGAGCGAGGGCGTCATCCGCTCGGCCGAGCGCATGACCTACACCAACGTGAATCTCATCCTGGAGGGCGACGCCGCGCAGCGCGAGCGCTACCACAAGCTGACCGACGTTTTCGAGCTGATGCGCGAGCTGGCGATGGTGCTGAACCGCAAGCGGGTGCGGCGCGGCTCCATCGACTTCGATCTGCCGGAGCCGGTCATCGAGTTCGACGAGCACGGCCTGATGAAGAGCATCACGCGCTCGGAGCGCCACATCGCCAACCGCATCATCGAGGAGTTTATGCTGTCGGCCAACGAGTGCGTCGCCAGCTACCTGGAGAGCAAGGGGGTCGCGTCGCTCTACCGAATTCACGAGAAGCCCGATCCCAAGCGGGTGATGGACTTTGAAACGATCGCCGCGAGGTTCGGATATTCGCTGGGAGTGGGTGCGCTGCCGGCGAAGCGCGTGCAGTTCAAAGCGGAGCGGCGCGAGCGCTATGGCACCGGCCGCGTCGCGAAGACGCTGGAGATTCCCGAGGACGTGCACATCACGCCGAGGATGTATCAGAAGCTGACGCAGAAGATTGCGGGCAAGCCGGAGGAGCGCATCCTGTCGTACCTGATGTTGCGCTCGCTGAAACAGGCGCGCTACTCGGAGAAGAATGAGGGACACTTCGCGCTGGCCGCGCCGACGTATACGCACTTCACCTCGCCGATCCGGCGGTATCCGGACCTGATTGTGCATCGCATATTAAAGGATGTGCTGAGGGAGTCGGCGGGGCGGGAAGAGCATGGAGTTCCGGTTGGAGTGGGAGGCGTCGCGCATAGTGAAGCGGCGTCACCGTGGTCGAAACGGAAGTCTGATGCCTCATCTCCGTACGAAAAGACCCACTCAACCAAAGGCGGGTTGGGTGGGGCACCCGGTTCCATGGGACGCCCGCGTCCACATGGGCCGATTCCGGAGGAGGAGCTGCACGACATTGCTGACGAGTCGAGCCAGGCGGAGCGGCGCGCGGATGAGGCCGAGCGCGAGCTGATGGAATGGAAGAAGATGAAGTTCATGGAAGAGCGCGTGGGTGACGACTTCGACGGGCTGATCGTGAGCGTCACCAAGTTCGGCATGTTTGTTGAGCTGAACGACATGTTCATCGAAGGGCTGGTGCCGCTGGCGTCCCTCACCGACGATCATTACCAATATCACGAGGCGACGAGGCAGATCATCGGCCAGCGTAACCGTAAGACATACTCGCTCGGCGATCCGATCCGCGTGCTGGTCGACCGCATCGATCGCATGCAGCGGCGGATACAGTTCGCCGTGGTCGAGGAGCGGCCGGTGCGCAAGCGAAAGAAATAACTCACCACCGTTCGGCTCCGCTCAGGGCAGGCTACGACAAAGAGACACGGAGGAAATCAGAATGGAATCGGTGCAGGTAAAATGAACGACATGCGCAGCGCTGTCGTCGTCCTCGCATTCGTGCTCACCACCGCTGCCTTAGCGCAGACGCCGGCACCGGCTCAGTCGACGCCGCCCGCTGCTGCGCCAGCGACTGTTCCCGCCGGTTGGCCGACGGCGCAATTCGCCGGGGCCAAAGATCCCGGCGTGCAGAAGGCGTTGCAGATCCTGAACCAGATGATTCGCGCCCTCGGCGGCGACGCCTGGCTCAACGTCAGCAGCATGACCAGCGAGGGCCGGGCGTACAGCTTCTATCACGGCCAGCCCAACAGCATGAGCATCCAGTACTGGCGCTTCTGGGAGTGGCCCGACAAGGACCGGCTGGAGCTGACCAAGCAGCGCGACGTGATCGAGCTGCTGGTGGGCGATAAGGGATACGAGATCACGTACAAGGGCACCGCGACGCAGGATGCGAAGGAGTTGGAAGAATCGCTGCGGCGGCGCGAACACTCGCTGGAATGGGTGGTGCGCAAATGGCTGGCGGCGCCGGGCACGATGATTCTTTACAGCGGGACCGCGATGGTGGAGCGCAACCTGGCCGACCAGATAACGGTGCTGAGCGCCAGCAACGACAGCGTGACTTTATCGATTGACGGGCAGACGCGACTGCCGGTGAGAGTCAGTTACAGTTGGCGGGACCCGCTGGACCGGCAATTCGACGAGGCCTCAACCGTGTTTGGTAATTACAAGCCGCTGCAGGGCGTGCAGACACCGTTCAGCGTAGTGCAGTACCGCAATGACGAGATGAGCAGCCAGCGCTTCCTGACTTCTGCTACCTACAACACCAGCCTGGCGTCAAGTTTGTTTGAGACGAAGGGGATCACGTACAACCCGGGCGCGCAGAAGAAGTAGCCAGCAGCCAGTTGTCGGTTCTCGGTTGTCAGTAACAGCAATAATCGTGACGACGAATTTAAGGACTTGTGATGGCATAGCCGTTCGGCAAGCTCAGGGCATGGCTGAAGCTGCGCCCCTTCAAAACAGGCTGACACAAAGCATTTATGAGATGGCCAGCTCGCATCTACTTAATTCTTACGGGACCGAGGGCTCTCTTGGGTTTATGAGGCGGGGAGTGCCATTCCTGACCGCAGGTGCAGACTTCCAGAGCGGATGCTAAAGCTTCAACGAAAGAGCCGCAGTGCGGACAAACCAGGACCAGTTTTGTGGGGCCGCGGGAGTATCGATCTACCAGTAATTCATTAAAAAAGACAGTCTCGTTGTCGCCTCTGGGAGCGACATGAAAAGACTTTAAGCAGCCGAGGTTGTGACAGTATGTGAGCAACGCACCTTCGGGTATCTTCCGGTGACCATCTGCTGAATAAGCCATTTTCTCTCCGCGCGAAAATGCTATCATGCCCGACGATTTGGGGGGGTTGGCCAATGGACGTTCGGGTAGCGCCGAAAGCCACTTTTGGGACAGTACCAAAGTTCGACATCCGAAGCAAGGCTGTCCCCTTCAAAACCCGACCTAATCAGAGCTTCCCTAATCGTTTAAATCGTGCAGAATGCTGGCCAGCGTTTGAACTCTATTGTTGACGAAATTCCAAACAACATCATTAGCGCCGCTGACTGGAGCATGTACGAAAGGTGTTCCCACAGCGGTCTTGAAGCGAGCGGCAAATGACGGATCAAAGGCCGCTAACTGTTGCATTGCGTCCGCTTCCCACCTGTTTGCCCGATCGGCAAGGCCAGCATCGTTGCGATGTTTAAGAAGACACTCCTGCATCAGATGGTTGCCGTCCTCCATCAAACTCGAAATGGTTGCTCTCTCTTTTTGTTTCTTGTCCGACTCTACGGCCTGATGGGTTTTCAAGAACTCTACCTGGCGCCGGCTCTCATCCAATTGCGCCTGCAGGGCATTCTTGTCAATATCGGCCTGCTTGCGCTGAGCGACAACTGACTCCGTGTTTTTGTGCTCGTCCTTCCAAGCTTGAGAACCGCCCACGAACAGACAAAGGAGTCCGGCCACCAGGAGCCATTTGGGGGCCAGGAGAAAGCGCTTGTTGAGTATCTTCTCAAGCGCGCCAGCTAACACCAGAGCAGCGCCAACATAACTGAAAGTGTGACCGAATAGACTCCTGATAAATATGAAGATCACGTTCGCACACCTCCACCAGCCTGCTTTCGGGTTAGCCAACAGGTTGATAAGAAGAGCGTATCGTGAGGATGAACTTACGGCAAGGGTGTAATGGAATTGCCGACATTGGGACCTGCGAATCCCACTCATCCGAAAATCGCGAATGAGTGGGGCGCCCAGCAAATGTCGGGAGTCCAACAGTTCCGTAGACATTTCCATCTGGAATCGGCCAGCGTGAAAAGCCCCACGCAAAGCCAAACGGCTTCGGTGGGGCATCGGCCACCAGAGATTTCAGGTAATTTCGGTTAGGGCGTGATCTTCCAAACTACCCCGTAAGTATCCGTGCCACCTATAATAGCGGTGCCGTAAAGATTGCCGTTCGCGTCCTTGGCCAGGTCGCCGGCAGGTAACCCACCGTCAGAGCAGGGCCAGGCGTCGCTGCAAAAGTCGTGCAGGGAGGAGTACGTCCATTGTCCGCTGGCAGGCGTCAGCTTGAAAACCGATCCGTAGCCGTAAGCCCCATCGCTGTAAGTAGTACCGTAGAGATTGCCTGCGGCATCCAGGACAAGATTGCCGTATGGCCCACAATGGTAACCTCCGCCGGAGACGAAAAAACTGTACAGGACCTTAAGTGTCCAACCGCTGCCTGAAGGCATCAACTCAAAGACGGCTCCCCCGCCACCGTCTCCATTTGGGGGTCCTCCGCCCGGTGCATTTGCAGATGTTGCTCCATAGAGATTGCCCGACTGATCGATGATTAAGCCGGCGTATGGAATGCCTCCCGCGCTTCCGCTCAGGGAGAAGCTGACGAGAATATTCTCGGTCCAGCCAGAGCCCGATGGCACCAGTTGAAAAACTGTACCGTAACCGTTAGCGCCGCCATACGAAGTAGTGCCGTATAGGTTGCCGCTGGAGTCGAAGACTACGCTGTGCAAGGGCAGGGTCCCGTCACCGGCTGCCCCAAAATCGTGAAGAATACTCTCCACCCAGCCGCTGCCCGAACGCGTGAGTTTATAGACCGTACCCTGTCCGTAAGTGCCACCGCTTACGGTCGTACCATAGATATTGCCCATTTGGTCGAAGATCAGGTTCGTGCCCTGGGTTGGCTCGGATCCGTCATTGCCTCCCATGAAGTGGTAAAGCACGGTCTCCATCCAAGGACAGAGTA
>JBEKTC010000157.1:0-10092 GCA_049516475.1 Candidatus Korobacteraceae bacterium | reverse complement strand
GGGATGGAGATGGGCGCTCCCGGACGACCAGGGTTGGCATCGAGAACCTGGTCGTGGATGATGATGCTCTGCGCCGGATCGGGAGTGAGGATGGAAGGCGCAGAGGCTACGACGGTCACCTGCTGCTGGTTGGCGAGTATCTGCTGGAACTGTACGTTGATTTCCTGCTGTTGGCCGGAAGCAACCGAGACGTCAGCGACGACGCTGACGAATGCAGGCGATTCGGCAGTGATCTGATAGACCCCGGGATCGATTGCGGCAAACCGAAAGGAGCCGGTTGCATCGCTGAGAGTCTCTGCGATTTTGGTTCCGGCTGCATTCAGCAGCTTGACCTTTGCCCCGGCGATGCTCGCGCCCTGCGGATCGAGGACGCGCCCGTAAATGGATCCTGGGACGGCGTAGGCTGTCGAACAAAGGAGCAGAACGAGGATCGCAATTGGCAACACGGCGTACTGTAGGCGTCGTCGCAGTCTTAGACGTTGACTAAGCGGCATGCGCTGAGCGGATGCAACAACATTCGTGTTACCTCCCTGCATTTCGTGCCAAAGCTGGCGTTCTGCTATTGCAGGAGCCACAGAACCGACCCTTCTCTGGTTCCGTGAACAGCGGGCCCGGAACGAACAGCCGATTCGGAAAATCGCTTCCTTGGTCTAACTAAGCTTTCACGTATTGCACCAGCGTCATCGATTAGCCACCGATCCCCGATATCCAGCAATCATCATCATCGCAGCATCGCGAGCGGAGCTTCAGCCCGCGAGGGATCTGGGTTAGGGCCGCAGTTTGTGCCTCCGATTGTGGCGCGGATGGGCGAGGCGTGTAACTAGCGTGTTCGCACTGCCCAACCGAGCATCAAGAGACCGCTGGCGGCGATCCAGCTTCCAGCGACGCGTACGGCAATTCGAGCCCAGTGCGCGCGTAGCCTAACTACGAACGCTGCGGCGAGGGCGATCAGGACAAACACGGCGAACACCAGTCCGAGCAGCGCTACCGCGGCGGTGTCGAACTGCCCCATGCCGATTCCGTTCAAGTATCCGTGATAGAGGCCCAGTAGCGCGGCGAGGGCGGTAGTCACGCGCAATGAGACTTTCGCATCGGCGGCCAGCAATCCTCCGAGCAAAAGAAACCAAGCTGCCGCGATAAAGGGATGGGGCCTCGTAGTCATCGCGCTGAGTCCGGCGAGACCGCCGAGCAACCATGCAACGGGAAGAGTGAACAATGCCCGCCGCCCGTAGCTTGCGCCGCGCAGTCCAGCCAGCAGCGCCAGGGCGAGCACCGGAACGATATCCTCAGGGCTCATAAGGAAGTGCATTAGTCCGTCGTAGAACGGCCCCATGCCGGTGGTGTTGAGGTGGGCCTCGGCGGGGAGCGCGCACATGACAAATGCGAAAACGACGAATGCGTACAGTGGCAGCCGGGATTGGCTCGAATTTTTCATGCGACCGCCTTCCACATGAAGAACGAACCACCTATAGCTACTACCGCTCCTGCTACGCGAAGCAACTTCTGTCCCCATGACCAGCGATGGACTGTTCCGATTCCGATTCCCAGCGCGTGCAGGCAGCCCGTTGCAATGACGAAGCCCATGCTGTAAAGCAACGCACTTTGACCTGGTGGCAGTTCGGTTCCATGGGCGTGACCGTGGAATATCGCGAAAACTCCGACCAACGCCGCAGCGACACCAAGAGGCGGGCGCACTTTAAACAGCACGGCAGCGCCCAGGAGAATTGCCGAGAGGGCGATTCCGTATTCGGTGCCCGGTAGCGGCACTCCCATCAGCCCCAGCATGCCGCCGAAGGCCATTACCATTGGAAACGCGACAGGCAGAACCCAAATCGCCGGCGCACCCAGTTGCGCGCCCCATAAGCCGACTGCAACCATCGCCAGCACGTGATCGAGTCCTGAGATCGGATGGCGGAAGCCGGTGAGGAATCCAACAGCCTCACCTTTCTGCGGGTGGGCAAAGGCGGTCTGCGCACATAGGAACACAACCACAGTCAGTGCCATAGCGCGGGCCAGAGGACTGTATCGCCGCATATTCATTGGCCGCCTCCGAAGAGCAGCGCCAGTCTTTGCACGGTCCAGAACGCGCCGAGCGAACCCACGGTGTATCCGGGAAGGACCTGCACCCATCGCGGCCAACGCACTTCGAGTATGCGGAATGAGCGCTCAAGGCCCAGGATCAACGCGATGAAGCCGATCTGCCCAAGTTCTACGCCGACGTTGAAACTGACCAGGGCCAGTGGCAGCTCATGTCGAGGAAGCCCGGCGCTGGTCAGCGCGCTGGCGAAGCCGAAGCCGTGAAGCAGTCCGAAGGCAAAGGCAACGACCCAGGGATGGCGAATCGTGAAGCTGGTCTGCCCTCGCCACGATCGGACGATTTCGGGCCCGAGGAACAGGATGCTTAACGCGATCGCGGCATTCAACGGAAGAATCGGAACCTCGGCATAGCCGAGGGTTGCGATCGCCAGCGTGATGCTGTGCGCAACGGTAAACGCAGTCACGGTCTTTAACAGCATCCAGCGGTCTTTGACGATCAGCAGGAGCCCCAGCACAAACAGCATGTGGTCAGCGCCGAAGAGAATGTGCCGGATGCCCTGCACGATGTAAGTGCCTGCGACACCCAGCCACGTTTGCGAAGCCGCAATCTCCACCCAGGGCTGCGACGGATGTATGATCGTCGTCCATTTCCTGCCGTCAAGCAGCTCAACGCGCACGAGCACGTCGGTGATGGTGAATTGCAGTCCGGGGAACTCAATACGCTTGCCCGCCAGACCGTTTGGTCCTGCATCAATCCACCGCCGCTCCACGAAGGAGTCAGAAAGTTCCTGTACGTTGGGCTCTCGCAGATTCTTTACGTCGTCAGGAAGCTTGAGCGCGATTGGAAGGCGCATTCCCGCGAGGACCGGCGTGTGCCAGAGCACGCTGAACTGCCCAGGCGCGGTCTCTTTGATCTCAAGGTAGGCAGGACGAGACTCATGCGCCGAGGCGACGGTGCCTGCGAGCAGCAAACAGGCGACAACCCAGGCAAAGCGGGAATACACGCGACTCACAGCGGCCCCTCGCCGGATGGAGCCGGAACTTGTTTCTTTGGAGGAGGAACCGGCGCTTGAGCGGCTTCTTTGTCGGAAGGACCAGGCAAAAGCAAGATGTATTTCGCACGCATCTCCGTATAGGCCTTCAGCCAGGCTTGTTTCTTCTGGTCGGCGAGCCAGGCGGTCTTCACGTCCGGCTCCATCTCCTCGAAAGCAGGGATGCGCCCGGGAATAACGGTGTCGACAAACACCAGGTGCCAGCCATAACCCGATTCGATCGGCCCCTGCCACGATCCGGGTTTGAGCTTCTCAAGGGCCACCACGAATTGGGGACCGAATTCCTTGGCCAATGCCTCGGGAGTGCGGTCGCGGTAGTAGTCCTGGAACATGAACTGGTCGGCAAGCGAGGCGGCGAGCTTAGAGTCTTCGGGTTGGCCGGCGATCTTGGTCAACGCCTTGGCGGCGTCGTCCTCCGCGTTCTTTCCGCGCTTGTCCGGGGAAAAGTAAAGATGGCGGAAGCTGTAGCGGCTGGGCAGGGCGAACTTGTTGCTGTTCTTGTCGAACCAGGCTTTGAGCTCTGCAGTGGATGGCTCGTGAGCGGCGGCCACATCTTCGGCGAGGAACTGCATCTTCTGCGCCATGCGGCGCTTCACGATGGTGTCGTCTTTGTCGAGGCCCATGGCGAGCGCCTCGCGATAGAGGACCTCCTCGCGGACTTTGTCTTCCACCATGGCTTGAAACTCAGCAGGAGTCGGCTGGCGATGCCACTGCGATTCGAAGTACACATCCATCTGCTGAAGTTCGTCGAGGCTCACAACAATCTGTTTGGACGACTCGAATCCGCCTCGACCACGCTGCATGTAGGAGTAAACCGCGAACAAGGCGAGGCCCAGCAGCAGGAAGTGCAGCAGCGGCTCGCCCAACCAGCGCTTGATTGTCGCTCGCGAGGAATGCTCGGCTTGCGGCTCCGTAAGGGATTCCTGCGCTTGCGGGGCAATTTCTATCGAACTTCCACTCATTACAACAGGAGCTCCTAGGGCTTCGCCGGCGTGTACCAGATAGGCGAAGTCCAAGCCCTTTGCTGATCAATCGCCGGAACCATCGGGTTCGGCGGAAGGTTCAGCTTCGCCGCCCAGTAGGTGGACCATCGTGGCGTCGGAATCTCCAGGACGCGAGCATAATAAGTCGCATGCGCGGTTGGGTCGAACTCCGGATCCGTCCATTCGCCAATCAATTCCACAGCGCCAATGTTGTTGGTGTAGGTTGCCGTTTTTATGTCGACGGTATTTCCCACCGCGGGCACTTTGCCGGTCTTGGGATCAGGCTTGCGGTCGCCGCTCCACACCGCATCAAAAACTTTCTCGTGGCTCTTGCCGTTCTTGGTGGTGATTTTGATGATCTGGAGCCGGTCGAGATTTCCGCTTTGCGGGTCTTTGACAGCGTGCAGCAGAAAGGTCGGTCCGCCGCTACCGGATGGCGCCGCTAAATCGCCGCCCATGGGAACCCCGTTTGCGTATGCCGTCTTGACCCAATCCGAATTCTTGACCAGGTCCTTGGGATAGTTCCACCCGGCAAACATTCGCACTTTAATTCGCGTACCCGACGTGCCGAAGGTTTCTTTCCGCTTGAATGCAGCGAAGATGGATTCACGCGTGTTCTCTTCCGCCCACACGCCGGTCAGGCCGCCCGAACCAATGGCCGTCGGTGGCTCGCCGCTGACCGACTCGGTAGCGGTGACGACGAGGCGCGGATCGTTGTCCTGGTTGCCGTGCGATCCGACGTAGTTGCTCGGCTCCGTCGAAGACACACCGGAGTGAAAATCGGTGCCCGCCTCGATGCCATACTTGAATGGGTTCGCGCCCAGCTTCTGCTGCAACTCCTGTCCCACACCGTAGGCCTGACGCAGATAACTTCCGGTTGCCGCTTTTGCCTTGATGTTGGTGCCGATGAGGTAGGTGAACATCTCGAAATTGGCGAACTCATCATTCGGTGAGAGCGACGGACTGGTATCGCTCTGGCCTTTGCCCTGAATGATCTCTGCCAGCGGCTCATTCGCCATGCGCCGCTCCGCATATTCACGCGTCAGCGGCTTGCCGGACAGGTCTTTGGTATCGAACATCAAGCCATTACTGACATTGGCGTTGTGCGGTACGGCAATAACATCCAGCCCTTGCTTGCGTTGCAGTTCCAGGTATTCCCAAAGCTTCTCCGGATCCTGAGAGTCGAACGAGGAGAAGGGCATTGCAGGACCTTTGCTTGCGAAGATCACGCAGCGATGCAGGTTCTGGTTCTGCGGCGCCGAGGTCCACTCGAACCCGACGAACGATGTGAACTTGCCGGGCTTGTAGTACTTGTCCGCAATCGCCGCGTACGATTGCCACGCCTCAGTCAGTAGTTTCGGATCGGAGAACTCCGGCAGCGGTTTATTCACAACCGTCGAGCCAATCAGCTTCTTGAATGCCTCGCCCGAGACCTTCGGATCGGTGCTGGTCATCACCTTGTACCACTCGGAATTAGCAAAAGGACCGTTTGGATTGGTCGTCTCGCGCACTACGCCGAGATACTCGGCGTGATCCGTTACGGCGAGAAAATCGAGTGGGGCAGCGCGCTTCACCGGCTTGCCCATGTACTCCACCGTCTCGCCCATGGCGTACTTGAACGAGTCCTCGGGAGTCGTACGAGTACCGAAGGCGAACGCATCCATGGAGTAGCTGGTGTGGAGATGCAAGTCGCCGAAATACGCGTTCTTGAGCGGATTACGCGGGGGCGTGGCTTCGGCAGGCTGGGTTGACTGCGCCTGACTACCCTGCGTAGCCGCGGGTGTCTCGGAGTTGTTCTTTGAACAACCCGCGAGAAAAAGAATCAAGCTTGCTGAAGCAAATAGAAACAGAAAGGTTCTGGCTCTACGCATTGTGTCCTCTCGCCGACGCCCAACCCACCGCCTTGCTCTGCCACATGCGACATGGCTGGTGCATCAGCTGGTCCTGATTTCATTTATTGAAGTAGCACGATTGTATACTGCCCGCGTTTCGTGGAGCGTCGGCGGTACTTGAGCAACGATGGACACTTCGTTTCACCAACGGTCTCCAACCAGGCAGTCCCGCACCTGCTTCTGCGGCCGCCGACAATGCCAGGATATTTTTCTTCGTACCGAGCAGGTCTGTCTCAATTCTGGCTCTACATCATCTGCTGTGCCTTGGCCTCCGCCTTGTCAATCGCCGCGTTCCCCATCTTCTCGATCATGTCGCGACGCATCTGCTCGCGCATGGCCTTGAACTTCTGTTGTTGCTGCTGATCGAGAAGAGGAGTGATCTTGCCATCGATGGCGCTGCCGATTTGTCTCAACTGCTCGATCTTCTCCACGGGCTTGAGCGAAGTGTTTTTCTTCAGCGCTCCGAGTTGCTTTACCTCGTCCTGCAGGAAAGGGAGAATCTGCTGTTTCTGCTGTTCGTTCAGGCCTAGTTCGATGGAAAAGGTGTTGAGCGTCGCGGTCAGCGGATTGAGCACGAACTGCGGGCTCGGAATGATCTCGTAGTTGGCGTAGCCGAATTCGTTGCTGCGCGCGCCGTAGTAGTTGTCGCCTAGTTTGTAGATCGCGATCGAGTACGGATCCTGCGCCACCTTGGTAATCAGTTTTCCGCCTTCAATCTTGTATGGCGTGGTAGCACCTTGATACCCGTTGAGTATGGGGTTTCCAACGTAGCTGGGTATTGTCGTGTTCTTTCCGATGTGCCACGCGATGCTGTCACCATCGGCCGTGTAGTTGACGCTGAACTGCTCGCCGGTCGCGTTGTTGCGCACCCAGAAGGCCTTCCCCACGATCAGCGCCTTCAGTTGCGCATCGCCCAACTGGGTTGCACCCTTTGCCTTGAGGTCGGTCACCGTCATGCCGGCGGGAGCATTCTTGCGCGCGTCGGCGCTCGGCGTATACCAGATAGGCGAAGACCAGGCGCGCTCCTGTCCGGTGAGCGGAACCACGTCCGGCGGAGTCAAGCCGGCCTTGACTGCCTGGATGAGGGTCCAACGCGGCGTGGGGATTTCCAGCACGCGCGCGTAATAGAACGCATGCAGGCTGGAGTCGAATTCGGGATCGGTCCACACCGTCTTCAATTCCACCGAACCGACGTCGTTAGTGTAGGTAGCTTTTTCCAGGTCCACGGTGCTCTGGATCGCGGGAACCCGGCCCGACCACTTGTCAGGCTTGCGGTCGCCGGCCCAGGCGACGTCGAAAATCTTCTCGAAGCTCTGGCCGTTCTTGGTCCAGCCCTTGATCACCTGGATGCGATCGAGATTGCCCGAAGTCGGATCTTTCACCGCCCAAACTACGAACGTCGGAGCCGTGCCCTTCAAGGGAGGCAGGTCCGCTCCCATGGGGACGCCGTTCGCATAGGACTGGTGAACCCAGTCGCTGGCCTTGAAGATATCTTTGTTGTAACCCCATCCTCCGAAGAAGCGCACCTTGATGTGCGGGCCACTGACGCCGAAGGTCTCCTTGCGATACATGGCGTCCCAGATGGATTCGCGAGTATTTTCCTCGGCCCAGACCCCGGTGAGGCCGCCTGGGTTTTCATACCGCACGTCAAGCGTGCCGAACGCCAGAACTCCGGCCATGCGCCGGTCGACCGTTCCGTCAATCTCGGCGTGACCACCGTAGAAGTTGTCCTGACGATAGGGGCTGCCGGTGTTGTGCGAATCGGAGCCGCCGGCCATGCCGAATTTGTACGGATTGTATCCGCGCACATCCTGCATGGTGATGCCGTCTTTCAGTGCCTGGCGGCCAAAGCTGCCCTGAATGTGATCGATGCGGCCACCGGTCGCCGGCTGACCTAGCAGACCGGTTTGGGCCAATTCATAACTGGCAAACTCGTCGTTCGGAGAAAGCAAGGGGTGAGTTTCTGATTGTCCCTTGATCTGCTTGATTTCGACCAGGCGCTCGTTGCGGTCGCGGTCGGCAGCCCAGGCGGCGTCGATGGGGCGTCCGAAACTGTCCAGGTCAATGGGATACATCCAGCCGTCGCTCAGGTTAGCATTGTGCGAAATCGCCAGCAGTTCATTGCCCGCCTTGCGCTGCGCGTCCATCCACTTCCAGAGCTCTTCCGGATGGTCGGAATCCAGGGCGCTGAAGGGCATCGGCGGGATGTGAGTGCAGTCGCGGAAGAAGATGTTGCGGTGCAGGTTGCGATAGTTGGGCATGGAAGTCCACTCGTAGGAACAGAACGCAGTGAACTTGCCAGGATGGTTGTTGGCATCCGCAATCTTGACGTTTTCCTTCCAGATGGTGCCCGCCACCTCGGGACTCATGAAAGCTTTCACCGGTTTCGCTGAGGACATGAGGTTCACGAGGTATGTGAAGGTCTTCTGAATCTCCGCCTGGTCATTCGGGTCTTTGAGAATGAGTGGCTGGGCCTCGGGCAACTTGCTGACGTAAGAACCCGGAGTGTTGGCTTGTTTCGTCACGCCCACGTACTCCGAGTGATCGGTCACGCCCATGAAGTCCATGGGAGTGTCGATCTTGATGTCATATCCCATCGGGTGCTTGATGGTCTGGCCCTGGGCGTACTTGAGGGCATCGTCAGGACCGGTGAGGCGGTTGCCCATGAGCCAGGCATCCACCGACCAACTGGTGTGGATGTGTTCCTCGCCGAAGTAGGCGTTGCGATCAGGATTGGGCTTCGGCGGTTGTTCAGGATTCGACGTCTGGCCGGTTGATTGTGCCGGTTGTGGGCTTTCAGATTTGTTGCAAGAGACCAAGACGCCGATGCTGAAAAGGACCACCGCCAAAGCCGCTGTTGCCACAACTCTAGTCTTCCTCATAAATGCCTCCGTATTGCTGAAAGGCACGACCACGAACCCCCCGCAGATAAAAGGCGCGAGGATTGCTTTCTGCTCACCTCGAGCCACAATGCTGCGACGACAAACAGGGCGCCGCATTGATAGCCTGAGCGTTGGTAGTAGTTGGACAAAAGCAGTCTACTCCGCGTTCAGGCATGAGCAACTCACAAGAAAGTGGTAGGCGAGTAGAAAACAGACAGCTCGCCTCGAACGTCGTGAGACTGCTCTTGTGTTTCCGTGCTGTAGGGATTTGGTTTTCGGTTGGCCAGAACAGGACTTCGCAGGAATTGACGGCGCTTCGTCAAGAACAGAAGACCTCCGGATACCGACCAATGATTGTGGATTGGTGGCTTGGCACCACGAAGTTGTTTGCAGATTCTTGTTAACTCCGGCGTCCGTCGATCCGGATTGAACTCGCGCTCGGCCAGTGATCTAATTGTGTCCGCGCCCAAATCGTGTTGACATCGGGCGGCAGGAGTGTAGACTCCATTTGTTCAGCCGACGCAGCTTACTTACCTTTATCTCCTTCCTTTTGGTCCGACTGAACCGGCCTTTTTTTGAGCCGAGGGCGCAAGGCACTGCGCGCGGCGGGTTGCTGTAGTTGGATTCGGGCCCTCGACAATAGTTACCACGCATCAAGTCTCGGGTCGGCTTCACGCCTAACGGGAAGTCTCTGAGGGATTGGACGCAAAGCTTCCATAAGCCTCGGTGGCTATCCTCAAAAGGAGCACTAACCATGTTCACTCGCTCTATCCGCTTTGCGCTTGCCCTCCTCTCGTTGGCTTGAGTATGGTCGGGGCGCAACCGGCGTCCGCTCAGTCCACTACCGCGGATGTCGTCTACGGGCAGTTGGGCAGCTTCACCACCAACACCCAGAACAACGGCGGGGTCAGCGCCAACAGCCTAAATTCACCGCAAGTAATCGCCCTGGACAGCAGCGGCAATCTCTACGTGACCGACACCGCTAACAGTCGGGTGCTGTTCTATCCCTCCGGCAGCACCACCGCCACGCGGGTTTACGGGCAGGGTGGCAGCTTCACCACCAACACCGGGAACAAAGGCGGGATCAGCGCCAACAGCTTAGATGAACCGATTGGAGTCGCCCTGGACAGCAGCGGCAATCTCTACGTGGCCGACTACGGTAACAATCGGGTGCTGTTCTACCCCGCTGGCAGCACCACCGCCACCCGCGTCTACGGGCAAGGCGGAAGCTTCACCACCAACACCA
>JBEKTC010000156.1:0-15700 GCA_049516475.1 Candidatus Korobacteraceae bacterium | reverse complement strand
CCCGAGGACAAGCCTGTGGCCATCCATGTTGCTATTGACGGCTTCGTTCAAGAAGCTCAACCTGACGAACTTCTCATTGATGTGATCAATCGCGTCGGTGTGCCGGTCCCCCACGTCTGCTATCACCCTCAACTCGGCCCGGTTCAGACATGTGACACATGCATGGTGGAAGAGAATGGCCGGCTGATCCGTGCCTGTGCGACGCCAGTCACCGACGGAATGAAGATTTCGACAAAATCAGCGAAGGCGGCAGACGCCCAGGTAGAAGCATTTGATCGCATTCTCAGCAACCATCTGCTCTACTGCACCGTTTGCGATAACAACAATGGCAATTGCACCGTCCATAACACCACGAAGTTGCTGGCCATCGAGCATCAGCGAATCCCTTTCCGACCGAAACCCTACGAGGTCGATAGCACGAATCCGTTCTATCGCTACGATCCTAGTCAGTGCATCCTGTGTGGCCGCTGCGTAGAGGCTTGCCAGAACGTTGAAGTCAACGAAACCCTGTCCATCAACTGGGAAGATCCAAACCCGCGCGTGCTTTGGGACGGCGGCTCAACCATTGGAGAATCGAGCTGCGTTTCGTGTGGCCACTGCGTCACCGTTTGTCCCTGCAATGCGCTGATGGAAAAAACCATGCTGGGTCATGCCGGTTTTTTCACAGCACTCCGTAAGTCGGCGCTCACCGGCATGATCGACGTGGTGAAGGGCGTTGAGCCGGAAACCGGCTATGGAACGATTCTTCAAGTCTCCGAGGCGGAAGAGGCAATGCGGGAACACCGCATCCGCAAGACGAAAACAGTTTGCACGTACTGCGGCGTAGGGTGCAGCTTCGACGTCTGGACGAAGGATCGCCACATTCTCAAGGTGGCGCCGGAGCACGGCCCAGCCAACGGTATTTCCACTTGTGTGAAGGGAAAGTTCGGCTGGGGCCACATCAACAGTGAGGAGCGCCTGACCACGCCGCTGATTCGCGAGGACGGCAAGTTTCGCCAGGCCAGCTGGGACGAAGCACTCGACCTGGTGGCCCGCAAATTATCGGAGCTCAAGGCGACGAGCGGTCCAGATTCCATTGCCTTCATCTCCTCTTCCAAATGTACCAACGAAGAAAGCTATCTCATGCAAAAGTTGGCGCGGGCCGTGATTGGGACGAACAACGTTGATAATTGTTCCCGTTACTGCCAGTCGCCCGCGACGATGGGTTTGTTTCGCACCGTGGGTTACGGGGGCGATTCGGGTTCCATCCGTGACATGGAGAAGGCCGAGCTTGTCCTCATTGTCGGCAGCAATACAGCAGAGAGTCATCCGGTTATTGCCACGAGAGTGAAGAGCGCTCATAAGCTGGGCGGGCAGAAGCTTATTGTTTCTGACCTGCGTGAAAACGAGATGGCCAGACGCGCCGATCTCTTTCTGCATCCCCAGCCAGGTACAGACCTTGTCTGGCTGAGCGCGATCAGCCGCTATCTTCTCGACAACGGGCTCGCACATACCAAGTTCCTGGATCAGTGGGCGAACGGGTTGGAGGAATATCGCAAGAGCCTGGATCCTTTCACCATGGCAGCCGCTGCACGCATCTGTGGAGTGTCGGAGCAGACTCTCACAACCATCGCCCAGATGATCTCCGAAGCCAAAAGCATGTGCATCCTGTGGGCGATGGGAGTAACTCAGCACAGCCAGGGCTCCGACACCTCCACGGCCATTTCGAACCTGTTATTAATCACTGGCAATTACATGCGGCCAGGAACCGGAGCTTATCCACTGCGCGGTCACAACAACGTGCAAGGAGCCAGCGACCACGGGTCCATGCCCAATGACCTTCCCGGTTACCAGTCCGTAGATGACCTCGAAGTTCGGCAGCGATTTGAAACGGCT
Source organism: Candidatus Korobacteraceae bacterium (assembly GCA_049516475.1). Lineage (GTDB taxonomy): Bacteria > Acidobacteriota > Terriglobia > Terriglobales > Acidobacteriaceae > Bog-257. The sequence continues at coordinate 13,825 of JBEKTC010000156.1, read as the reverse complement.
TGGAAGGTCAAGCTTCCATCAACCAAAGGACTGGACAATCACCAGATGGTGGAAGCCATTCACGCGGGCAAACTCAAAGCAATGTATCTGATTGGCGAGGAAATGAGCATCGTGGACTCCAACGCGAACTATGTTGGAGATGCGTTCGCCAAGCTCGACTTCTTCGTTGTGGAGGACATCTTTTTTAGCAACACGTGCCGGTATGCCGATGTGGTACTGCCGGGAGCACCGAGCCTTGAAAAGGAAGGAACCTTCACCAGCACTGAGCGGCGCGTCCAGAGACTCTACGAAGTTTTGGAGCCACTCGAAGGTTGCCGGCCGGATTGGAAGATCATTCAGGACGTCGCTAACCAGTTGGGCGCGGGCTGGAACTATCAACATCCTTCCGAGGTTATGGACGAGATCGCTTCGCTAACTCCGATGTTCGCGGGCGTGAACTACGAGAGACTGGCAGGGTACAAATCACTACAATGGCCGATCGCGGCCGATGGAACAGATCAGCCACTGCTCTACACCAAGGGTTTTGCGTTTCCCGATGGAAAGGCGCGGCTATTCCCGCTCTCCTGGATTGGGCCCACCGACCAGCCGGACTCCGAATTCGACTTGCAGCTAAATAATGGACGGCTTCTCGAACACTTCCACGAGGGCAACCTGACCTATCGCACCGATGGGATTCGAGAGAAAGTTCCGGACACGTTTGTCGAAGTCTCCCCCAAACTCGCGGAAGAACGCGGAATACAAAGCGGGACATGGGTGCAACTGATCTCGCGCTACGGTCAGGTCCGAGTGCGCGCTTTGGTTACCGACCGCGTACGTGGGCAGGAGCTGTACATGCCGATGAATTCCGTTGAAAGTCCCGTGAACCGATTGACCAGCAGCCACACGGATCCAGCGACGAATACGCCTGCCTACAAAGAGACCAGCGTTCGCATGAAGGTGTTGGCCGAAGTGGGCGAAAGTCCATTGCCCCGCATTAATTCTCGCTTCGGTCATCCGACGCCGCAGAATGGCGTGGAAGTGGAACGTAAGTGGAAGCGACCGGACTATACCCCTCCGGGAAATGGTCTGGTGCAGTTGCAGACAAATAGATGACGTGAGGAGAACTCCAATGGCTCAACCGATTCCTCTAGAAGTTCCGCCGCGCGACCCGCGTGCAGAATTGCACGCTCGATTGCTGAACGCTCCGGACGAACATGCTGAAGCCGTGCTTGCCGCCTACGATGTGCTCCAGGAGTTGCACAACCACGGTGTACTGGAAATCATGCGCGGCGCTCTGGCCGCGAGCGACGAACTCCTCGAGAAAATCGTCGACAATGCGAGTACTCCAGCATCCATTCGAGGCATCAGAAATCTTCTCTTTTGGCGCCGCATTCTGGGGAGCATCGAGCCGGAATCGTTCCAGGGGATTTTCCAGGCAATCCCCGAAGGCCTGGCCCAGGCGACCGCGGACCGCAAACCGGCCGGCTTGTTCGCCCTGCTCCGGCGACTGACCAGCAAAGACAGTCTGCGCGGTTTAGAAGCAGCTGTTGATTTTTTGCAAGCCTTCGGACGTAACCTGCACCAACAACCACCAACTCAGTCTTCCAGGACTTAGTAAAGAAGGGATCACGATGAAACGCCTCACTGCAGATCAAGTGAAACTCGGATTTATTGGGCTGGGTAATATGGGAAGCCGGATCGCAAAACGGCTGCTTGACCATGGTTACCAAACTACCGTGTACGATCTCGACTCCGCCAAGGCGCAAGCCATTGCTGCACAAGGCGGCGTTGTTGCGAAGGACGTTCTTGAATTAGCGCGCACTGCTGATGTGCTTCTCTCATGCCTGACCAACGACGAAGTAGTTCGGAACGTTTTTGAAGGACCCGAGGGGATCTTTGCCCGGGCGCGGACAGGGACCATCGTGTTGGAAATGAGCACGATCTCTCCTGAGACCTCACGCGAACTGCACAGTCGCGGCGCTGAACGTGGCGTCGAAGTAATGGATGTCGCTATCTCCGGCAGCACGCCCGCCGCGGAGGCAGGCTCGCTGACGCTGTTGGTAGGAGGTAACGAGGAAGTCTTCCGCGCCGCCGAGCCCATCTTCCAGGCGGTCGCAAAACAGTTCTATCTTCTGGGCGGCCCTGGCTCTGGAACTACCATGAAATTGGTAGTCAATACGCTGCTGGGTGTTGGCATGCAGGCCATCGCTGAGGCTGTTGTCCTGGGGGAGAAAGCTGGTCTTGATCGCCAGCGACTGCTTGAAGTCTTGTCGAAGACCGCCGTGATCGCTCCCGCTCATGTGGGAAAACTGGCAAGGGTAGCAACCAACGATTACAGCCCGCAGTTTCCACTGCGGCTGATGAACAAAGATTTTCAGCTGATTCTGAAGGAGGCGGCGCAAGAACATGTCCCGATGCCAGTGACCGAAGCGGCATTTCGTGTCAATTCAGATGAGCTGGCGCATAGCGAGGAAGAGGACTTCTCTGCCGTCCTGCGGCGAATGGAAGAACTTGCGGCATGAGGAGGGCTTGAAGTCCCTCCTACGTCGCTTGATAGCTTGATAATTGCCAGCCGCTATTACAGTTCTCCCGTAATAAATTGCGCGCGGCCGTAGCCGAAGCTCCAGTCGGAGTCGGTATTAGTGACAACAGACACTACCACATCGCTCGGATTGATGCCGCAACTTGCCTGCAACTCCTGGCAGAGATCGCTATAAAAGGTCTGCTTCGCTTCCTGAGTGCGCGGTCTGCTGAATATTGTCACGAATACCACGTTTTTTGTCCGCTCAATTCCCAGCCCGGTGTCTTCAACGATCAAATTGGATTCGGGGTGCCCCTGATAGATCTGATATCGATCACGCTGTGGCACCTTGAACGCAGACAACACCGCACGGTGCACTGCGTCGAGAAGAGATTTTATTTCGTCCTTACTTCGCCCTTCAAGAGCATCCACTCGAACCAAAGGCATAGGTTTCTCCATTCTTGCCGGAGATCATTACTCCGAGAAACGGTTTGTAGCACAGCAGCATTTCGGGTACGACCGAAGTCGTGCCCTGCTATTAAGCCTAATTCCATTTGTGGTCATTCTGCCGTTCGGCCAATCAGGCGACGCGTGTCGTATCCTTTCGTTGCCCCTGTGGTTGCGGCGGTTTCGTCGGTCCGGTTCCGGCGGCAGTGCGCTCGATGGCGTTGGCAATCTCCCCCAGATCCTCAGCACTCAATTCGAGACTGGCGGCTGCGATCCAGCCATCCACCTGCTGGGGTGAGCGAGCACCCACGATGGCTGCGGTGACGCCTGGCCACGCATTTACCCACGCCACGGCGACTGCGGAAACGGTTGTGTTGTGGCGTTGTGCGATAGGACGCAAGGAGTCTCGCAGGGCCAAGTTGCGGCTCAAGTTTGGCTCTTGAAACTCGGCAGAGCGGCGCCGCCAGTCGTCCTCAGCCATGTTTGCAACCCTCTGTGCAGTGAAGCTGTCGGTCAGCAGTCCCGACTGCATTGGGCTGTAGCAGATGACTCCTGTACCGTGCTCGGCGCACCAGGAAATCTCGTGCGCTGCAGCATCCCGGTGAATCAGCGAGAAGGGCGGTTGCAAGGAATCGACATGCATGATCGCCTCGCACTTCTCAAGGAGCGACACGTCAAAGTTGGAGACTCCGGCCATGCCGATCTTGCCTTGCTCCTCCAGTCGCACCATCTCTCCCCAGGAATCCTCAACCGGCGTACCGGTTTCATCCGGCCAGTGAAACTGATAAAGATCAATATGGTCAACGCCGAGCCGGCCCAGGGATGCATCGCATTCCTTGCGAATCGACTCCGGCGTTAGGATTCGTTTGGGCTCTGCGTTGGGATTGCTGCCATCCCAGACCAGACCACACTTGGTGAACACCCTGGGCCGTTCCGACGGAGGTAGCTCTCGCAGCAGCCGGCCAACGACTTCCTCGGAATGACCCAAGCCGTACACCGCCGCCGTGTCGATCCAGTTGATGCCCTCGTCTAAGGCATGTCGAATCGTCGCGATCGATTGATTGTCGTCCTGCGGTCCCCATCCATACGCCCAACCACCTCCGCCGAGGGCCCACGCCCCAAAGCCGGTTGCCGTAATTTCGACTCCGCTGATACCCATAGAACGCTTCGGTAAACTCATATCTGCCTCCTGATCGCCGCCACGCTGGAATAACATGGCGGATGCATTTCATACTGATGTCATAGTCCCGCCGGGCGGATTAGATATCCTGAGTTGTCTCCCACAAAAACCAAGTGCGGCGTTCCGTCTCGTCGATCCAGGTTTCGATCAAACTGGCGGTGGCAACGTCGTTATACCGATCGCAAATCTCGTGCGCCGCGCGTAGCAGGCGGGTCAGGCGCTGGCTATCGGCGGACAGATCCACAAGCATGTCTTGCGGCGTGACAAAATCGTCGTTGTTGTCGTGCAACCGCTGGTTGCGGGAAATGTCGCTGATCGAGCGGATAGTGGTTCCGCCGATCTTGCGGGCTCGCTCGGCGATGTCGTCGGTCATCGCGAAGATCTGCTCAGATTGCTCATCCAAAAGCAGATGGTAATCGCGAAAATGCCGGCCGCTCATGTGCCAGTGGAAATTCTTGGTTTTCACATAGAGCGCGAATACGTCCGCCAGCAATTGACGCAACTCATTTGTGATCTCTTCCACCCCGTCTTGACCGAGATCGGTTGGGGTTTTCAGAGCACCTTTTCCTTGTGTCTCCATCTGAGTTGCTGCTTTAGTGTTTCCCATCACGATTCCTCTTTCTATTTTGATTCCTAACGCGCTGTCTTTGTTCTAGTTGCTGTATTCGCAGACGCAAGGCCGCAACTTATCGCGGTACCTTCCTTGCTCGATTCAGCCTCCTGCGGCCGGCGAGCGATCATGTCCATATAAGTGCAATCGCACCGCCATTTTCGCTGGAACGAAATTGTCGTTCACACGCCGCTGGCAATATTGGAGTTATAGGAAAATCCACTCAGCATTTGATGGGAGAATGGCATCGCGGTGTCGACAGGTCGACACCGTGAATGCGCTGTGGCGTTAGGAGGACAGCCGTCAGCCTAAGCCCAGTCAATCCGTCTTTTCCAGTGATCCCGATGTGTGGAAGCCAACGTGCAAGTTAGAAGGAGAGATAGAGGGTATCATGATTATGCCTGACCTTCTTTCAACTCCGAGAATTCTCTTGGTCGACGATGAGGCTGAACCGCTGCAGTTGTGCGCCCAAGTCATCAAGATGTGCGGATTTCCGGTCCTTACCGCAAGCAGCCCGATGGAAGCTATTTGCATAATGACCGAGAAACTGGTCGGCAGAATTGACCTCGTCATCCTCGACTACAACATGCCTATCATGAGCGGATGCGCGCTTTCGGATCGGCTCAAACCAATGTGGCCTGAGATGAAAATAATACTGCGTTCCGGCGCGATCTATATTCCGCAATGCGAAATGACCAGCGTTGACACTTTCATCCCCAAAGGCGAGGGCATAGGGCAGTTGCTTGCGCAGATTATTCGACTTGCGCAAATTCGCATGCTGCCACCTGCAACCGTCGCAACAGTAGACCAGAACCGTCCTTGCGAGCGCATGACGGGACGATCCTGACCCGCACCAACTCATCTAAGAATTCTTTCTGATGTTAAGATTTGTTCGCACGCGACCGATATTCCCGCAGCGCTGGAGCGGAGGTATGTCCAATTCCAAACCCATTCTGGGCGCAAATTCTCATTTCACCCTGTCTACCCTCATCGGGGGACATGCATGACATCCGCTGCCACACCCGCGGTGTTCGTCATTGATGACGATCCTTCGGTGCGTGCGGCCATTCATGGCATGTTGAAATCGGTCGGCCTGCATTCCGAGACCTTCGCGACGCCACAAGAGTTCTTGCAGAGCAAGCCGTCGGACGGGCCGAGTTGCCTCGTTCTCGATGTGCGGCTTCCGGGAGCCAACGGCCTGGACTTTCAGCACGAGTTGGCCGATGCGGGCGTCCGGATTCCAATCATCTTCATCACCGGGCATGGAGATATTCCCATGACGGTGAAGGCCATGAAATTGGGAGCGGTGGAGTTCTTGACCAAGCCTTTCCGCGACCAGGACTTGCTGGATGCGATTTACCAGGCGTTAGATCGCGACCGGGTTACGCGTCAGCAGGAGAGTGTAGTAGCGGAGTTGCGAAAACGTTACGAGTTGCTCACGGCACGTGAGCGCGAAGTCATGGCACTGGTGGTCTCGGGCATGCTTAACAAGCAAATAGCTTACGAATTCGGAACCAGCGAAATTACCGTCAAAATTCAACGCGGGAACGTCATGCGTAAGATGCAGGCAGAATCCCTGGCGGAACTGGTGAAAATGGCGGCGAAGCTTGACCTCCCGTCGGTCCACAAGTGACTCAATGGCCCCTCGCTTGCAGTAACCAAGCCAGGTTCGCACAGCTTCCGCTTTTTCGCAGGGCGCTCCGTGTGAGGGCGCTCCCTCAGCGGGTATTAAGGCCCTCATACCAAAGCATGATTGCGTGAGGGTTAGGAGGAAGGTAGGTTGTGACTATGGCTACTCAGAGCGAGGTGAAACCGGTGCAGGATTGCGACGGCAACACCAGGATCATTGCAATTGTTGACGATGACGAATCGGTTCGGTTCGCGCTGAAGGGGATGATGAAATCGGTGGGTCTGCCGGCGCAAGCCTTCGCATCGGCGGAAGACTTCCTGAACTCCGGAATACTGCACCAAATTGCATGCCTGATTGCGGATATCCGCATGCCGGGAATGTCGGGTTTGGACCTGCAGAAAAAGCTGAACGCTGAGCACTACCGGATACCGACCATTTTCATCACCGCACACGGTGACGCGAAAATGCGATTGCAGGCATTGCGCGCAGGCGCGGTGGAGTTCCTGGCAAAACCGTTCGATGATGAAGTTTTGCTCGAGAATATTCGGGCGGCGCTGGAGAGTTGAAGGGTCGAACCGTCGAGACAGTCTTTGCAGGAGGTCTCTGTGGCAAGTTGCGAAGCAATGCGTCCGGGCTATTTGGAAGCCGACGAGCGGAAGTTCGAGCAAATCATCGGTAACAGTCTGGCGCTGGAATTGGTACTCGAACAGGTCGAGCGCGTGGCCTCCACCGATTCGACAGTGTTGGTTCAAGGAGAGACGGGTACCGGCAAGGAACTGATTGCGCGTGCCATTCACAATATCAGTTCGCGGTGTGGGCGCCCCTTCATCAAGCTTAATTGCGCAGCGATTCCCTTCGATCTACTGGAAAGCGAACTCTTTGGCCATGAGAAAGGCGCTTTCACCGGAGCCATCGCACAAAAGGCAGGCCGTTTCGAGATGGCTCACAACGGCACCCTTTTCCTCGATGAGATCGGGGATATTCCGCTGGCGTTACAACCCAAATTGCTGAGGGTTCTGCAGGAACAGGAGTTTGAGCGTCTGGGAAGCGGACGTACGCACAAGGTGGATGTTCGGGTAGTCGCTGCTACACACCGGGACCTGGACGAAATGGTCAAGCGAAACGAGTTTCGTAGCGATCTCTACTACCGGCTGAACGTCTTTCCGATCCAACTACCGCCATTGCGCGAACGGCCCGAGGATATAGAGGCTCTGGTGAGCCATTTTGTGGAGATCTGCGGCCGTCGCATGGGCAAAGTAATCAAGCACATCCCTACCGAGACACTCTCGGCTTTCACCTCGTACGCTTGGCCTGGGAACATCCGCGAGCTTCAGAACCTGGTCGAACGCGCAGTGATTCTGTCGAACGACGGTGTCCTTCCTAACCCACTCCCAGTCAAAGCTGAGGTGGTCACCAAGCTCTCCACGCCCACTACTTTACGGGCCTCTGAACATGCTCTGATTTTGCACACATTGGAGTCGCTAGGCTGGGTGATCGGTGGAGTCTATGGCGCTGCCAGCAAGCTGGGTGTGAAGCGGACGACACTAATCCATAGAATGAAGAAGCTGGGAATCTCGCGTCCTCCGCGGCACGACAAGGATGAGTTTTCGCGAACAGTTGCGTGACACCGAGTCCCAAGCGATTCAGTAACGATCGCTGCAATTGATGTTTTAAGAATCCAGCTCGCTGATCCCAGTATAGAAACCGAGAGGCAACGCCATGAACACCCAGATGCGGAAGACCGGAGTCGATGTCGTCGGCGACATGCCCTGGGGGCAAGACGCGACGCGTGCATTAAAGCAAGCTGTTCCTGACTTCGATCAATACCTCGCTAACCACAGCATAGAGATTGTCGCGGCGCACGACTGGTATTTGCACGACGGCACGTTTGATCTCAAGCGAGTCATTGCCGGTTGGGGCGAGAAACTTGTGCGCGCGTCGGCCAGAGGCTACGCCGGCGTACGGGTGACCGGAGACACCTCCTGGCTCAAAACTAAGGATTGGAAGGACTTCTGTGAGTACGAGGAGTCGCTCAACCAGGCGGTCGCCAACCAGCGTCTGGCGGCATTATGCACGTACCCCCTGGCTACGTGCGGAGCTACTGAAATCCTGGATGTGGTGCGAACACATCAGTTTGCGGTAACAAGGCGGCGCGGGAGTTGGGATGTTATCGAAACCGCAGGGCACAAACAAGCGAAGGCTGAAATCAACCGCTTGAACGAGAAACTCGAACAACGTGTAGTGGAACGGACCAGTCAATTGACGGTGGTAAACCGGAAACTGACAAAGGAAGTGCTCGAACGTCAACGAGCCGAGGCAGCCCTGTTGCGAAGCGAGACCTACTTAGCGGAAGCACAGAGAGTGAGCCACACCGGTAGTTTCGGCTGGGAAGTATCCACCGGAAAGATCTTCTGGTCGGAAGAAACGTTCCGGATTCTTGAATACGATCAGACAATTCGCCCTACAGTCGAACGGGTGTTCGAGCGCACGCATCCCGAGGACCGAGCGCTGGTCCAGGCCATCATCGATCAGGCACTGCGGGAGAGGACTGCCCTTGATTTCGAACATCGCTTGATGATGCCAGATGGCTCAATCAAGTACGTGCGGATTGTTGGCCATCCTGCAATAGCAGAATCGGGCGACATTAAATTCGTTGGGGCGATCACGGACGTGACCGATCGCAAGCGTGCAGAGACGTTGCGTGACGGAGAAAGTCGAATCCTGGAGATGATAGCGCGCGATGCTCCTCTAGAGGAAACTCTAGGAAGCCTGGTGCTCGTGGTGGAAGCTCAATTTGCTGGCTTGCTGTGCTCAGTCCTTCTCCTCGACGAGGACGGGCAGCACACGCGACACGGTGCCGCTCCCAGCCTTCCCAAGACCTATTCCGAGGCGATCAACGGTCTTCTCATCGGACCAACAGCGGGATCATGCGGCACCGCTATGTATCGCAGAGAAGCTGTTGTCGTCACTGACATTTTGCTCGACCCTCTGTGGGAGTCGTACCGAGCGATGGCCGAGCCATATGGCTTTCGCGCCTGCTGGTCCACTCCCATCCTTGCGCATTCGGGCAAGCCGTTGGGCTCGTTTGCGATGTATTACCGTGAACCCCGCAGTCCGAGCCCGGCTGAGACCCGCGCCCTGCAACTGGCCACCCACCTCGCCGGCATTGCCATTGAACGCAAGCTGGCGCGTGAAGAGCGCGAACGATTACGTCAGGCCCAGGAGGATCTCGCACACATCAATAGGGTTACAACGATGGGCGAGCTGACTGCTTCCCTGGCCCATGAGATTAAGCAGCCCATTACCGCGGCAGTTACCAACGCCAGAACCTGCTTACGCTGGCTGGGGCGCGATGAACCGGACACCTCAGAAGCGCGCGATGCGGCATCGAGAATCGTGACAGACGTAACTCGCGCGGCGGAGATCATCGGCAGAATCAGCTCGCTGTTCAAGAAGGGTGCACTACAGCACGAACTGGTCGATATCGATGAGCTCATTCGAGAAATGATTGTCCTATTGCGCAACGAGGCCGCCCGGTACTCGATTTTTGTCCGCTCCGAGCTGGCCGAAAACCTTCCCCCGGTCATGGCAGACCGTATTCAGTTGCAGCAGGTATTCATGAACCTGATGCTGAATGGCATCGACGCCATGAAGGACGTATCCACCGCGCGCGAACTTACGATCAGGGCGCAACGAGTCAAGGATGGCCAACTACTGATCTCGGTCAGTGATACGGGGATCGGATTGCCCCCGCAACAGGCGGAACACGTTTTCAGTGCGTTCTTCACCACGAAGGCTGACGGCACCGGTATGGGTCTGCCAATCAGTCGGTCCATTATCGAAACACACGGAGGACGTTTATGGGCCACCTCCGACTCCGGGCAGGGCGCCAGCTTTCATTTCACTCTGCCGAGCGAAAGCCGTCGGACGTCGGCTCAAGACCAGGTGCATCCCCAAAGCGCATAGTTTATTTCAGAGCCTGGTAGTGAAGGTCGCCAACTTGAAATCTCGCTTCCTTCGCCATCTTTTCCGGCAAGTAATCGGGCGTCGAAATCACCAGCCAGCCCGCGACTCGTTTGCCATCAGATCGGCAGGCAAGGCTCCGCTTGTCTCGACAGGCGGGAGCGCTGAGAAGTTTGAGGGTCGTGTTGGACCGAACTCCTGCGTAGCTGTGTGAGCCGCTCATGCCACGGGTTTTGAGTGTCTTTAGTTCTGGGTTACCGCGGCAACAGCCTGATGATGCTGTTCGGCAGACAACCACCGAGAGGCAAAATGAAGAAAGAAATAGGGCGTTTCGCTACGACTTGCCTTTGCATAGGTCTGGTGGTCGCAATGGGAATCGTCAGTCGCGCGCAGGCACACCGCGACGGTGCGAACTTCGTGGTCGATCCCAACTGGCCGAAGCCGTTGCCCAAAAAATGGGTGATCGGACAAGTCAGCGGTGTATGCGTGGACGCACAAGATCACGTCTTCATCGTTAATCGCAATGACATGACAGACAAGGAAGGGGAAGTTGCGCAGCAGGCGCCACCTTACATTGAATTCGATCCCGACGGCAATGTGGTAAATAGCTTTGGTGATTGGAAAGTCGTTCCAAATGTCACCCACGGCTGCACCATTGACTATGAAAACAATATTTGGACGACCGGCAATGGCGATGGAATTGTCCAGAAATACAGTCACGACGGAAAGCTACTGATGCAGATTGGGGCAAGAGGCGTTGTCGATACTTCCGATGGCACTCTAAAGGGCCGGGCACTGAATTCGAGTCACACGCAGTTTTATATGCCTGCCGACATAGCAGTGGATCCCAGCAATGGAGACATCTATGTCGCCGATGGGTATGGCAATAGCCGCATAGTCGTTTTTGATCGATCGGGAAAATTCCTTCGCCAGTGGGGGCACCAGGGAACAAAAGCAGAGGCGGACGCAGGTGCGGGTGGTGCGTTCATGCAGGTTGTGCATTGTGTGGTCATTGGCAACGACGACTTAGTCTATGCCTGTGACCGGCAGGGCGACCGGATCCAAGTCTTCGATAAGATGGGAACCTTCAAGAGGAACATCTGGATAAAGAGAGGAAACAGACTTCCCGATAATTGGGGCACCACGTGGTGGATCGGCTTTTCTCCCGACCGGGAGCAGAGATACATGTACGTCGACGACGGAGGCGATGAGCAGGTCAAAATTCTCGACCATGCTAGTGGAGAAGTACTCTCAAGCTTCGGGCGTCCTGGTCACCAGGTAGGTGAGTTTACCCACGGTCACACTCTGGCGGTCGATTCCAAAGGCAATATCTATGTGGCCGAGACCGATTGGGGACGGAGAGTCCAAAAATTTGTGCCCGTGAAATGATGCTGCCTCTCGCCCAACCGTTTTTGCGTCGTTATCCGAATCGACCGGCTGGCCGGATTACCGTATCCACTTTGGAGTCATCACAAGTGGTGCGCTGCCAGGCGATCGGCACGGCTGAACCGACTCCATGGACACAATGGCGTTTATTGAGACCAGATTCCATAACTTTGACCTGTCGGAGATGCGTTGTACGAACTGCCGGTTCATCTCTAGGAAAATCAAAAACTCAGACCGGCAGGCGGATGTCGTGGAGGGTCGGGGATTCTTGCTCTGTGGCTTGGAGTCTGGCTGGCGAGCGCCGAGGCGGTACGGCCCCTACCATTCATGAACGTGCGGATCGCGGGCAGAAAACTGCTGTCGCTTTCGGGCGAGAGACCGAGAAAGGCAAACACGGCGCCGGAGGTCAGCCTCTTTGTGCGCGGTGCCAGCAAGCCGAAATAACGCATGGAGTGCCGGTATCGATCCAAAACGTCCAGGTCGTACTCCAGACAAGAGACTCGCTCAAGCCCCCCTTCTGCGCGCCAGCTCACATACCTCGTGGCTGTTCAATATCGTTCCATCTCGGGTAATGGAGATTGGGTCGAGCATCGACGGATTCCAGCTTGCGGCAATCGCCGAGAGCCGAGCCACCGATAGGCCGAGATTGTGCTTTACCCAGCTGGGGTGAGGATGTAGCTCCGAGGGGGAGCGCGTGACGAGCCGGTAGGGCGCGGGAACCTCCGCGGCCGGGTTCATTACGACCAGATCCCCAACGGGAGAAGGACGATAGTGTGACTCAACTGGAGAGCCTAGTGATCGGGGGCTACTGGGCATTTTCCTTGCCCCCTTTTTGTTTGCGGATAGTTTGCGGATTCTGCTTTGGTTTGCCGCGTTTTGCAGAGCTAAATTGTTGAAGTTGTTTAGAATCAGAGTCGGATGGGCGACTCATAATCCGTAGGTCGTAGGTTCGAGTCCTACCGCCGCCACCAATCAAATCAATAGTCTTAGAGGGACCTGGATGCGGCTGAGATCCTTCTGCAAGGTCACATCCAGCCGTTGTTCCGCCCGTTGCTGAATTGCGGTGCGCGTCATCCGGCTTTCCGCGGAAATCATGGTCACTGCGTTATAATCCGTGCTCCCGCGGAGGGTGACGATTCATGCGCGGCGTGCCTCGCTGGATAGCAGTGTTGGCCGTGGTCGCAACCGGTGCGGTGGTGTGTGCCTTCACCGTTCGACACACGATGGCTCCTGCGGCCTTAATATTGCAACTCTCCCCAACCGCAGTTCCCGCCGACGGTTTCACTTCCACAGAACTCAAAATCACGCCCTCCAACGGCCGTCCACTGCGCGACTTGCAGGTCACGGTCGAAGATCCGCACCGTGCTGTCGTGGAATCGGTGACGGTGGACGGCGACACGGCGGCAGCGTCGCTGCGTGCCGGAGTGTTGCCGGGCGCGACGAAGGTTCGGGTCACGGGGTCTGGCTTCGCGGCGCAAGAGATCGCATTCAACACCTTTCTCGACTCCAGTGACGCGATCGGAGACGGCACTCCGGACTTCCTGCGCTTGCACGATCCCGCTGACCGCGTCGCGTTCCGCCGATGGTTTACCTTCCTGGCCGAGGCGCAGTATTTTCGCGGACGAGCGCTTCCTGCGGAAATTGACGATTGCGCCGCGCTGCTGCGCTTCGCCTACCGCGAAGCCTTGCGGCCGCACGATGCGGCGTGGGCGCACCAGATGGCACTGCCGGCTCCAGCTTCGGCAAGCGACATCCAGCAGTATCAGTACCCGTACACCCCACTGGCTGCGGCACTGTTTCGCGTGCGCGGCGGAAGCTTTCAGGCCAACGATCTTGGCGACGGCGCCTTCGCGCAGTTCGCGGACGTGGAAACGCTTTGGCGGCATAACACGCACTTCGTCGGACACGACTTAATGCGCGCCCGGCCCGGTGACCTGCTGTTCTTCCGACAGGATGGTTCGCGGATGCCATTCCACGCGATGATTTACCTCGGGCAAAGCCAAATCGAGCCTGATCGCGAACGGTACGTCGTCTATCACACCGGGCCAAGCGGGCGTTCGGCGGGCGAGATTCGCCGGCTTGCATTGGCACAGCTCTTGAACTATCCCG
>JBEKTC010000155.1:0-10137 GCA_049516475.1 Candidatus Korobacteraceae bacterium | reverse complement strand
TGCGCCTTCGTGTGCGACGAGAACATGCACGCCATGAACTGGCACATGGGCATGGCGCTGGGCGGCATCCGGTTGCAAGTGCCCGACAGCCAGGTAGTGCGCGCGTTGGAAGTGCTGGAGGACTTCGACCCCGAAGACTCCGAGCCGCCGCAGATGGAAGATGACGATGACGGCGAGATGGAAGACGTCGCCTGCTGCCCGGAGTGCGAGTCGCTGGAGATACGGGAAGTAGCCAGCACCAACCCGCGCCAGATCACGCTGTGGTCGTCGGCCATTCCACTTCCCGAACCGCCGACCCAGGTCAGCCGCCGCTGGAAATGCCTGATGTGCGGATACCAGTGGCGGGACGCGGAAGAATAGCGGGCGTCTTCAGTTAGATCGTCTTCTCAGGTACAAGCGATGGGCAAAGCACGCCTTTCACAGGCTACGGAAAACTCCTGGCGAAGGAGAATTCAGGTAGAGCTGGCCTTCAGGCCAGCGTCTAGGCCCTTGTCTCTCACCCTGAGCCGGCTTCAGCCGGCGACACCAGGCCCTGTTTCTCTACGGCACCAGTGACCGCTTCTAGTCCGCCGTGAAGGCAAGCTGTTTCGCTTCACTTGCGACTGGCTCCTCGCGAAACGCAGCGCCTTCCAGCCGCAAGAGAAATGCCTTTACCGGCAGTCCACCTCCGTAGCCGCCCAAATAACACCCCGCTGCCAGCACGCGATGGCAGGGAACGATGATGGCGATGGGATTGTAATGATTCGCCTGGCCCACGGCGCGATAGCCGTTCGGGTTACCCACGGCGCGGGCGATTTGGGCGTAGGAGCGCGTCTCGCCGTACGGAATCCTTAGCAGTTCATGCCAGCAACGCGCGCGGAACTCTGTGCCGCGAAGGTCGAGCTCGAGATCGAAGTCGCGGCGCTTGCCGGCAAAATATTCTTCCAGCTGTTTGCGGACATGGCGCGTGCGCGCCTCTGACTCCTGCCACGCGACTTCCTTGCCATTGATTGCTTCCGGCAGCCCGCGATCAAATTCCAGGATCACCAGCGCCGAGGCCGATGTTCCAATCAGCAGCGGCCCGACAGGCGACGGCATTCGCGAGTAGTACAGCGTTTCCATGTTGTCTCCACAAGCTAGAGCCGATTCATTCCTGATGCCCTGGGGTGGAGCACCGCTTCAGCGGTGCATTCTGCAGCCCCAAATGAATCCGGCTTTAGCCGCTGAGGTAACGGAATCCCTTACCTCAGGCGCTAAAGCGCGGAGCCAAATATTGCGCCCGCTTCTGCACGCCTGGAAGGCGTGCTCCACCCCATCGCTTATATATCAGAAGTGGGCTGCCGTAAGACTATCACCGCGCAGTTCCTGCACGCTGCCCCGCCATCACTGCGGCTGAACGTAAACCGGATTGTTCGGCGAAGGCGGTTCGTAGTCCTGGCCATACTTGTTCTTGTGGGGAATTGAAGAAGCCCTGGTCACTTGTACGCGGATGGTGCCCAGGGAGTGAGAGCTGTCGCTGAGCTGCACTTCGCGCGACAACGCTTGCAGCGTCGCGGGCTGGGCACTCTCATTCCAGACGCGCAGCGTGTAACGGCCGGCAGGAACATCGGGAATCGTGAAGTCACCTTGCTTATTTGTGGTGGCGAAGTAGGGACTGCCAAGCACGACGACCACTGCACTCATCTCGGGATGAATGTTGCAGAAGATGAACGAAACGCCTTCGCGGTCGAAGTGCACGGTGCGCGAAGTGCCCGCCTCATAAAGTCCCAGGTCGAAGCGCTTGCCGTTAAACAGCGAAAACACGTTGTGGAACCAGGGATCGTGATTGGGAAATTCGACGGTCGATCCTCGCGTCACTACCAGCAGGTGAGGCTCGAAGGTCTTGTTCTTCTGCGCGAGTACGGCATGCATGGGTGCAACCGGCGTGGTATTGGCTATGGGCGCCAGCCAAACGACGGTCGCGATGGTCGGAGATGCTGGCGCGCCGCCTTCAAGAGCCACCTTGCCAGTAACCGTCACCTCCTGCGCGCAGCAGAACACCGTTGCTGTCAGGCAGCAAGCGGCCGCCAGCAGGCGAAACCATGATCTTGGGATCCTGAGCAGAGTTCTCAGAACAATACCCCCACCGACATATTGACCTGGTCAGCCTGATTGCTGCTGTCGTAAATGTTAAAGGTGCGCAAGCGGCGATACTCCATCGATAAGAGCAAGTCAGAACGCGGCCGGTAGATCACGTTGCCGAAGGCCCCGCGGTTGGCAGTGAAGTATGGTGCAGCGTAGCTGGTGACCTGCTCGCCGAAATAGCGAACGTCAGCCGCGAATGGGCTGTCCTGCCCAAAGGCGCCGTTGAACTCCAGCTTCGGAGTAGCGCGAAACTTCAGTTGTCCCCAACCGCCGACAACATTCGACGGAACAACTTCGGTGCTGGGACTGGAGAGCATGCCGTCGAAGAGAACGCTGCGTCCGAGCGCAGCGCCCAATCCGCCGATGGCCGCTCCGCGATAAAACTCGCTGCTCAGCACGAAGCGCCGGCCGAGCGGCAGATTGACGTCCATGGTGCCGGCCCATGCGTTAACGATCCGGTCATAGCCCCAGTTTTGGCGGCTGTAATATCCACCGGCGCCGACAGTGAAAGTCTGCCCAAAGAATGGGTGAGAGTACGCGACTCGCGCTGCATACGCCGGCTGTCGCGATTGCTCCCCGGCGGTCGCAGTGCGATACCAGGTGTAATAACCACCGCCTGGGATCTCTCCAGTCAAGGGATCGAGAAAGCCGCCCTGGACGGTCACCGTGGAATCGCCACTTAGGGCGAAACGATGCTCCACACGCAGTTGCGGCGTCCACGTCCAGAGATTGCCCGCATAGGCGAGCGGCGGAACGATGACCGAGGCAAACGAAGTGGGGCTGAGGGGAGATAGGAACAACTGGTCCTGGCCGGCGATGACCGACGTGGTCTTCCAGTCGAGCCGGACTGCGGCAGTGCGCAACTGGACCAGGCCATCATTCACGCCATTGTCGGTGGCCGGGAATCCGCCGCCGAAATCGAAGTTGACGCTGGCGCTGGTGCGCGCCCCCCAGATCTCGGGGCCGAAAGTTTCGAGACCGATGATCGATTGCCGCAGCGTCCCGCCAACCGAACCTGAGGAACTGCCCGGATTAGGTGGCTCGGCCCAGGTGGGTACGTCCTGGTTGTCCACCGTACCGCTGTTGCCAAAGAGATTGAACAGAACGATGCCCGACAGCCGCACCCGGTACTTGGAAGCACTCTCGACTTTGGTTTGATATTGGTCGTCGACCTTTCCGGAGAGCAGTTGCTGGTCTTCCTCAACGTGGTCCAGCCGCTGCGCCAACTGGACGGTGGTGGGAGCACCGTAAGCGGGCGATTGCTCGTCGACAGTTGCGTTGTCGGCACTGTGGCGCGTTTCCAGTTCTTCGCGCAGACGCGTGATCTCGGCACGGCTGGCGACCGTCTGCTGCTGCAGTTGCAACACCATGTCCTTCAGCTCATGGACCTGGCTCTGCAACTCCTGCAGGGCGGCAGTGTCGCCGGTCTGAGGCTGAGTCTGCGCGGCGCACGAGGACGCCAATATCGCTCCAAGCCAGAGAACGCGCAATGGCGCAGCCAAAGCCGCACCTCTTCCGACCCAGTTGCGGTCGAGTTTTCCATTGCGGCGGAAGAGTCGGGCACAGCAGAAATCGTTCATGTCGCACCTCTCTGCAACCAAGTTACCGGGGCCTCAGAAGTGGCGAGCAAAAATCTTCAGGCGGTGAATGGTTGCGAAGCGTCGGCCAACCGGCCATTTCCCACAGCCGTCTTCTTGTTGCAAAGCCGCGGCAATACGATTTCCATCACTGTTCGCCCTGGCATCGAGCTTTCCAGGTACAGGCTGCCATTGTGGTCCTGCACGATCTTCTGCGCTATCGTGAGTCCCAGTCCCGTGCCATTCTCCTTGCCATGGCTGACGAAGGGGTCGAACAGTTTGTCGCGGATAGAGAATTCTACTCCCGGACCGTCGTCGATGACCTGAATTTTCAAGTCGCCGTTCTGGTCGGCTATGGTCACGCCAACGTGACCACCGCAGACTTGCGCGGCCTGACAGCCGTTCAGCAGCAGGTTGTAGAAGACGCGTTCCATCTTGCGGGGATCGAACTGCGCGTTGTGCAGGCCGGGAGAGTCGATGGCGACGGCGATCCGTTGAAATTGGCGATGCGACCTCACCAGTTCGATGGCCCGGCTGATGGTCCGCTCCACCGGCGTTTCCATCACACTCAGTGACTCGGCGGGACGCGACAACTCCAACAGAGAGTCCACCAGATCGGTCAGCCGGTTGACGGCGACGCGGATCTCCAGGTACAGCTCCTCCCGCTGCAGCGGGCTTAAGTCAGCATCCGCCAGGAATTCGGCATTTGCCAGCACCGCCGTGAGTGGATGCCTCAAGTCATGCGAAATGGAGCTGGCCATTCTGCCGATCGTGGCCAGGCGCTCGGAGTCGAGCAATCGCTGCTGCGCTTGGCGAAGGCTGTCGCGCATTCGCGAGAAGGATTCGGTGAGCTCGGCCACCTCGCTGACTGCGGGCGCCTGCAATGGATAAACGAAATCTCCGCCGCCCAGCGCCCGCACGCCGCCCACCAGTTTCTCCAGCGGCCGGGTGAAGGTGCCGGCGATAACATACACCAACAGGCTGCCGCCAAGGACCGCTCCCAGCCCGACCGCCAGCAGCAGATGGCGAAGATGGTTCAGAAAGGCGGTTGCCTCGTCATAAGATTTCATCACGATGATGGTTACTTGCGGCGATTCGTCAGGATTTAACGTCAGGGCCGAAACTACAAAACTTTCCTTCCCGAGTTTCCAATTCGCCTTTCCATCTGGGGATGGAGTGGCCGCGAGTTGCGACTTCAACTCCCCGCTCTGTTCAGGATTCAGTGTGCTTACAACCACCGTGTCGCCACTCAGGATTGCGACTTGACTTGCGGCTACCTGGCTCACTTGGCGAGCCACGGCTGCGTTCATTTCATGACCTACGGCCACAACGCCAAGGAGCGCATTATCCGAGCGGGGGCCAAAATAGATTGGCGCCAGGACGACTTCATAGAGATGTCCCCCGGCAAACCACCATTGCAGCGGTTCGTCCAGAGAGCCGCGACCGTCCAACAGCCGCTGCGCCTGTTCGCGGGAAATGCCGGGAGACTTGGTATGGAAGCCAACGAACTGATTGGCCGGGTCCAACAGCGCAAAGAGATCGCCGCCGGAGAGATAAAACATCTCTCGCGAGCCGTCTTGAATGGTGGGAGCGTGGCGCGATGTCATGAGCGCCTTCAGGCTGGGAAGATCGGCCATTAATTCGGCTAGGCGCGCCAACTCTGCCTCGCGCTCGCGCTGCAGATTGCGAAAACTCTCCACCGAATCGGCCAGATCGCTGCTCAATCCGCCGCGGACATGATTGGCGACGGTGTGCTGGACAATCAGGAGCGATACGGCGGTGAGCCCGGCTGAGGTCAGCAACATGGCGATGAGGAACTTGGTGCGCAGCCGTAATCTACCCATCGCCGTTTCCTTCCTCGGCTCGATCACCGGACAAACTTATAGCCCGTCCCGTGGACGGTACGGAAATGCACCGGATCGGTCGGGTCCTGTTCCAGCTTCTGCCGCAACCGCAGGATATGAGTATCCACGGTGCGGGTGGTGGGATAGTGGTGGTAGCCCCACACCTCATTCAGCAGCTCGGTGCGGGAGATGGCTCGCTCCTGATTGTTCAGGAAGAAGCGCAGCATCTTGAATTCCTGTGGCGTCATAGGGATCAGTTGTCCGCTACGGTGTAATTCCATCCTCGAGAAGTTCACCTCCACATCGTCAAAGCTGAACGCCTCTACTTTGTCGGACGCTTGGTTCAGACGGCGCAGGGCCGCCCGCACGCGCGCCAGAAGCTCCCGCGGGCTAAAGGGTTTGGTGACGTAGTCGTCGGCCCCAAGCTCCAGCAGCAGTACCTTGTCCAGGACATCGCTGGCCGCGCTCAAAACGAGTATAGGAACGTTGGAACTTTCGTGCTTGATTTCGCGACACAGGTCCTGGCCTGACTTGCCCGGCAATCGCAGGTCCAGAATCACCAGCCGAGGCATGGTCGCGCGGAAGGTTTCCATCGCCATCATGCCATCGGAAGCAATAGACACGTCAAATCCCGCGGACTCAAAGGTCCGCCGCAAGGCGCGTTGGACCGCCGCATCGTCCTCGATGACTAGTATTTTCTCCATAGTTGCAATCCGTTGGTGCCGTATCTACAGCTAATAACAGTTCAAAGTGCCAGTCAACGGCCTGTTAACAAAACTGTGACAAAAACACGCAGAAGTTACACTTCGGGGCGTGGAATGACGGCTTGGGAGAAACCCCTACAATATTCCTACCCCCTCATCCGTCTACAGCGGTAGATGAACGACGCGGCGAGCGTACACCGGATGGCACTCGAACAGGACCAGCGGATCTCCGAGGTGGTCAAGCGGGAGCAGTCCCGGCTGGGCAACTTCATTCGCCGCCGTGTGCCCGACCCGCGTGACGCCGAAGACATCCTGCAGGAAGTGTTCTACGAGCTGGTGGAGGCGAACCGGCTGCTGATGCCGATTGAGCATGTTGCCGGCTGGCTGTTTCGCGTGGCGCGCAACCGCATCACCGACCTCTTCCGCAAGAAGCAGCCGGAGAGCTTCAGCGACGCGGCGGTGGAGGGCGACGACGGCGAGTTGCTGCGGTTGGAGGACTTGCTGCCTTCGCCCGACGCCGGGCCGGAGGGGCTTTACGCCCGCAGCGTGCTGCTCGACGAACTGGAAATTGCGCTGGACGAGCTGCCCGACGAGCAGCGCGAGGTGTTTGTCGCGCATGAGTTGGAAGGACGAAGCTTCAAGGAGATCGCCGCCGAGACCGGCGTCAGCGTGAATACGCTACTGTCGCGCAAACGGTATGCGGTGCTGCATCTGCGCCGGCAGCTTCAAGACATTTACGACGAATTTACGAAAGCATGAGGGACTGAATATGACGAAGAAAATGATTTTCATGGTTCCGCTGGCGATTCTGGGGATGCTGCTATTTATCTTCATCGGCGGCGAAGTAGTGTTGCATCTGTGGAACTGGCTGCTGCCGCCGCTCTTCGGCTGGCGCCTGATTACGTTCTGGCAGGCAGTGGGAATTCTGGCGCTGTGCCGGATACTCTTCGGCGGTTTTGGCGGCCGCGGCTGCCACCGCTCCAACTGGCGGCGGCGCATGGATGATCGTTGGCAGAACATGACGCCCGAGGAGCGGGAAAAATTCCGCCAGGGCATGCGAGGACGGTGCGGCTTCGGGCCGCCAGCCGCTGAGGCGAAGCCGTGAATAGCCGGACGGAAGCCCGTCAGGCTTTCGGAAGAATCGTTGCCGCCAGGGCCTTGGCGCGAGCGAGAGCGGTTGCCTCATCCGGAATGCCGCTGATAATGATCGTCAGGATCAGGTTCTTGCCTTTGCGGAGGGTAAGTTCGCCCATAGGGCGGCCCATCATGGAGTTGGTTCCCCACACTGCGGCATCTCCCACACCGGAGATTTGCTGAACGTTCTTGTATCCCGCGGCCTTCAGACTGTCAGCCATCCCCGTATCGTTCCCGCTGACGTCCGTGTCGCTGTAGTGTGCGGTCACGGTCAACGTCTTGGCGGAGAGAGCGCTGCCTTGCGTGGAGCGAAACCTACAGGCACTGGCTCCGGGCCGGGGCTCGTTTCTGGGCGGCGAAACCGGCTCACCCAGCGCGGCTTGCGCGTCGGCGGAGGTGATGAGGCTGCAAGCGTCCTTGGCGGCAGCCGAAGCAGGGACGGGAGCGAGTACGACGAGACCAGTGAACAGGCAGGATAGAAGGGCGATTGAGAGCGCGAGACGGAGATTCATGGGATAAAGAACATATCACACAGCTGAGTTCAGGCGCGGCCAGGCGTGGCACGTCGCCAAGCGGGAAACAGAAAAGGGTGCGATCGCCGCACCCCTTCGCATTCATAGCTGCTGGACGCTCTACTTCCCGCTCGCCTGGAAGCGCTTGTTGACTTCGGCCCAGTTGACCACGTTCCACCATTCCTTCAGGTAGTCGGCGCGGCGGTTCTGGTATTTCAGGTAGTAGGCGTGCTCCCAGACGTCGTTGCCCATGATGGGGTGGAAGCCCTGGCTCATGGGGTTGTCCTGGTTAGCGGAGCTGACGACCTGCAGCTTGCCGCCGTGGTCGCGCACCAGCCAGCTCCAGCCGCTGCCGAACTGCTTCAGCCCGGCGTCGTTGAACTTCTCCTTGAAGGCGTTGAAGTCGCCAAAGGTGCTCTTGATGGCGTCGGCGATGGCGCCGGTGGGCTCGCCGCCGGCGTTGGGAGCCATGATCTTCCAGAACATTGAGTGGTTCACGTGGCCGCCTCCGTTGTTGCGCACGGCGTTGCGGATTGCCTCGGGAACATTCTCCAGGCCCTTCAGCAGCTCTTCGCCGCTGAGCTTTTGCAACTCGGGAGCCTTCTCCAGCGCGGCGTTCAGGTTGGTGACGTAAGCCTGATGGTGCTTGTCGTGATGCAGGTGCATGGTTTGCGTGTCGATGTAGGGTTCAAGAGCAGCGTAGTCGTAGGGCAGCGGCGGAACTTCATGTGCCATTCTGATCGTCCTCCAGTTGGCTGATGCTAAGGAATATTACGAGGATTCAAACCGGGCAGGACCCACACTTCGCCCGGAAGACCATTATAGTGCGAGAGGCGGTTGTCAGTTGCCAGTTGTCGGTTGTCCGTTGCCGGGGCTGACTCGCGTGCCGACCAGCGACTCGAGTCGCGACAGGCGCATCCTCCTCAACGTGGTTCACGCAACCCGCTGTTTTATAGTGGTCGCATGGGCAAAGGCGCGCCGCTGCGATGGCTGGAGAACAGGCTGCTAGCTCGACATCTGCGCGGACGAGGCATTGAGATCGGAGCGTTGTGGCGCAGGTTTCCGATTCCGCGACGCGCGACAGTGTATTACGTCGATCGCCTGCCAGATAAGGACTTGCGGCAGCACTATGCGGAAGTCAGCACACCGGTCTTGAATCCTGATATAGTCGCCGACGCGATGCAGTTGCCGTTTGCGCCGCGCAGCCTGGACTTCGTGATCGCCAGCCATGTTCTGGAGCATCTGCCGTTGCCGCTGGCGGCGCTGCGTCACTGGTACGATGTGCTGAGGCCGCGCGGAATCCTGCTGCTGAAGGTTCCCGACAAGCGATACACGTTCGATGCGAAGCGCGCGCACACCACGTTACAACACCTGATCGCGGAAGATGAAGATGACGGCAGGTTCGACAAGCGGGCGCATTTTGAGGACTGGGTCGAGAACGTTGTAGGATGTCGCCGGGCAACTCCCGAGTTCGACCAACAGCTGGCACACCTTCTGCAATCCGACTACAGCATTCATTACCACGTGTGGGTTGACGCGGACATCCGGGAAATCGTGGAGTACACGCGCAGCGTCATGCGTCTGAACTGGAAGCCTGTGGTGTTCTGGAAGGCGCACTTTTACCGCAAGGAGTGCGTTCTGATGCTGCAGCGGACAGAGGCGGACTAGAATTTCAGAATTGAATCCCAGACTGGGTGGAGCACGCCTTCAGGCGTGCCTACAAGCTAGTTGAAAGCAGCCGGCTTTAGCCACTGAGGTAACTCTTCGCACATATACCTCAGTGGCTGAAGCCAGTCTCCTGGGTGCGGTATCTTTCATGCACGCCTGAAGGCGTGCTCCACCCGCGAAACACCAATTCGATCATGGAGATTGCCGTGAAGAGTGAGGAAGCGCTGGCGAAAATCGTGCAAGGCGTGGCGAAATTCCAACGAGAAGTTTATCCGGCGCACCGCGAGCTGTTCGAGCAGTTGAAGCATCACCAGCAGCCGATTGCAATGTTCTTTACCTGCGCTGACTCCCGAATCCAGCCTGCCATGCTGATGCAAAGCCAACCGGGCGAAATCTTCATCGAGCGCACCCCGGGAAACATCGCGCCCCGATACAGCGATCACGTAGGCGGCGTGACAGCGAGTGTGGAATACGCTCTGCTGGCCTTGCACGTGCCGCTCATCATCGTCTGCGGGCATACCGATTGCGGAGTGGTGAAAGCGCTGCTGGAGCCGGAGCAAGCCGCCGGAATGCCGGCGTTGCAGAGTTGGATGCG
>JBEKTC010000154.1:0-17496 GCA_049516475.1 Candidatus Korobacteraceae bacterium | reverse complement strand
AATCGATTTGATAGAGATTAGTGTGAATCGATGGTGAGTCTGCGCCATGAGCTTGCGCCTGTCGCGCCATTGCCTCGGCTTCCTCCAGACGGTCGAGAAAAGTGTAGGCAGTGACCAGGCCGCCGCTGCTGAGCTCGCTCCCGGGATCGAGCTCGTGGAGTTTCTGGAAGGTAGCCAGCGCCAGGTTGTGTTGGCCCACCTCGAAGTATAGGTTGCCGAGATTGTCGAGCGGAACCTCGTCGCGGGGATACATCTGGGCCCACGATTCATAAGCGCGGCGAGCGGCCTCCAGGTTTCCGGTCACCGTGTCCTCATAGTGGGAGTCGATGTAGAGCTTCTCGCGTTCGCCCACGCGCGCGCGGAGTTCGTACGCCTTGCTGAGGTTGTCCCTGGCGCGCGCGGTCTCACCCAGATTGGCATAGATCTCTCCCAGACGCGCGTAGGCCATGGCAAAACTTGGATCCCGATCAATGGCCTGCTGAAAGAATTGCGTCGCGGCGGCCGAATCCAGCTTCAGCACCGCCTGGTAGCCCAGCGTGTAGGCTTGCAGCGCCTCCAGGGATGGCGTTGTCGCTTCCTCCAACGGAGCCCGGTATTTCTGCGCAGAAGCTAGCGATTGCCCCAGCTTGCCTAACAAATGCGCCGCTGCGCGGTCCAAAGCCTTCAGCACATTCTCCTTCCCTACCGCCTGCTCCTGCGCGTCCGCGATCTGGTCCCCCGTATTGCAGTCGACTGCCTTCACGCCGATCACATACTGGCTGCCCGACCCAGCAATCGAGCCCGTCAGCATCGCTTTGCTGTTGGTACGCAGACAGACCTCATGGGCCACGTCTTCCGTCAGCCGTTCACTTCCAGAACGATTCATCAGCTTCAAGGTTTCGGCGACCTTCAGATCGGAGAGCACATTGAGAAACGGCAGTTGCTCCAGCTGAATCGCCAATTCCTGCTTCAAAGTGTCATCGAATACGGGGTCTCCTGTTTTGTTGTCGAAGTCAGCCAGCACGATGGGGTCCTTCTCGGTGGCCTTAAAGTGAATTATGGCTATGTGCTCATGCAAATAGAGCCCCGCGGCGATCAAGCCAACCAGTACGAACGGCGAGCCGATCCAGATAAGCGGAGTTCGCCAATGCCGCAAGCGCGACTGGCGAATATCTGCGGCCTCGCGTCGTGGCTCTACTCGCGCCTCCGCATCTGGCACAGCCACCGGATAGCTTGGCGCCAGTGCCCTGGCCAACGCGGGCGTCGCCGCTCTTCCGCCAATCAATACCGGCAGGTGGGGCAGTTCGCCAGACGGAGATTCGACCACCCTCGGTCCCGGTGCGGCAATGGTCTTCGAGACGACAGGCGCCAGAAAGCGGTATCCGTGGCGAGGCAGCGTCTCGATGTAAAGCGGATTATCGGCATTGTCGTTCAGGGCGGTCCTGATCTGCTTAATGCATTTATTCACGCCCTGTTCAAAGTCAACGAAGGTTTCCGCGCCCCACAGTTTTTCTTGGATTTCCTGCCGGGTCACGATCTGGCCGGCGTGGCTGGCCAGCAAAGCCAGCAATTTGAACGGCAGGGGAGGCAGCTTGACCGGCGTTCCGCTCTTACGCAGTTCTTCGGTGGCGAGATTTAACTCGAAGATGCCAAAGCGGAGAAGCTCTTGCGTGGCGCTCACGACAACCAACCTCACCCAAGACGTAATCGGTGGGCGCGATTATAAACCCTTTTGCCTCCAAGGCAACCCATACAGTTGGTCATAACTCCATTTAACCCTTGTTCTTACAACAGCTTAGCCGGTCATCCAAAACTCATCCCAAAGTCAGCCGTTAGCCATTGATCGTGTCGGAAAACCGGCGCATTGTGCCTCACGAAAGCGGGAAATTGGGCCGAGCTCGATGACCTGCTTTTCAGGGGGCCGCTTCCGGAGGTGGGGGTAACATCCCGCCTCTGGGGGCGCAAAGGAAAAGACGCCATGAAGCTAACACTCGCAACAATCGTCGGCAGCGCTACTGCAAACGCTACTGCCAACTACGGGCAAGAGGAGGTTGTCATGAGGACGCAAGAGTTTATCGCCGGTTCAGCGGCCTGCGGGCCGTTTCTGGCCTCGCAGCGGGGCGATGCAGACACGTCGTCTCACGCGGCCTACCCGATAGCGCCGAACCGGTCGAGATCCACGGACGCGCTGAAGCTGAGGCCGTTCCTGATGCTGGTCCTGTTGTGCCGACGCAAGGCAAAACGCCCACTCCCAAATCGCCAGGAATCAACCTTGCCTCGAGGATGCGTACTCGCGGTGCGCTATAGCTCGCGCTGAAGGGCTGCGTAAGTCGAGAGCAGCGACTTACGCCAAGTGCCAAATGCTTAACGGCTAATTGCTGTAGTGAGGACAGCTAACGCGGTGAAGTTACTCCTCATTATTCAAGACCACTCACCGCCCCAACCGATGACCAAAAGGAGGTCACTATGAAAAGCGCAAAGATGAACTTCGCAGTGAACTATGTAAAGAGTGTCGCGACCACAATGGCTCTGCTGGGTTGGTTGGTTTCATGCGCCGCGCCGGCTGCATCGGCCCAGGACCAAATCGGAGTGGCAGTGGGAAATAGTGGCAGCCTCCTCGACACGTTTACTGGCGGTTTCTCTAATCCGAACGGTACCGGATGGAGTGAGCATGACCACCCTGCTACCCTAACTGTGGACCTCAAATCCGTCCGGGTAAGGAGGAAGGGGGCGGACGTGCGCGCCTGGGCAGTGGGCGATGCGAACGGCGATGGAGCGACCCGTCGGTTTACTGTCCTTCTCGGGACGGCGACCACGGATAACAGAACTTTCACGTGGAATCAAATTGGCCCGACCGACGCAAACGCCACAAGTCTCAATAGCATTTACTTCTGGGATTGGGACTGGGGCATGGCGGTGGGCGCTGGAGGCAAGATCCTGTATTCGAATGGCCACGGTGATGGTAGCGGCTGGCAACAGCCAGCCAGCGGCACCGGGAATGCTCTCAACGGGGTCTTCATGATCCGTAGGGAGGTCAAGAGACTCATCGACGACAAGTGGACACCCGAGAACCTGTCTTTCGCATGGGCGGTTGGCGACGGAGGTACGATCCTCTTCTACAACGGGAGCGATTGGGCTGCAGCCCGAACCGTCGACGCCAATGGAAGACCAGCGGACGTTAGCGATCTTAAGTTCGTAAGTGTCAGGGGTTACATATCTGAAGTGAACCCGAAAACTCTGATCGTTTATGCCGTGGCTGCGAGTGCGCCGAATAGCAACAAAATCATCTGGAAGCTGAGCTGGGATATTGGTGTGGGGACCGCCACGACCCGAAAGGGGGACCCCAATATGCTGACCCCGCCGCCCTTTGTCCAAACGGGATATAGCACGAGTTATGGCACCCCCACGGCCCTCCGGCTGCCAAGCGGCCCGCCAAAATTTCCCGAGTTCCTGATTGGGCTAGACCCGGCCGCAACTGGCGGGGCCAATGTCGCCTATTACAAGAAGGGGTTCCAGGACTACAAGGATGGCGGCCTCACTGGCAAGGTGTCCGACCTGTCGGCCACTGACTCCTCGCACATCTGGATCGCCGTTGGCGGCAATATTGGCTATGGTAACGGCAAACGCTGGATCACTCAGACAACCATTGCGGCAGGCGCGACACCGCCCGGACTCAACAGCATTGACATAAATGGGCGGGGGGGCCCAGGGATAAATAACGTGCAGTTGGGCGACTTAACTTCGCCCGAAAGTGGGGCCTCTGACATGAACTACATCAGCCTGACGGGCGCTGGCTTCCCTGAAGGCAATATCAACCCCGCCAACGTTGTTATCGAGCTGGCCGCGGAGTGCCACGGAGCTGCTTGGGCCACAACATCGGCCGTAAGCGTTGTCAGCGGCTCCGACGACAGCCAACTCGTCTCGTTCAAGCTGCCGGCCGGTCTCGATCCCGGACAGTACTTCATCCGCATCAGCGACTCCGAAGAGGGCGACGCCAACTTCGAGAGTAGCAACTGCTCGGAGGTTAACGTCGTGCAGTAGACATTTCCTGACGCCGGGTGTCCCACCCAAGCCTCCTTTGCTTGGGTGGGAGTTTCGGTGAGGAGCAGCTAACAGTGACGTTGCTCCTCACTGTTCGACATCCATCGCCGCCCACTGTGATCTGAAATCACAGGACGAACAGGGGATCGCGGGTCGAAATGAAGCGGAAAACGGCCGTTCAGCGCAGAAGCTGAGCAGAGAGTTGCTGAACCGTTTTATTGAGGTCCACCGCTTCCACCGCGACCCCTTGCGGCTCCGGGACGTGAGATGGTAAACCTGTCTCCGGCGGGATTTCTGCCTACCGCAGGCATTGATCCCGCCATCAGGCAGCAGTGAATCCTATATTGAAAATTTGAGGATGCTATGACGATACGGAAGTGGTTAGTGACATCGGCGATAGTTGCGACCGTCCTGTTCAGCGCGATCGGCGCCGAAGCGCAATGGGTGATGGTGGCTCGGGCGGTCTCGGGACGTATCCAGCAGATGTCCAACAAGCCTGCGAATGGACCCGGCTATGATGTCGCCACCGTCGTGCTCGCAGCCAATGCCGATAAGGTTTATCAGACCGCGGTGAAGTCGCTGCGAGCCCGCACCGACATAACCATCACCGGCAATGATGCGAAGAAACGGGAAGTGATGTTCGCCAAAGGCGCGCAGGTGGCGAGCATGCAGGCCACTCCGCTCGGCGAGAAGCTGACCCAACTGGTGATTGCTTCCAACCTTACAGAGGCGCAGCCCAGCTCAGCTTCTCTGGTAGTCCAGGGAGTGCTGCACGTCTGCAAAGAGATGAACGTCGTGTTCACGCTCGAGGGCCAGTGAGAGCCGGCGGATCGCTGGCTTTCACTTCACTCCCCAATGAAACTGGAAACAACTCCGCTGCCTACTGCGCCAGCTTGCTGTAGTTGGTGTTGGTCGTGGTCACGCTGATCTGCTTGGACGGTGCATTCAGAACGGTCTGCGCCGCGTAATTTGTTCCGTCCGGCAAAGAGGCAAACTGCACGGCCAGAGTTATTGCGTCCTTGTCATCACCGAGATACGTATTGACGTTGAGTGTCTGAATCTTCTTCGACGCCGTGTCGAACGCAATCGTCATCTGGTCGCCGGGCTGGGCGTAGTTCTTAAAGACCAGCTGCGCAGCGCCTCCGCCGGGCACGATCGAGACATTGTGCGCCTGGAAGGCCTTCTCCATGAGTTGCGCCTCAGGAGGAACGTACATGCTGATGACCGCCTTCACCTGCTGCATGTAATCCTGCATCTCCTCAGTCTTTTTCTCGATGACGCGCTGCTTCAGCCTGCCCTGGCGGCCGCTCTGCTGCGCTTGTTGCTGGTCGATGGGGACCTTCTGGATCTGCCCGTTGGGGCCGTAGCTGCACAGGTTCGACTTCGGCGGCTTCTGCTCACCCTTCAGTGTGAGCGTCTGGGTTTCCACCCACTGATACTGATGCAACTTCTGCTTGTTTGCCGCCGCGGACTGCTTCAAGGCAGCGAGTTTCTGTTGAAGTTCCCCGCCGCCCTGGCCACCCATTTGGGCAAGAGCTGGAGTCGCCAGCAGCGCAGCGACCAATAGAATTCCGCAGTCCAACTTCAACCGACTTTCCATCTTCATAGTTATCTCCAGTACGGCGTGGCGTGTTTCAGATTGAGGTTCGCGACTAGTCGCCGGAGGCCACAGTCGCAGGGGAGGAACTCGCAGGCGCAAGTGTATCTGACTTGACGCTCTCCTGCTTGGGGCCCCAGACAAGTATTTTCAAGTCCAGCACAAATATCGAGTACAGCACCGGAACCATCAGCAAGGTTATAAAAGTAGCCACCGTCAGTCCACCAATTTGTGCGTAGCACAACGGCTGCCAGAGCGGGCCACCATGCATGGCCAGCGGAAACAGCGCCAGAACAGTAGCGCTGACGGTGATCATCACCGGGCGCAAACGAATGATACCAGCATCGATCACCGCCTCTTCAAAAGGCTCTCCTTTGGCATGCATTTCCTCAATGAAGTCGAAGAGCACGATCACGTGACTGACGATTACGCCGATCAGGCTGGCGATGCCGAGAAAGGCCATAAAGCCAAACGACGTGTTCATCACCCACAGCCCGTAGATGGCGCCCGCCACTCCGTACGGCGCCGCTGCAAACACCAGCAGTGGCTTAATGGCATTGTTGAATTGGAAGAGCAACGCCAGATAAATCGTCATCACTGAAATGACCAGCACTAAGGCCAGATTGCGGAAACCGTCCTGCTGCTTGTTGTACTCGCCGCCAATCGTGACCCTGTAACCCGGCGGCATGGTCTTCTCGAACTCCTTCAGCTTAGGTATGACGGCGTTCGTGATCTCCGACGCCAGATGACCGGGAGCGGGAAAGGCGTAGATCGACATCTCGCGGAAGTGGTCGATACGGACGATGCGGTTCGTCGTCATACTGTTCTGAATGTCGGAGATCTGCACCAGCGGAATCTTGGTGTTGTCCTGCGACGACTGCGAATAAACGTAGAGGTTTTGAATGTCTGACAATCTGGAGCGCTCATTCATCTGCAAACGGGCCACGACTGGAATGTTCTTGTCCCCGTCCTGCAAAGTGGTGACGGTGGTGCCGCTCATGGCGCTGGTCGCCGAATTCGCCACATCCAGGTTCGTGATTCCGGCCATATTGGCGCGGTCAGGATTAACCTGAAGAGTGACTTGGAAACTTTCCTTCTGCCACTCATTGCGCACGCGGCGGGCCTCGACCGCGGAGCGCACAATGTCTTCCACCTGCGAAGCGATCTTGCGCATCTCCGCAATGTCCTCGGCGCTGCGTGTGGAGCTCACATCCGCATCGCTGACCACGCGAATCTCCACCGGATAGTTGATGGGATTCGTCTGCAGCTGGCGGTAATCGCAGCGCACGCCTGGCAGCTTCGCGCTGAGGACGGGCTGCACCTGATCGACGAATTTCGGCGTGATGTCTTTGTCGGTCAACTGCACCAGACCCTGCGCGTAATTCAGCTGCTTGGGTTGCGGCGAGACGGAGAACCAGAATCGCGGACTGCCTCCGCCCACCCATGTCGTCACATAGCGCAATATCTGCGAAGGCGAGCCGTCTTTCTCTGGATGCTGCTTGCCCCAGTCATCCGCTTGCTGGCGGATGATCTGCTCCACCTGCTGCGCTGCCGTATTCGTAGCATCGAAGTTGGCATCGTTGGGCAGCCAGACATCGACGTAAGACCAGTACTGCACATCGTCGGGAAAGAACGATGTTCTCAACTGCGAGAATAGAAACCCTCCCAGCACCAGAAACGCCAGCGAGCCAATGGCGACCTTCCAGCGATGCTCGATGGCAAATTTGGCGACTGCCGCATAACTGCCCGTGAAGCCCTTGTTGCGGCGCTCCTCGATCGGCGGTTCCGGTTTGCCCGGCCGCAGAAGGTAGTAGCCCAGCAGGGGAATGAAGGTCATGGAAGCCAGTCGCGAACAAACGAGTGCGACGGTCATCACGATCGGCAGGCTGTAGATAAACTCACCCGTGGTGCCCGTGATCATCAGGAAGGGAAGGTACGCGACGATGTTGGTCACCGTGGCATACATAATCGCGGTAGCGATCTTGGTCGGCCCGAGCCACGGGGCGATGATGCGGGGATGTCCTTCGGCCAGCATTCGCTTGACGGAATCGCCGGCCACTACGGGATCGTCCACCAGCAATCCTAACGCAATGATCAGCGATGCCACCGACACCTGCTGGATGTCGATACCGAGCATGTAAATGGCGCCGAACGTCATGGCCAGCGTGATGGGGATCGAGATCGCCATCAGCACCGCCGACTGCCACTCCCAGAAGCCGACCAGCGAAACGATGACTACCAGCCCGATCGCCTCGTACAGCGCGTCCATAAACAGATCGATCTGTTCCTTCACCTGCACCGGCTGGCTGGAGGTGGGAACAATGACCAGGTCGTCCGGCAGATATGGTTTCAGGCTGTCCAGCTTCTGGTTGACATGTTTGCCGAATAGGTCGATCTGCTGGCCCGAGCGCATGTTGATCCCGAGCGAGATGGCGCGGCTGCGCACCCAGTTTCCGCCGGCATCGCGCCATGTCAAGTAGCTCAGAAAAGTTGGCGGGCTTTGATAGCTCCGCGAGATATCGACCAGATCGCGCAGGTAGACGGGGCTGTTCGAAGATGAAACGCCAATGATGACATTGCCGATGGCGGGCGCATCGGGAAACAGGCCGGAGGGATTAATCACCAGGTCCTGCGGGCCCACCTCAAGCGAGCCGGCCGGCAGCGTGATGTTCTGTGCGTTCAGGATGTCCTTCAGCTTGGAAGGATCGTATCCATATTGCGCCAGCCGTTGCTGCGAGTAGTTGAGGTAGATCTGCTCCTGCAGCACGCCCGACCGCGTGATCGTCGACGTCTCGGGCACGCCTTGCATCGTGCGTTGGATCAGGTCCGTGTAGTTGTCGAGCTGGCGATACGAATATTTCGCGCCAGCGACTTTGGCGAGCTGCGTGTCGGTGTCGGCCGGGTTGCGGATGATGGCCGGCTGCCACGCGTCGGGATAAAGCTCGGAGCGCTGAAGATTGTTCTTGATCAGTTGCTCGCCGCGCTGGCGAATGGTTTCGTCATCGAAAGTGGTGCTGGCGTCGAGGCCAACATAGCCGGGGCCATCGAAGAAATGCAGGTCCCTAAGCGTGCCGTTGCGCTGGGCAATGTAGGCAATGTTCTCGAAATTTTCGCGCACCGGGCCGGCGGCAACCGAAAGAGGGAAGGCATAAATGATGCTGACCCGCGGCTCAGGTGAATTCCTGGGCAGCTCGCTCCGCGTCTGCTCAATGGCCTTACGAATAGCGATGGCGCGCAGCGCGACCTCGGTGGGCGTGACGATGGGGCTGGCGACGGTGAGCATCAGCGCGGCCGTGTCGCCAAAGTTGCTGTTGAACTGGATGGGCCCGGCGCCGCGTGGCAACTGCAGCTGGTTCATCTTCAGGTTAATGTCGCTGAATTCCCTCTGCTTGTCCTTGACGTTGTCGTCGAGCTGGATATAAACCACCGAGAGGCCCGGGAAACTGAGCGACCGAATGCCGAAGTTGGACGGGCTGGGCGGTTTGATGGTGGTGTTTTGCGCGGCCGCCTGTTCCATGGGCCGGGTAACGAGTTGCTCGACTTGTTCGGCTGTGGCGCCGGGCCACTGGCACTGTGCCGCCGCCACCCGGACGGGGATGTCCGGGTCCTTGCGCTTGGGCATGTTGTGATAGCCATACCAACCCCAAACGAAGGTCGCCACCAGCAGGATCAGGCCAACCTGGCGGTGCTCGGTGAAGAAGCGGGCAGTATTGTGCGTGGTTGCGATGATCTCATCGTCGGACTTGTGATGGGTCGTCATTGCACTGCATCGATCCCTGCGATCACTGCTTGGCGGCGTTTCGGGTGGAGCACCGCTTCAGCGGTGCAGCTTTAGGCTCGAACATGAACCGCTGAGGTAAGAAAAACATTACCTCAGGCGCTAAAGCGCAAGCGAATATCGCGAGCACAGATGCACGCCTGGAAGGCGTGCTCCACCCATTTCTCGCTCCAGGACTGAAACTGCCCTGGTCAGCTTTATAGTTCTCCCCTCACGGAATAATCCGCACCTCATCGCCATTCTTGATCATGTTTGTTCCCGAGGTCACGACGCGATCGCCGATATTTACTCCGCTGCGCACCGAGATCATGTTCCCGTAGGTGTTGCCCAGCGCCACATCCTGGGTATGCACCTTCACCATGTCGCCCGTCCCATCGGTCACGTACACCGCAAAGCCATTCAGGTTCGAGGGGCTGCGCACTACCGCCGAAATCGGCACCACGGTCACGCTACCGGAGGGCGACGATGCTCCAATCGTGAGGGACGCGATCATTCCCGCCTTCAGCAGGTTTTGCGGATTGTCGATCCTGACCTCGACCGAGTAGACGCGACTCTTCGGATCAGCTGCGGCCGAGATCGCAGTAACGTGACCGGAGAAAGGATTGGGTAGCGCTTCCGTCGTCACCGTTTGCCTTGATGCGTCCAATTGCTGTGTCGGGAACGCCAAAAACCGCCTTAACGGTCCGGGTGTCAGCCAGAGTAAAACCATTCGTGGCCGGACCGACCAGCGTGCCCACATCCACATTTCGCTTCAGCACCCACGAGTCGAATGGCGCCCGCAATTCGCAATAGCCGAGCGCGATCTGCGCCTCGGCAATGGAAGCTTTCGCATTGTCCACTGCCGCCTGTGTGCTCTGGTCCTGCGCGCGCGTGTCGTCGTAGTCAGGTTGGGTAGCTGCTCCGGCTTTGTAGAGCACCGACATTCGTCCGAACGACAACTTGGCGCGTTCATGTTCAGCCTGCGCTTTGTCCAATTGGGCCTGCGCCTGCGCCAGCTTCTGCTGGTAGTCGTCCGGCTGCACGTTGGCCAGTACCGTCCCTTTGGTCACATAATCGCCCTGGTCGATGTTGCGAATGTGACCGTCTGCGTCAGTCACTTGGCGAATGCTGATCAGGTAGCCGTTCGACTTGAACGAGAGGTCTACCTGCTGGTAGGGCTGGATGTTTGCCGAATAGGTGTTGCCGACATCGGTGGCGATCGTTTGCACAGCAGCGGTGCGCACGGGCACAAGTGTCGGCTGGTTAGTCGTCTCTTTGCGGCAACCAGACAGCAGGGCCGCAGTCAAGACTGCGATGAGTGCCGCCAAACCGATCGGGCCAACCTTTATCCGTGGCGTTCTGTGCATGGGCTTCACTCCTCCCCGATCGCTTTCTGGAAGTTCGCCTTCGCGGTCCAGAACTTGGCCATCGCCTCGTTGTAGTCTGCGTTGGAGCCCTCGACGGCCGACTGCTGTTGCAGTACGTCGCGCAGAAGAGCGGTCTGCTGCTCATACTTCTGCGTGACCTCGCGCAGCTTTTCGGTTGAGGCTTCCTTCTTTGACGTCGCTACCGCGACGGCGACCCGCGCTTCGTGCAATGCCCGGAACTGCGTGTCCAAATTGATCAGGATCTGCGCCTTAGTATCGTCAAGGCTCAGCTTGCTCTGCTCCACCGCGATGACCTTCTCGTTAACTTCGTCCCTGCGCCGGCCCCAGTCGAATGGCTCCCAGTTGAACTCTAGTCCCAGCCCCATCACGTTTTGCGGCACAAAGTTGACGCCGAAGGGCGAAAGGTAATGGAAGGATGCGCCCAGGTCCGGCAAGTACTGCGACTTCACCAGCCGCCGGGCGTTGTCGGCCTGTTTCACCGTGAGCTCGGCTTCTTTCACTTTGGGATTCTGCGATAGCGCCAGGGCTTGCGCTTGCGGAAGATTTTCTTCCTCTGGTGACAATTCGGTCGGATTCACCGCGCTGAACTGCACGTTGATGTCGCGGCCAAGCAGATTGTTCAAAGTTTCTTTGGTCGAAGCAAGCTTGTCTTGAGCTTGCAGAAGCTTGAACCCCTCATCCGCCAGTTTGGCCTTCACCTCTAGAAGCTCGGACTTGAGCACCACCTGTTGGTCGAGATACTGGGTGGTGATGCGATCGAGTTCCTCATATTGCTTGATACTGGCCTCGGTCGCGTCGATTGCGTTCTGGATTTCCACGATCGAGTAGTAAGCCTGCCGCACGTCGTCAACAATGGATAGGCGCTCTTCGCGCACCTTCTGGACGGCTTGCTCCACCGACAACTCTTCCCCGTGAATATGAATGTTGATCTTGTAGAGCGTCAGCAGGGGTTGCGAAGCGGTGCCGAAGACGTAAGCCGTCGGCTGGCTGGGGGTGGTGATGTTGGTGTTTGTAGCAGGGATAGGACCGATGCCAGGATAGGTCCCGAACTGGCCTGCCTGCACGGTGAAGTTGATGGGCTGAAGCAACTGCGAGGCGAACACGTACGTATTGAACGAAGGAAGCCGCCTGGTCTTCTCCGCAGCCAGTTTCTCTTTTGAGCCATCGAGGCCGAGGGAAACGATTTTCAGGTCGCGATTGTTCGCCAGCGCAATTTGGACGGCCTGATCCACCGTGAGGACCTCAGCCGGAACCGCTGGCTGTTCTGCCACGGCGGCGAGGCTGGCAAAACCCACCGTCAATAAAAAGGTGCCCCCAATAACCGCTCGTAGGCGATGCATCGCCCTCCCGATGAAACCCATGCAGTGCGAATAGCGCCGGTGGGACGCACGTGCTTGCAGATGTTTCTTATGAAAGTGGAACGCAGTATACAGCGCTCTCGGACATGCGGCAAGACGAATGAAGCGAATTGATTATCCGCCCGGACCCTTCATTCCTGGCCGCCGTCCCGAGTTTCCCAGGTAAAGGGCCGGCTCCGAATCGCCGATGAGACCAGTGACGAATCGTGTCACGTGAATGGTTGCGACGCGCTGTCCACATGGTCCAGAAAAAGCCAGGCGCGATTTCTTGCCAGACACGGTTCGCGGCAGGGCCACCACCCAGTGGCATTTGAAGTCCTGCAGGAAAACCGGAGGCGATTCCGTGGCTAACCAAAGCAAGAAGCAGGGAATGAGCAGGAGAGACTTCGTCAAAACTATCGGGGTTGGGATTGGAGCGTTACAAACCGCCGGCGTCGGCCTCGGCGTGCTGCAGCTAACCGGCTGCGGAAGCAGTGCAGCGCCGCCCCAGCCGCCGGCGCCCCAGATTGTGAACTGGCCGATCGCGAGACAGGTTTACACTACTGCACAGCGGCAGGTCTGCCCCGTCCCCATCTCGCCGGCCGCTCCGCATCTGGGCCCGGGTGACGTATCCCTCTATGCGAAGTATGGCTACAGCGCGTGGAACATCGGTGGCCCGTTGCAGCACATTGTGCGCAAGGATCTGGCACCGGGCTACAATGGCGCGCCCAACACCGCGCGGCTGCTGTACTACTTCTCCATTTCCGACATTCATATTGCCGACAAGGAATCGCCGGCACAGCCGCTCTACCCGGGATGGGTCGCGCCTTACGGTCCAGAGTCCGCCGGTATGTCGTCGTCCTATTCGCCGATTCTGCTCTCGACCCCGCAGGTACTCGACGCCGCCATCCAGACCATCAACGCGTTGCATAAAGCGCTGCCATTCGATTTCGGCATGTCGCTGGGCGATGCCTGCAATAACACGCAATACAACGAACTGCGCTGGTTCCTCGACACCATCGATGGCAAGGTCATCACGCCCAGCTCCGGCGCGCACGCGGGAGCGTCCACCCTCGATTACCAGCGGCCTTTCTATGCCGCCGGCATCAGCCCCGATCTTCCCTGGTACGAGGTCATCGGCAATCACGATCAGTTCTGGTTGGGCTCGGCATTTGAGGACACCAAAACCCGCAATGCTCACATCGCCAGCACCATTCTCAACATGGAATTCGTTCCCGCGCCGGGTCACGGATCGGTCGACGGTTCCGGCGCCTACATGGGCGTGATCGATGGCACGACACCGTACGGAACTGTGATTGGCTACGGACCGGTCGCCGACTTTGACACTCCGCCTACGGTCGTCCCCGACAGCAGACGTCACTCACTGTCGAGTCCCACCTCCACCACCGTGAACTGGATGCAGGAGTTTTTCGATACCACGTCGAAGCCCGTTGGCCATGGCTTTAGCCAGGCCAACCTCGACGGCGGCATGGCCTGTTACAGCTTCGTGCCGAAGTCCGATATACCGATCAAGTTCATCGTGCTGGACGATACGGTGAAGGGGCCGGACCAGGCCAATTACGCCGCCGGCGCTCTCGACGATGAGCGCTTTCAGTGGCTGGTCAATGAGCTTAGCGCCGGGCAGGACGCGAACCTGTTGATGGTCATCGCGGCACACGTGCCAATTCTGCCGCAAAACACCTTGACCGACACGACGCCGTTTCCCATGTGGCCGGGCCCGGAATACACCGACGAGTATGTGCTCAATACGCTGCACCAGTATCCCAACCTGATTCTGTGGATGGCGGGACATCGGCATGTGAACGTGGTGACGCCGCAACCGGATCCGCACGGCGATCCCACGCTCGCCTTCTGGGAAGTGGAAACTTGTTCGCTGCGCGACCATCCCCAGCAGTTCCGTACCTTCGACATCCGCCGCAACAGCGACAACACGGTTTCCATCATCATCACCGACGTGGATCCCGCGGTCAGTCCAGGGTCACCGGCCTACAAGTCGCGCGGGTATGCCCTGGGCGCTTTCCGGATCTTTGGCGCCACGCCCGCAATCATCGCCGACACAACATCCCACGCTTACAACGCCGAGCTCGTCGTACAGCTGACACCCGTGATGCAGTCAGTGATTTCGCAAGCAGGATCGGCAATACGGTAGACGCGGGTTGTCGGAGAAGACTGAGGCAGCTGTGAGCAAAGTTACCGTCGTATCGCTGTTGTTCGTGATCCTTATGCTGACCCTGCTCGCTGGATGCGGCGGCTCGGCCGCTCCCGATCCACCGCCGCCGCCGGCTCCTACCCCGCTCAGCGCCGCCAACGTCAACCTGATCTTCGTGGTCAGTGAGGATCTGGCTTACCACGCTCTCGGCGACATCAATCCAAAGACGGCAAATCTTACGAATCAGGGATTGCAGCGGTCGCTTCGCATGGCTAGCTTCCTGCAGCAAGACGTACTGGGAGAGAAAAATGTAAGTGCCATCTATGCTGTTGTACCCATGACCCACCCCCAAACCGCAAACCAATATCCTGACATGGTCGGGCTGGAAACGATCGAGCAGTTCGCGATGCTGAATCAGATCACTTTGTCCTACGAGAGCAATTCCCCGGTTCCCGCCAGCAGCTATCCGGTCAATATTTCGTATTCGTCAGCACCCCTACCGGATGGAGTTGCTGATCCGTACATAACCTGCCCGACGATTGGAACTGGACTTACGTACAGTTGCCAGGGGCTGGATTTCAGAGACCTGGAAGGCGCCAACGAAATCCTGGTAAGCGGTATCGTCAAGGCAAACGAGCCGGGATTTTATGTTTTCTCGGCGCCGTGGGAAACCGTCAGCACCCTGATAGCAAACATCAACAGGCTCGAAGGGTACAGCCTGACGCTGCCTGCGGGCTATGCCGGCCCTAACTATATTTATGCGATCTCGATAGCGCCGTCGGGAAGCGCCACTCTGGTTACCTACAACAGCAATGTGAATCCGCCGCACACCTACCCCACACTGCCTGCCGGGGGGATTGTTAGCGCGGCTTGTCTGCCGGCAACAAACAACACAACTTTCCATATCCAGGTAACGGGCGGCGTCGGTGGCGCCGTAGCTCCAGCGGGAATCAACGTCAATGAAACTGTGTACATGATTCGTCACGCGGAGGCGCATCCGACAAAATGGTGGGAAGACGGCAACTATATTGGCGCGGGGCAGTGGCGCGCGCTGGACCTTCCCAACGCCTTGCGCGGCAAGATCCATCCCAATCTGGTTTACTCCATCGATCCCGCGCAGGACCTTCCCGGGAGCGCGAGCGTAGTAGGTGATTCGTACTCCTATGTCAGGACCAACACCACCGTATTACCGTACGCCATCGCCAACAATTTGCCCTACAATGTGGCCGCGAGCTTCGAGATGATGGCCCAGAACCCGCCCCAGCAGCTAGCCACGCAGGCCAGCAATTTTTTCTTTACCGGCGGCACGTTCTCGAATCAATCCCTGCTGGTGGGATGGGAGCACGATCATATTCCGGCTACCGTCAATGCGCTGCTCGCCAGCTATAACCCCAACACTCCACCGGTGCCCGATTGGCCGGACGATGACTACGATACCGTCTGGACAGTGACGCTGGACGCCAACGGCAACTTGTCCATCGACAACGCCACGTGCGAAGGCATAAGTTCCAGGGCGCTGCCGAAAGCGCCGCCTCAATTCTGACCATCGCTCAGGGCGCGGTGTGCGTAATGGTTGCCCGCGGTCTCGCACCCGGCTTCCTGGAAATGGTGCTACACTAAACGGAATTAAGGGTGGGGCTTCTCTTGTCTACCTGTCCACATTTATTCCGCTCTCATCCCAACCTCAGCGATGAAGTGAATCACAACATTGCGCAGTCGGAAATTGAAGGGGGAGTGTCTCTCAACGATCTGCCGCCCGCGACCGTATTGGAGATTCAAACTCAGCACCACTGTTACGTGGTAGTCCTTTTGAGTGACAACAAAGCGCTCATCTCAGGACATCCCCAGTTCTGCCCGGAACCGACCCAGGTGGCAATCGCGGGCTCAACGTGGGGAGGCTCCATGCTGAAACGGCGCTTCGTCGGTCGAGGTATGCACCTGGAGTTTTGTCACCCGCAGTACCCGACACCAATTGTCACCTCACCGATCCAGGAAATCCGAGAGCCGCGATTGCAGCAGATGCAAGATCAATGCGCCGGCATAGATCGCCGCCGTTGACTCATCGTTGCCTGCACTGCCTGCCAGAGCCGCTAATTCGTTGACCGCGGGAATGCCGCGTCCTTAAGATGAGGCAACCCTAAAGGAAACAGGCCAGACAACTCTTAATGATCGACCGCGTCATCTCGCACTACCGCATCGTCGAGAAGTTGGGCGGCGGTGGCATGGGCGTTGTCTACAAGGCCGAGGACATCAGTCTTCACCGCTTTGTCGCCCTGAAGTTTCTGCCGGATGACGTAGTCAAAGATCCGCTGACTCTGGCGCGCTTCCAGCGCGAAGCTCAGGCAGCCTCCGCCCTGAACCATCCCAACATCTGCACCATCTATGAAGTCGGCGAGGAAGACGGCCAGCCATTCATCGCCATGGAGTTTCTGGACGGTACGACACTGAAGCATCGTATCGACGGAAAGCCCCTTGAGAGCGACCTCCTGGTCAGTCTGGCGATTGAAATTGCCGACGCACTGGACGCCGCACATGCCGAAGGGATCGTCCACCGCGACATTAAGCCCGCCAATATCTTTGTGACCAAGCGCGGCCATGCCAAGATCCTTGATTTCGGACTGGCCAAGGTCGTATTCGGACTGGCCAAGGTCGTAGCGCCGGCAGGTCCGTCGAGCAGGATTTCGGCAGCCCAGACAGTTACTGGGGAGCACGAAGAGCACTTGACCAGTCCAGGTTCCACGCTCGGAACCGTAGCCTACATGTCGCCCGAGCAGGTGCGAGGCAAGGAACTCGATGGCCGCACCGACTTATTCTCGTTTGGCGTGGTCCTGTACGAAATGGCCACGGGCACGCCGCCATTCCGCGGGGAAAGCTCCGGAGTAATCTTCAAAGCCATTCTGGACGGAGCGCCTACGCCGGCAGTGCGGCTCAACCCTGACGTGTCCGTCGACCTGGAACGAATCATCAACAAATCGCTGGAGACGGACCGCGAACTGCGTTACCAGTCTGCGGCCGATCTGCGCACGGACCTGAAACGCCTGAGCCGCGAGTCGGAAGCCATCCGGATGTCCAGTGCGTATTCCACCCAGAGTACGGCCGCTCATCCCGCCGTCGTCGCGCTTCCCGGTGCAAAGCGTCATTCTTTGCTAGCCAAGATGCTTCTTGCCGTGGTCCTGCTCGCGTTAGTCATAGGGGCGATCATGTTCCTGCGCTCGAAACGGAGCGAG
>JBEKTC010000153.1:0-10594 GCA_049516475.1 Candidatus Korobacteraceae bacterium | reverse complement strand
CGGGACGCGTCCAGCTTCTTTACTGGCTGCCGTTGATTTTTCTGTTGTGGGCGAACCTGCACATCCAGTTCGTCTACGGACTGTTTCTTGTAGGACTGTTGCTGGCAGTGAATATTGTTCAGCGGCTGGCTGAGCGTTTCGGATTCGCACCCGCTTGGCTGCTGCCCCCCAAACTTCCGACTGCAATCCTGGGCGCAGTCTTTGCCGCATGTGTCGTCGCCACCTGTATAGGTCCGAATTCTTACCACCTGAACTCCAGCCCTTGAACTTCCGCGCTTACAGCCATTACGTGCAATTG
This sequence comes from Candidatus Korobacteraceae bacterium, assembly GCA_049516475.1. GTDB lineage: Bacteria > Acidobacteriota > Terriglobia > Terriglobales > Acidobacteriaceae > Bog-257. The sequence goes on along the minus strand of JBEKTC010000153.1, from coordinate 10,296 downwards.
CTGTTGTGCGCCGCCGCGTTTTTCTTCGTTGGGCGGCAGAACAAGGTCGATCCATTCAAGCTGGCATTGCTGGCCATCGCCAGCATGGTCGCCTTCCGCACTTTGCGCGACGCATGGTTCATCTGCATTTCCGCAGCGGCCTGCATCGCCGGAGTGGCAGCGGCAGTTGGGCTGGCTCTGCTGCTGTTCGCGAATAGCACGGACTTCAACACGCGCGGCCTCGACCGCGCGATCACCAGCTTTCTTCCTGTGAACGCAGCCAACTACTTGCTCCGGAACCCTGCGCCAGGTCCGCTTTACAACACGCTCGATTGGGGCGGCTTTCTCATCTGGTACCTGCCGAACTATCCGGTAGCGATCGACGGACGCACCGATCTCTACGGAGATGAGTTGAATGAGCGTTTCTTCAAAACAGCCAACGGGGCGCCCTCGTATGTGAATGATCCATACCTCAACCAGGCGGGAGTTGTGATCCTGCAGAAGGGCGCCAGTCTGGTGCAGTTCCTTGGCGCGGACCCGCGCTTCCAATTGGTGTATCAGGACAAACTCGGGGTGGTATTTGTTCGTATCCGCCAGCAGTAGCAGGCTGCTGAAAAGTCGAGGACAAGGCCGGTTCGGGTAGTGCGGCGCTTCAGCGCCGCGTCAGGTGTTAACCATTCAAGGAGCCTTTAGGCCCTCAGGTACATACCGGAAAATCGTGAACCCCCGCTCTTCTAGCAGGTTCGAGCGAAGTACCTCAGCGGCTAAAGCCGAATCGTCTCGACCGGCGCTAACGCCGGCCTAAAGGCCCGCACTACCCGAGCCAGGCGGCAGATCGACTTTTGCAGCAGCCTGTCAAAGTCGTGCTCTGACACAAGGCAAAACAATTTATGAGATGAGGTAGCTTCGTTGACATCCTAATTGTGCCGCCCCTGAAGGGGCTCAAATTTCAAGAGCCTACCCAGCACTCCGCCTCCCCAGTTCGCCCAAAAGCGGCGAACCGGGGACCCCGCTGCGTGCTGGGCTATCCTGTCGCCGTCCTGCTTTGCGGGACTTGATTGCGGGCATATCGAACTTGTTCGCCCACCCGCGCATTCAAGCGCAACGCAGGGATGTCAACAGAGCCGGTTGAGTTCTAGCCGCTCTACTGGTTCTGCAGCAGCACCATCGCAACATCATCCTGGTAAGCGACCCTGAATTGGGGCACGGCGCTGAGCGCCACAGCCATCGGCGAGTCCTTCCGCAACAGGATGGTTCGCGCGTTCGCGAAGCTGGGATCGGCGTCGAGCGGGATCTCCGCGGTGGTGACCTTGAAGTAGCGTTCGTTAATCTCATCGCCGTAGAGCGTCGCGCGACTGTCGATGGAGACTGGGTACTCGGGCAAATACCATGTCAGGAAACCGCCCCAATCGTAAGCGTTGAATATTGGTGGAGGCAGACGGTTGGCACGGATGTAGTCGCCGGCGCGCACCGGGAAGGTTTCGCCGACTTTGGATAACAGCGTTTCGTGACTACTGGGAACGCGGCTGATCACGGCGGCGATGAACGCAATCAGCAAAAGTCCGGCGGTTGCCAGCTTCGTCTGCTTCCATGCCCGTTCGATGTTCGCTCTCTCAGCTATAACTATGCCCATCGGAAGTCCGTCAGCGATCACGGCGACCGAGGCCAGAGCCAGCACCCAGATGTCGCGCTGCCGGGTGAAGGCGAGCGCCAAGCAGACAATCATCAGGATGATTTGGAACATGTCTCGCGAGCGGCGTCGCCCCAGCGAGAAGCATGCCGCCATTGCCAGCAGCAACAGGACGTAATCCTGCGGACGCCGGAAACTTATGGCGTGCAAGCTCTGCACATACGGCACCAAACGCCAAAGCTCTTCGGAGGCGGCCGAAAACGAATGGAAGAAATAGAGCGACACGAAAGCGGCAATGAATGAAGCGGCCAATACCATCGCTGCTATTGCCGGCGGAACGGCAGGGCTCTGGCCTGTAGACAAGCCTGCCCGAGAACGGCGGCTAATCTCTTCACCACATGCAACCACGCTAAACAAGAGCAGCAATAACAGACCAAACATTAAACCAACATCCAGGTTCACCCAGAGTATGAACAGCAACGGCAACCAGAAAAGCGGACGCACGTTTCCCGTTCTTCTTGCGCCGAAGAGCAGATTCAATTCGATAGCGAACAGGACAATCGAGCAGACAACCGGCTCCGGCGGCAGGGCAGGCATGGCGTATTGCGCGGCCGCAGCCAGGAAGACGGCAGGCCAGAAGTTCAAACGCGAGCCGCGAGCCAGCACAAATGTAACTACTGCGATCGCGACCTTGCACGCCATCAACAGGACTGGAAGAGCGCGCAGGCCCATCAGATTGAATGCGAAGGCGAGCAGCACATCGAAGAGCCAGCTGGAGTCGGTCCAAGGTAAGTTCGAATATTGGGAGAACAATCCATAGTGTGGCACCGCATGATTCTGCAGGATCCAGTTACCGGTGCTGAGGTGCCACCAGACATCCGGATCGGCCAGCGCAGAAAGGTGAGCGGATTCGTACCACGCGGCCATCATGAACAGGAGCAGCAGCGCAGCCATGCGCACCGGCACACTAAGGCTCATGTTGAGTAACCGGCTGGGAACAGCCGCTTCGCGCGCACTGGAATTCGTGGACATAGCTGTTCTGTTATTGGTCGAAGTCGGCCGCCGGATCAACGCCTCTTCGGGGGAGCCGCGCCCGGGGTCGTCCCGGTACTTTTGTGAGTGTCTTGCGTGACGGACCCGTCGGCGTTGTGTGCCGCCATGTGGCAAACCAGGATGCAAGTATTCGTAGCCCTCGAATACGAAACCGGAATGCTGCCGTTCGCAGCCACCACATTGATGTCGAAGTTTACCAGGCGCTCTCCGGAGATGGTCCCGCTGCGTGCGCCCATGCCGTGGGCCGTATGGCAAACCGAGCAAGTGAAACCAGTATTGATGTGGAAGCCGTGCTGGTTCCAGCTTGCATTCGAGACAACGTTACTGAGATCGTGACACTTGCCACACATCGCATACGGGCCCTTGATGCTCAAGTCGGGGTTAGGGTACAGGTTCGTGATCAACTGCCCCGGCGCGGGCGCCTGGCTGAACTCGTAGTCTCTCTCGAGGATGTGCTTAAACGTCGATCCATGCGGACCGCTTGGACCTACTCCGCCAAATTCCCGATTGTCGTCGCTGTTGTGGCAATCGCTGCAGAAGGTCTGGGTGCCCATCGCACGGCCGTGCGTTGTACCGCCGCTCAAATCCAACATCGTAGGCAGCAGGCTAGGTTGCGGCAGCTGACTGCTACGCGTGTGCGTGACTGGATGACTGGAAGTAGCCGTAGCGGCGAATTGCGGAATGACGTTCAGAGGATCGCCTGCCGAAACTGCTCTCACCGGCAGGTATCCGTAGATGGGATTGGCAACTTTTCCCGAGCTTGTACCGTGACAGCGCAGACAATTCTCGTATTGATTGACGGAAGGATCGACGATGGTGATGCCGTCGGTCGCACTGATTCCGGCTACTCCATTCTGCGAAATGCGGATGGCCGGAGCCGGCGGGAACAACGTTACCTGGTCGGACGAGTGGCCGTTGTGACAGTCCGCACAAGTGGAATGCCGATTGTTGTTCAACAAAACGCTTTCGGCAGCGTCGTGCAAGTTGTTGCCCAAAGGAAACGGATGCCCGATCTTGGCAAACTCAGCGTAGACATTTGCGATGGCGGGGTTCAGGTTCGAACTGCCGTTGTGGCAGGCAATGCAATCCTGCTCATTCGGCTGGCGCAACAGGCGCATCGGTCCTTGAGCGTTATGCGGCTCATGGCAGGAGAGACACGCGTTAGTGGCGACTGTGCCATAGCTGCCGAGGTTCGCCTGCATCGACACTTTGTTCGTTGCCATGGCGTGGGCGCTGGTCGCCCATCCCGCCAGAGGGTTGACTTGTCCGGACATGGTCCGCGTGGGATCGTGGCACGCAAGGCACATTTGTGCGTTGGAGCTGTCCTTAACCAGGAAGTTCAGCGAAACCTTATCGATGGCCTGGACATGAGGGTTATGACAGGAAGTGCATTCAATGTTCCCGTCGATCAGCTTAATCTTTCCCGTCGGATCGCCTGTTTTGCCCTGCGACACCAGCGACGCAATGATGTCGATCGCGTCTTTGATAGGCAACTGCAAGCTGAACGGGTGCGACGACTGCAAGTTTGTCCCGAACACATCCTGGCTGTTCATGGAGCCGGTCATGGTGACTTGTCCGGACACAATGGTGTTTCCGACGGCGACCGTTCCATCGTGACAGCTCAAACACAGGTTGCTGTCGGAACCCAGTATTGGCTGCTGGCCTTTCTGGTGATAGGTGGTGCTGGTGTAGAGCTGGTAGGTCGCCTTCGTCTGCGTCTGGTTCCACAGGGACTGGCCAGTCGCCAGTCCAGAGTGTGGAGCGTGGCAGTAGGAACAGGACCCGGGACGTGCGCCGGTGATCGGCGACTTGCTCCCGGGTGAGAGATCGTGCGTGCCGATCACATCGCCGGTGATCTGCGCCCGCAGAAAGCTCACCGGCAGCAACAGCAACAGGCAGGCAAGTGACAGCTTGAACTTCACTGCACGCCTCCCTTTGCCTGCTTCCCCAGTCCGTAAAAGTGGAAGATCTGCACCCGGCGATTGAAGGAATCTACAACGTAGATACGATCGCTGTGGTCGATGAACAGTCCGGTGGGCAGTTGGAATTCGCCCAGCGCCGTACCCCGATTGCCGAAGGTGTAGAGCAGTTGTCCCTGGCGGTTAAAAGCCTGCACCACGCCCCACAATCCATCGACGACGTAGAGATCGCCTTCGGAGTCGAAAGCGATTCCCTTGGGACGAAACATAGTCCCCGATTCGTCGCCCAGCTTTCCGACTGTATACAGAAGCTGTCCCGAGGTGTCGAGCACTTGTACGCGGAAATTCATGGCGTCCACCACCGCCATGTTCTGGCCGTCGAGCCGCAACTCGGTGGGAAAGTTGAACTGGCCCGCAGCTTCGCCATTGCTCCCGATGGTCTGCACGACATTCCCCTGCATATCCGTCACGAAGATCTGGTTGCGCAGGGTGTCGGTGACGTAAATCCGCTGGGCCGCGGAGTCGACAGCAATCCCGGTTGGTCGCTTGAAGAAACCTTCGCCGCCTTTCAAGCTGCCAATCGCCCGCTGGAATTTCCCGTCGGAGTTAAAGACGAACACCTTGCCCGACTCCGAATCGGTCACGTAGATGTTGTCTTGCGCGTCCACGGCGACGCACTGCGGCGTCAGCATGGGGTCTTTTCCCTTATCGACGCGCGACAGGAACTTGTACTTCTGCTGCTGGAAGTCGAAGATGTGGACCCCGAAGGCGCCCGGGTCGGTCACAATAATGCGTCCGCGGGAATCGACGGCGACGCTATAAGGACGGACCAGGCTGCGGAAGTCCGGTTCACCGGCCACGAAGTCGACCACGCGGGTCCAGAAGCCGCGCTTGGGCTTGACCTCGCGCTGCGAGTTGAAGCTGCGTTCGTAGCTGAGCTTGCGTCCGCCTTCGAGCAACATATCCGGAGGCGTGGGCGCGACGGGCTTCTCTTTGGGCTTGGACGCCCCAACCGGCGTCAGCAGCAGGAGAACGGCGCAGGCGACGTGAGATAAGAAGTTTGTTCTCGTGCGCGCTCCCGCTAGAAGAAATTGAACCACCTGGACACCCCGAGATAAAACGACGATACGCTCGACGGCGCAATGCCCGACACGCTGAAGCCCTGCGAAAGGTTTGCGTATCCTCCCGTTAGGTACATCTTACGGAATTGGTATTGCATCAGTAAATTCCTCGACTCAAATTGGTTCGCCGACGCGATGCCTGCGGTTGAGGTGTTGCTGGATGACTTGGCGTAACTCGCCGCAATCGTGAACTTGCGCACCGGCATGCTTGATAGTGACACACCGTAGCCGGTGCCACCATAAAGCGTAACCAGGTTCTCCGGCAGAATCGGGGACAGGTTCACCGGCAGGATTCCGTTTCCCGTAATCAGTCCGACGCCATTCGATTTGGCGTAGTTGCCGGTGAGGTTGATCCATCTTCCATAACCGAAGCTGCTGGTATAGCTCTGGCTGCTGCTGTCAGTGCCGGGTTCATTGGTCAGGCCACTATGGGAGAAGCTTGCTCCCGCGTTAACGTTGAGATTTCCCCAGCGGCGGCGCACATTCCCCGAGTAGCTATAGTAGGAAGTCATGTAGGTAATCAGCAGGGTCGAGACATTCTGGGCGTAGCTGGCGGACGCGTTCGTAATCCACCGGCCGAATCTGCGGCCATAGTTGGCGTTGGCGGAGAAGCCGAGTCCGTTCTGATTGCTGTTGTCGATCATGCTGTCAATCACGCTGAACGCACTGTTCATTGTGCCGCCGAACAACCCGCGAGCGTAGGCGACTCCCGCGCTATAGGAGGTTGCTCCAAAATCCTCTCCCAGATAAGCCTGGTCGCGACGGTCAACCTGGCCTTGGAGCGACAGATTCGGTGCCAGTGAATAGCTGGCAGAACCGTTCAAGTCCCAGGCATGGGAAGAATCCAGACTATTGGTGGGCAGGAGGCTACTGCCGGACGAGAGCAGCGATCCAAACAGGACCCCAGAAAGATTATCGGTATAACTGGCCGTCGCCGAAACCCGCAGCTTATTGGTAGGTTGAAAAGCCGCAGCGGCGACCTCGGTGTCAAAGTCGCCCTGGTATTTGTAGCCAAGATAATCCGTATCAATGTCCGACCGGTAAAAGCTGGTAGAAAAACTTCCATTCATGGGGAGCTTATGTGAAACGTTGAAGCCGAAACCGCTGTTATCCGTAGTGATAGTTCCCGTCTGCTCGCCCGCGAAAACCTCAGGTATTAGCGAGTTCGAAGCTCCATTGTTGTAAGAGCCACCCATGTTGAATCCGGCAATGGAGTAGTTTGAACTAAGGGTCAAGGAATGAAAATCTGAATTGCCATTGTCGGTGGCCCCGTAGACCGAGTACTGATTGCTGCCCCTCTGGAAGCTTGCGGTGAGAGTGGGCAGGCCGGGAACAAATTCGCTCCAGGCAATCCCGAATGTGTCGCTATTGCCGTGGGTGGTGTAGTTTGGTAATCCGGGAACTGCAAATTGCCCCTCGCTGTTATAGGCGGTGGCATAGCTGATCTGTCCCGGAAAATGGCTGCCGCTGAAGATGGCGCTCGATAAATTGACACCGCTGCTGTCGGAGATGGACTGGGAGTCGGAGTTCGCACGCGACTGTCCGTAATAAGGAGAGAGATTGAAGGAGACGAAATTAGGATTGTAGTAGTATCCAGCGGCGGTAGCGCTGCCGTTCATATTCAACCCGTGGGATGAGTCGATGTCATTTCCGTAATCCGCGCTGTAGCCCGCGCCAATCACTCCGTTCAAGTTGCTGCTCAAGTCGCCGAGTTGTAGCTGGGCAACCGCCGGCAGTGCCAGAAATAGCAGCCCGGCTACGGATACCAGCAAGGAAAATGCTTTTCGGCCGGTGGAAGCGCCGGGCTTTAGCCCGGCGAAATGGGTCGCCATCGCCGGTGGCTTTAGCCACGGTATGCCGGGGCTGAAGCCCGCATCTCGATACGGGCGTGCGGCACGGCTAAAAGAGCCTGCCCTGAGCGTAGTCGAAGGGTGCCCTTCCACCCGTGTCCCGGAAAACGTAACTTGGAAGGCTCGGCGCACGGCATACACCTCGTCCCTACAGGACCTCGACCTTGGCGCCCTGCTGGAGTTGCTTGTCGAAGCTCGCCCGAACCGCGTTCGTCTTCTTCTGCTGGAGCTCCTTTTGCAATGTGTCCTTGACCTGGGCGAAGGTCATTTTGCCGGCTGGGACGTGCTTCACCAGCCGCAGGATGGTATAAGCCTGTTCAACCTGGATAACATCGCTGACCTGCCCGGGCTGCATCTTCAGCAGAGCTTGCACCACGTAAGGCGGCAGCTTGGCGCGATCGACCGGCTTGTGATAGCCCATCATCACCCGGTAGTCGTCTTCCGAGATCTTTTCCGCTAACATGCCGAAGTCTTCATCGTTCTTGGTGGCTTTGGCTTGGCGGTAAGCGTCATCGGCCCGCTTGCGGCCTTCCTGCAACTGAGCTGGAGTCGCGTTGGCCGGAGGTAGGATGGTAATCGTCTGGAAGGAGAAGGCTTCCGGCTGATCGAAGCGCGTCGCGTTCTGATCGTAGTAGGCCTTCAGCTCGGCAGGGCTCACAGTCGATTTCTTGTCCACCTCGGCCTTCAGCAGTTGATCGATCAGCAGCGACCGTTTGATCTTCTCCCGCAATAACTGTTGCGAGCCTTGAAACTCCGTGTTGAGAAACTGCTGATACTCCTGGGGCGTGGCGAACTGCTTGCGAAAATCCACTTCTGCGCTGTTCAGCCGCTCAGGCGAGACTGTCATCTTCCGCCGCAGCGCTTCCTGGTAGACCAGTTCCTCGAAAACGATCATCTTCAGTGCGCCGCTGCGGATCCCCGGCGCCAGCTCTGGAGGAATGTTGCCATTGTGCTGCTGGGCATACGGAAACATCGCGAACATCTCTCTTTGCAAATCGCGGTCGGTAAGCACCGTCCCATTCACTCGCGCTACCGGCTTGCCGGCGGGTTGGCTGGCTTTTTTCTGCGGAGCGGAGAACTGAGTGGGGGCGTGGGAGGCAACCTGGGCGAATGTTACGGAGATTGTAAGCAGAACTATTGCGCTGATGGCTAGCGGGTACTTCATGACTTGCTCCTCACCCCTGAGGTTAAAGATTGAGGGGAGGGAGTTCCTCCCCTCGGTTAAAGCCGACAGACTAGAAGGTCGTCGGGATGGTGTAGCTGCCGTTCGACTCGTTGGCCTCGCCACCATGGCACTGGCGGCAGAATTGCGCCGTCTGGTTGGAGCCGGCGGTTCCGCTAGCCGGGTTGTAAGGCGCGCGGATGAAGAACATCGTCGCGTAGTTACCGGTCGGCAAACCTGACTTCGGACCGTTGGTTACGCTGACCACGTTCATCAAGTGCTGGTTATGGCAGGAGGTGCACATAACGGTGGCGTTATTGTTCCAGGCGCTGAGGCTAACGAAGAAGCCGTAGTTCTTCACGAATTGAGAAGAATTCGCGCCGTTCATGGTGATGACGCCGTTAGTTTCGCTGCAATCCCAGTTGTACTGTCCGCCGCAGCTAACATAAGCGTTCACGCCAACCGGGTGGTCGTTGAGGTAGTCGCCGGCGCCGTCGCCGTCATTGCCTAGCAGGGTCGGAATCTTGTTGTAGGTTCCGTAAGTCGGCGGCAAGGTCTCATAGACCTGGTTCTTCATCATGGCGCCTTGGGCATAGTTGCCGTCATGGCAGCTCAGGCAGGTCAGCAGGTTGTTAACATCGGGCGTGCCAGCCGACATGCTGGAGGGCAGCGTCTCGATGTAGTTGGAGGAGGTGCCGTTGGTGCTGCCGGTGCTGATGGTCTTGCCGAACAGGTTACCTACGTCCTGGCCCCACAGAATGCTGTTGCCGGCAGTGACATCGCCGGACTTGTTGGCGCCGTTGCCCCATGCGCCGCTGTGCGGGGCGTGGCAAGCCGCGCAGCCGCGGCCGTAATTTAAGTGAGCTCCCAGGACATCCGACGTCGGCGCCTGGATCTGTGCCACCGCGAACATCCCGACGGCCAGAATCATAAGAGTGATTAGCATTACTTTCTTCATGATGAGATCGATCTCCTGATTAGGACTTAAAACTCTGGAAGCCAGGCCCCGTTGGCGTCCGCTGTTGTAAGTGCAACTCCCTGGCCGAAATCCATGGCCGGAATCTGAACGTCGGCGTCGTCGCTAAGTTATTGAAATAAGGACTATTGGCTGCCCGTTCCCAGCTTGACATCCGGTTGTGATGGGGGTCACATGTGGGTGAAATCAGCCAAAATGTGCGAGCATTCGGTGAAATGCCCCAGTGGCCCCTAAGTGGATGGTAGGCAGCGAGTTGCGGATGGGCAGGGGGGAACTGGGATTATTCGAGGCTTTATATCTGGCCCGGCTTAACGGACGCGACGCTTGGGTAGTGCGGCGCTTCAGCGCCGCGTCAAGCGTCAACCAGACGGCGGCTTCAGGCCCAAGAGGTACATGCCTGAAAGTCGAAGAGAGCCATTGCATTAGCAAGTCCGGACGAAGTTACCTCGGGGCTGAAGCCCTGTCTTTCAAACTGGCCTTGACGCTGGCCTAAAGGCCAGCACTACCCAACCTCGTCCATTCCAGCTTTTTCGTAGCCTCAAGTCACGCCAACCGTTCGAGGGCGCTATCTGGGCTCGAGTTGCCGCTTACTTCTTCACCTCGGCC
>JBEKTC010000152.1:0-10268 GCA_049516475.1 Candidatus Korobacteraceae bacterium | reverse complement strand
AAGAGATCATCAGGTGGGTGCAGCAGAAGGGTTGCGACCTGGTGGCCATGAGCACCCACGGGCATCGCTTCCTCGCCGATATATTCCTGGGCAATACAGCGTCACAAGTCCAGCACAGCATCAGCGTGCCGGTACTGCTGCTGCGGGCGAAGTGAGCTATTTTGATCACATCTATGTTGCAGGGAGCGATTGCGCCAGTGGTATGCGACCAATCGCCGGCTTCAAACCAACTGCAGAATTTTGTCGATGAGCACGTCGGGCGGATCGCCCTTGGTGATGAAGGCGTTGGCCAGCTCGAGATCGGCGGGCGGAAGAGAAAAATATGCAGAGAGAAAAATGATAGGAACGCCAGGGCTGCGGCGGCGAATCTCGGCCGCCACTTGCCCGCCGTTCAGACCTGGCATGTAGTAGTCGAGCACAACCAGATCGACGTGGTGATTGTCTAAGAGCGTGAGGCCTTGTAGCCCGCTGCTGGCGGTCAAGACTTTGAAGCCGTGGCTCTCCAGCAGGATCTTGCGCACGCGCAAACCAATCTTCTCGTCGTCGACACACAGCACTGTCTTGGGACCAAGGGCCTTCATCCAGCTTACCGTTGCTTCCACTTGCTGTTCGATACCCAACTGCGAACTGCCGTCCTTTGTTGTTTGGCCATACATCACTGCACAGATGCCTTAAACGTTTCACGCGAAGGGTCGCTATTGTGTTGTACCGCACATCGGGCCGGTTGCCCATGCCGACAAAGTGGTAGACGAGATATTTCATTTAGAATTCATCTTGCCTGCCGATTGCCTGTCCCGTGCTGGAGTTGCCGGGCCGCGGTTGCGGGCAATTGCAACGCGGCTTGCAGATCTCACGATTGAGGAAGAATGATTCGTTCCTACAAAGGTGTTACGCCCACCGTGCCGCCGTCGTGCTACGTGGATGAGTCGGCGCAATTGATTGGCGACGTGGTGCTGGGCGAGAACGCCAGCGTGTGGATGAACGCCGTGCTGCGCGGCGATGTGCATTCCATTCGCGTCGGGGCCAACAGCAACATTCAGGACTGCAGCGTCCTGCACGGCATGTTGAACCAATGGCCGGTGATGGTCGGCGACTGGGTCACCGTGGGCCATGCGGTCACGCTGCACGGCTGCGTCGTCGAGGACCGCTGCCTCATCGGCATGGGAGTCGTCATCCTCAACGGCGCGCGCATCGGAGCCGGGTCGATCATCGCCGCGGGAACGCTGATCCCGGAAGGAACGATCGTGGAGGCGCGATCGCTTTGGATGGGAGTGCCGGGCAAATTTCGCAAGCAACTCAGGGACGAAGACCAGGAGACGATCCTGCGCTACACAAGGAATTATCTGGGATATAAAGAGCAATATCTCGCTGAGGTGAAGAAGTAGCGGTAGGTAATAATTTCACTGCGACCTGTGTAGTTTTTACCGAAGAGGAGTTTGGTTCCAATTCGGGAATCGCTCGCGAAATTTCGCCCTGTGTCCTTGACAAGACCGTCGCACCTGCAAACTGACATTCAAGAACTGACAACTGGTCCCTATGATTAAGGCCGTCCGCGGAACTCGTGACCTGCTCCCGCCCGATGCCGATCTATGGAATCGCGTGGAGGCGAAGGTGCGCGACATCTTTGCGCGCTACAACTTTCACGAGATTCGCACCCCTGTCTTCGAAGACACGCAACTGTTCTCGCGCGGCGTCGGCGAGGACACCGACATCGTCTCCAAGGAAATGTTCACGTGGGAGGACAAGGCGCGCGCGCAGAGCGAGAAGGCGCAGTCATTGACCCTGCGGCCGGAAAACACTGCTGGCGTCGTTCGCGCCTACATCGAGCATGGGCTCGACAGGCAGGGCACGTTACAAAAGCTCTACTACATCGGCCCGCAGTTCCGCCGCGAGCGCCCGCAGAAGGGACGTTACCGCCAGTTCTATCAGATTGGCGCGGAGATCATCGGGCCGCCGAGCGCGGGCAGCGAGTCGCCGGCGCGCGATGCCGAAGTGCTGGAGATGCTGGCTACGCTGCTCGATGGCGTCGGCCTGCGCGACTGGATCTTGCAATTGAATTCCGTCGGCTGCGCCGAAGATCGCGCCCGCTACAACACAGCCTTGCGTGAGGCGTTGCAGCCGGTCGTGCACCAGATGTGCGCCGACTGCCAGCGCCGCGCGGCGACCAATCCGCTGCGCGTGCTCGACTGCAAACATCCTGAGGACCAGCCCATCATCGAACAGTTGCCGAAGATCAGCGAGTATCTCGACGAGCCGTGCCGCGAACATTTCGCCGCTGTGCGCGCGATGCTCGACGCGGTGGGCGTGCCGTATTCCATCAACGAACGCATGGTGCGTGGGCTGGACTACTACACGCGCACCACGTTCGAGTTCACCCACGGCGGCCTGGGCGCGCAGAGCGCGGTGCTCGGCGGAGGCCGATACGACGGGCTCTCAGAGTCGCTCGATGGGCCCAAGGCGCCAGGCATCGGCTTCGCCATCGGTGAAGATCGCCTGATTCTTGCGCTGCAATCGCAAGGCGAGCGGCCGTCGGAAAAGGTGCAGGCGTTTGTCGCTCCCCTGGGCGCGGGGATGAATGGCCATGCCCTGAAGCTCGCTCGCGAGTTGCGGCGCGCCGGCATCAGCGCCGATCTAGGCGAAGAAAATTTCCGGCTGAAGAAATCGTTCGAACTCGCCGAGAAATCCGGTGCGCAATACATCGTCATCGTCGGCGAAAACGAAGTTGCCGCCGATACATTCACAGTGAAGAATCTTGCCACAGGCGAACAGGTGCAGGTCCCGCGTGTCCAACTCCTTGAATACCTGCGAAAATAGGTACAGAAGCAATTAGCCATTTAGCACTTAGCCGTTGGGCAACGCGCCTTGGCTAATCGCTAGTTGCTAGTTGCTTCTTTTAAGGACATCATGCTCGACTTCTTAGGCAATCTGAAACGTACTCATATGTGTGGCGAGCTGCGCGCCTCTGACGCCGGCTCTAAAGTTGTGCTCATGGGATGGGTGAACAAGCGGCGCGACCTCGGCAACTTGATCTTCCTTGATCTGCGCGACCGCAGCGGCATTACGCAGGTGGTCGTCACGGCAGACGCCGGCGCCGAGGTGCACGACAAGGCGAATGCCGTGCGCTCGGAGTTTGTGCTCGCCGTCATCGGCCACGTGAAGCTGCGTGATGCGGGCACTATCAACAAGAACATCCCCACCGGCGAGATCGAAGTCGTCGCTGATGAACTGCGCCTGCTGAACGACTGCAAGCCGCTGCCCTTCACGCCCGCCGACACCGTGCTGGCCAATGAAGAAGTGCGTCTGAAGCACCGTTACGTCGACTTGCGCCGCCCGGAAATGCAGCGCAATATTCATCTGCGGCACAACGTCGCGATTGCCATTCGCGATCACCTGAACGCGCAGGGCTTCTACGAAATCGAGACGCCGTTCATGACGCGTTCCACGCCCGAGGGCGCGCGCGATTACCTCGTCCCCAGCCGCGTCTATCCCGGCGAGTTCTACGCGCTGCCGCAGTCGCCGCAACTGTTCAAGCAGATACTCATGATCTCAGGATTCGACAGGTACTTCCAGATTGTGCGCTGCTTCCGCGACGAAGACCTGCGCGCCGACCGCCAACCCGAGTTCACGCAGATCGATCTGGAGATCAGCTTCGCGCGGCCGGAGATGGTCTTTCATGTCGTCGAGGGTTTCCTGACAGCGGCGCTGTCGACCATCGGCGTCGATCTGCAAACGCCGTTCCCGCAGATGAGCTACGACCAGGCGATCCGCCTGTACGGCATCGACAAGCCTGACCTGCGCCTGCCGGCAATGGTCGACGTGCGCGAGGCCTTCCCAAAGGAAAATCTCGAGACGCTGCACGTCGATCCTGAGCTGCCCGTGGTCGCGATCGTCATTCCGAAAGTCGGCGAGCTTTCGCGCAAGGAGCGCGACGAGATCAAGACAATGTTCGGCGATCGCAAAGATGCCAAAGTTTTCGAGGACATCAAGCGGCTGGAAAAGTCGTTTCCGGAAGCGGTCGCGAAAATCCGCGACTTGGCAAAGCCGAATCCGGACGACCTGGTAGTCGTGGTCGCCGGCACCGAGCGCACCGAGCCTGCGAATGCAGTCAAGGCCCGCCAGCAGGCCTATGCGGTCTATTTCGCAGCGGGACAACTACGCCTCGCGTTGGGACAGAAGTATGCCGACCGTCATGGCGCCTACAAGCACGGAAACTTCCGCTTCCTGTGGGTCACCGACTTCCCCATGTTCGAGTGGGACGAGACCGAACAGCGGTGGAACGCGGCGCACCATCCCTTTACCTCGCCACACGACGAGGACATGGACAAACTGGAGAGCGATCCCGGCGCGGTGCGCGCGCTGGCCTATGACGTGGTGCTGAACGGGACGGAGCTTGGCTCCGGTTCCATTCGTATTCATCGGCAGGACATTCAGGCGAAGATTTTCAATGCGCTCGGCATGTCGGCGGAGGAGCAGCAGGCGCGCTTTGGCTTCTTCCTGGAAGCGTTGCAATACGGGACGCCGCCGCACGGAGGCATCGCGCTCGGCCTCGATCGCATCGTCATGATTCTCGCTGGCGCGGAGAGCCTGCGCGAGGTGATCCCCTTCCCCAAGACCGCGAAGGCTGTCGACCTGATGGTCGACGCGCCAACGCCCGTGAGCGAACGGCAATTGAAGGAGCTGGGCATCGCGGTGGTTGCGAAGAAGGAATAGCGGTCAATAAAGAAGTACTTCGGATTAACCGGTGTCATCCTGAGCGAAGTCGAAGGACCTCTATAGCGGAAGCGACCAAGGAGGTTTGCACGGTGTCCAACAACACTGCCGTACGCACCGAGGTCCGCGGACTCGAACTCCGTCTGGACGGGCTGGATCTGGCGCTGTCGGCCGACGGCAGCGATCTGACCGCGCCGATTCCGCTGAATGCCGAAGCAGCCGACCGCCTCCGCATCGAAATGGCCAAAGCCCAGTTGTGGGAGTGGAACCAGCTTGAGGAGCGGCGATCGCGAGCGGAGTTGCGCTACCGGCGTTATCTCGGCTCGTGGCTGGTGATGTGCGTCGCCGCGTTCAGCGCATACCTCGGATATCCCAGCTACGCGCTGTGCGTCGTCTTTGCGCTGCTATCGATTTTCCTCTGGTGGAGAGCGGGGTTCGTGGAACAGCAGGCCGAGCGCGACGCCAAGGCGGAGAGGAACAAGTTCCGTCCGGATTGGGACTATTTTCGCCAGCGGCTTGAGGAAACCGAAGTCGCTAGAGGCGGTGAATCGTCGGAGACCAGGCAAGGATAAGAATGCGATTCCTTTTGTTACCGGTGCCGCCGGCTGAAGCCGGCTCATGTCGAGAATGCGCCTTGGACGCGGACCTAAAGGTCCGCTCTACCACCGGCTCCCAAGCCCCCGGCCCCTGATCCCTAACCCCTAGTCTTTGGCGGCGGCGTAGTAGCCCTGGCGGGCCTGCACCTTATAGTCGCCCTTTTCCTTGATCTGGATCTTGCGATAGGAGCCGTCGAGCTTGGTGTTGGTCGGCGTGTATCCAAGGTTGTACTGGCTGCGCAGCTCGTTCTGGATCTGGTTGAAGGCGTCCCTCAGTTTGTCTTGCTTGTTGCCCACCTCGATGACGCGGCCGCCGGTCGCCTCGGCCAGTTTGCGCATATCGGAGTCGCCGCTGTAGCCGAAGCCGCCATAAAAGCCGCGGTCGGCAATCAGGATGACATAGCAGATGGTATCGGCCTTCTGCGCCGCTTCAATCGCGTCCTGAATCCGGAGGCGGCTGCCCTGATCTTCGCCGTCGGTGAAGATGATCATTGCCTTGCGGCCGACCTCGTTCTTCAGCTTCTCATCCGCGCCCAGATAAATCGCGTCATACAACAGCGTGCCGCGAGGCGTAGTGGGGATGGGTCCGCCGCCCAGTCCCGGAGGTCCACCGCCCATTCCGGCGTTGATCTGCATCTTGTTCAGCGCGTGCGTCAGGTCGCGAATGTTGTTGGTAAAGTCCTGGTCCAGGTCGACATCGGTGTCAAAGTTGATGACGAAGGCCAGGTCCTTGTCGCGCAGCACGGCGCGCAGGAACTGGGCGCAGGACTCCTGCTCGATGTCCAGCACGCGCGTCTGGCTGGCGCTGGTGTCGATCATGATGCCCAACGTCAGCGGCTGGTTCGATTCCGCCGAAAAGTACTTGATGGTTTGCGGCTTTCCATCCTCGAAGACATCGAAGTTGTCCTTCGTGAGGTTGGGGATCAGCATGCCGTGCTTGTCTTTTACGTTGTAGAAGATGTTGACGACGTTGACCTGCGCCTTAAAAGTCTGCAAAGGCTCCTGGTCGGAGGGCTGCGCTTGCTGGTCCTGGGCGGGAGGCTGGGCCGGCGGATTCTGCTGCTGCGCCGGCAGCCAGAGGCAGCAACCCAGGATCAGGCACCCGACGATGACACTTTGGCGAAACCGATGCATCGGCATAGCTTCTCTTTCCTATCGGATGTATCCATTCTAGTGCACCGCGGCGAAATCGGCGATGAAAGCTGCCGAGAGGCTCGACTACGGTTATACTGTGCAGAGTTCCGGCAAGTCCTGGAGACGCAGACACCCATGTTCCTTCGCCCCTTGAGCTCCTGCATGAGAGGCGCCTTTCTCACGGCGGTCCTTGCACTGGCTGCAGCTTCTGCCATCGGCCAGGAACAGAAGCTTCCCGATGCTCCTGCGCCACAGAACAATGCGCCGGCGCCAAGCGTCAATCTGCCGCCGCCCAGCAGCGCCGATGACCAGGGAAATTCGTCCTCCAGTGAAAACCCGGAGCAGCCGGCAAATACTCGTCCCCCGGGACAAACTCCCGAGCAGACCAATCCGCAGCCGCCGCCTCCGGGGTCGCGGGAGATCAAGACTGTTCCGCCGGGCAGCGTGCCGACCAGCGAGAATGGACGCGATGAGCTGATGACTCTCACCAAGACCGTCAGCTTTGTCACCGTCCCGGTTACCGTAAAGGACCATGAAGGCAAGCGGGTAGAAGGCTTGCTGGCCAAAGACTTCAGCATTTATGAAGACGGGACATTGCAGAAGCTCACCTTCTTCACCAGCGATCCATTTCCTCTGTCGGCGGCCCTCATCGTTGACCAAGGCCTGCCCGATCCAGTGCTTCGTAAAGTGAACCAGACCTTCTCCGCTCTCGGCGGCGCTTTCGGCCCCTTCGATGAAGTGGCCGTCTTTACCTATGGCAATACGGTGAGTAAGCGTCAGGACTTCGGCAACTCCACGCGCATGGAGATGGCGCTACAACGCATTAAAGATGAGAGCGGAAACAACGCTGGTGCGTCGGTTGTAGGCGGCCCTTTTGGTTCAGGACCCCAGACCAACAGCAAACCGGTGGACGGTGCGAAGCAGGTGATAACGCCAACCCCAGAATCCCATGTCCTGAACGACGCGATTCTGATGGCCGCGCAGGAACTCGCTCATCGCGCGCCCACCACCCGCAAGATCATCTTCATCATTAGCGACGGTCAGGAATATGGCAGCCGCGCCAGTTACGCCCAAGTGCTGAAGGTATTGCTGACCGACGGGATCGCGGTGTATGCCATTGGCGTGGACACCGCAGAGATGCTTAACAAGCCGATCTCCAAGGTGCACATTCCCGGATTCGGCTATAGCAATATCCTGCCGCGCTACGTCAATGCGACCGGCGGCGATGTACTGAACGAGTTCTCCAAGGAATCGATCGAAAGCTCCTATCAGCGGATCACCCTGGAAGCCCGCAATCAATACACGTTGGGCTACAACACGGCGCTGAAGCCCTCCAGCAACTATCGTGACATCGAAGTCCGCGTGAAAAAGCCTGGCCTGGAGATCTCCGCCAAGCACGGATATTATCCGCTGCCACCGGGGCGCGAACAGCCGACGGCAACCCAGCCTCCGCCGGGATCGACCGGCAGCTCCGACACAACCCCGCCGCCTCCGCCGGGATCCTAATCCCAGAAACGGTGGAAGGGCACGGCCTCGTGGGCCACGGAAAAAGTCGATCTGATCCCTGGCCCGGGTAGTGCGGGCCTTTAGGCCCGCGTTAACGCCGGTCAAGACGATTCGGCTTTAGCCGCTAAGGTACTTCTTTCGAGCCCGCTAGAACATCGCGGTTTCACGATTTCCCGATATGTACCTGAGAGCCTGAAGGCTCCTTGAATGGTTAACACCTGACGCGGCGCTGAAGCGCCGCACTACCCGAACCGGCCCTTTTTCCGACCTTTTCAGCGGCCTGTTCGGCCGTGCCAGGGACGACACCGGTCTGCATATAGATTCTTCAGTCCCAGCAAAAAATCCTATCGCAGCACATCCCCAGGTTGATACTGCTTAAGCTATTGGACCTGCGTTCGGCCACAATGCCTGAATAGGCCCTCGGCGGCCGGGGTATACTCTCTGCCGCTGCACCTTCGCGAAACAGGTTCTGATGCTTTCATCAATAAATTTCTGGATGTGTCTTGCCGGGCTTATCTATCTTGTCGCCGGAGTTCTCATACTTCGCAACGAGATCGGCGCGGCTCGCGGCTGGGACAAGCTCATCATCTGGGGCCCTATCTTCATCGCCGTGTCCCTCGCTGTATTCGCGCCTGAGCATTTCGGCGGCCCCATGCGAGTCTCGGATATGGTCCCGTCCTGGATGCCGGCGCACGTGTTCTGGGCGTACTTTGTTGGATGTGCGCTGTTTGCGGCGGCTACCAGTCTTACGGTGAGGAGGTTCGTACGCCTGTCGTCCACCCTGCTCGGATTGATGTTCTTTCTATTTGTCTGCATGATGCATATCCCGAATGCGATCGGGGACCCCAAAAATCGATTCGCGTGGACCTACGCGCTCAGAGACCTCTCTTTTGCCGCAGGCGCATGGGCCCTCGCCGGACTGTATAGTCGCGGCTCGTCGCCGCAACTATCGAAGTGGATGATCTCATTTGGGCGCGTCGTCATAGGGATGGCTGCCATCTTTTTCGCCGTACAATTTTTTCTTCATCCAGAGTTTGCACCCGGCTTTCCTTTGGAAAAGCTGACGCCCTCATGGCTTCCATTCCCCCGCGTATGGGGAGACCTCACAGGAGCGATCCTGCTGGCCGCCGGAATCGCCCTGGCCCTGAACAAAAAGTCTCGGATGGCCGCGACCTCGATTGGCGCACTCATGACCGTCCTCACTCTGTTCCTATATCTGCCTATCTGGATCCTCGCCCGCGGCGGAACAACGCCGGAGATCATGGAGGCGATCAATTACGTCTTTGACACCTTGCTCTACGCCGGAACAGCACTCGTCCTGGCATCGGCATTGCCCCGCAACCCTGATCGCGTCGAGAGAACGTAGCGTCCCGAAGATTGGTAGTGGGTCAATCTGAAATTGTGGTCAAGTGATCTTGGGTGGAGCACGCCGTCAGGGGCTGCTGAAAAAGTCGCGATTTTGCGCCGTTCGGGTAGAGCTAGCCTTTAGGCTAGCGTCTAAGTGCTTTATTTTCGATTCCGAGTCGGCTTCAGCCGACGGCGCAACTCGCGTTCAACGACTTTTTCAGCGGCCTGTCAAGGCGTGCTCCACCCAACACGGGTAGCGCGTGAACTTCAAACTGACCCACTACCGTAAAGATTCTGGCTTTCGCGAGCAAGAGCGGTCTGTCAGCCCCAACAAAAAGCCCCTCACACCTGCGAGGGGCTGGTCAACACTGGACTGACCTCAACCTACTGCTGCGGGGTATTGTTCGCAGCGGCGCTGGGCTGCTGCTGCATCGGGGCGGACTGCCGATGCGACGTTTGATCCAGATAGCCGCTGTTCTCGGCGCCCATATCGGCGGACACCTCTCCGTTGGGCTGCACGCTCGAAGCCAACTGATCGACATTGTTCTTCATCAGGCTGATCTCTACCCGATTGCCGGCCCGGGCCGTGCTGCCATCCTCCGCCGGCAACTTCGCGTTGCCCATGCCCATCACGAAGACGCGATATACCGGAATCTCGTTCTTCTCCACCAGGTAGCGCACCACCGAATTCGCCATCGCCTGCGAGCTCTGGATGCCAGCCTGTCCCGCGCCCCGCGAGAACCCTTGCACTTCGATGATGTAGCCTTTCTGATCTTTCAGATCGGCGGTCATGTCGTCCAGCGCCTGCCGGTCTTTGCTGCTTAAGACCGTCTGGCCGGAGCGGAACCGGATTTCCGTCTGGGTCGCCGGCTGATACTGATCGATGTTGCCGACAACCTGCTCAACCGTATTCAGGCGGTTGCTCGCCTGAGTCGCGGTGTCATTGGCGTGCTGAGCGCGGTTTTCCGCCTCGAC
>JBEKTC010000151.1:0-10399 GCA_049516475.1 Candidatus Korobacteraceae bacterium | reverse complement strand
TACATCGCGCCGAGGAAGCGGCCAAAGGGTTGCTGTGGCCTTCGATGATCTTCGAGGAGTTCGGCCTCAGGTACTATGGCCCGATCGATGGTCACAACCTGCCGCTGTTGATCGAAACATTCAAGTTTCTCAAGACGCAGGAGCGCCCCGTGCTGCTGCATGCCATTACCCAGAAGGGACGCGGCTTTCAGCCTGCGCTGGATAAGCAGAAGAAGTTCCACGGCCTTGGCCCCTACGACCCGGAGACGGGCGACACCAAGCCGGCCGGGCAAAAGACCTACGCGGAAGTATTCGCCGAGACGTTGGTCAAACTGGCGAATGAGAACGATAAGGTCGTAGCTATCACGGCGGCCATGCCTAACGGCACCGCGCTGGACTTGTTCCGTCCTCATCACCCCAAACGCTACTTCGATGTCGGCATCGCCGAAGAGCACGCGGTGATTTTCGCAGCCGGCATGGCGACCCAGGGCTACAAGCCGTTCTGCGCGATTTATTCCACATTCCTCCAGCGTGCGTTAGATCCTGTGATCCATGACGTCTGCCTGCAGAACCTGCCGGTGGTGTTCTGCATGGATCGCGGCGGACTTTCCGGAGACGACGGGCCCACTCACCACGGGCTGTTCGACATCAGCTATCTTCGCGGTGTCCCTAACATCATCCACATGGTGCCGAAGGACGAGGACGAGTTGGCGGACATGCTCTACACGGCCATGCTTCACAACGGACCCGCGGCAGTACGCTATCCGCGCGGCACGGGGCCTGGCACAGTAGTGAAGGAGCACCCGGCGGCATTGCCGATTGGCAGAGCCGAAGTGATTGAGGACGGTGAGGACGCGGTGTTTCTCGGGCTAGGTGCCCTATTGCCGCTGGCACAGGAAGCGGCCGCGCGTGTGCGCCGCGAGGGATATTCGGCAGCTGTCATCAATCCGCGCTTCACCAAGCCGCTGGATCGGGAGATACTCGCGCGCTATGCGCGGAACGCCACGGTTTTCGTCACCCTTGAAGACCACGTATTGATGGGCGGCTTTGGCAGTGCCGTGCTGGAAGCGCTGAGCGAGATGAAGCTGGAGGTTCCGGTGGAGCGCATCGGCTGGCCGGACCAGTTCATCGAGCACGGCAAGGTAGACAGCCTGCGCGAGCGCTACGGCATTACGGCGGAGGCGGCGACGGAACGCGCGCTGGCTCATTTGAAGCAATCGCGCCGGCACGTTTTGGCCTGAGGGGAAACGACGTACTGGAAGACGCCAACGCGGACTTAATCGAATGCTCTGATAGCCTCGGCCTCGTCGTCTTTAATGTCAAAAACAGTGTAGAGCTTGGTGATCTGGAGCAGATCGTGCACTTTCTTGGTCAAGTGCAGCAGCTTCAATTCCCCGCCCTGGTTGCGTACCGAGGTAAAGGCGGCAACCAACTCGCCGATGCCCGAGCTGTCAATGTAGCTGATGTCGCCCAGGTTCAACAGGATTTTCTTGTGCCCCTTCGCCAGCAAGTCCTTGACGGTCTCGCGCAAAGTCGAGCTGCCCTCGCCTAATTTGATACGTCCACTCAGGTCTACCACGATAACGTCCTCTACCTGACGAACACTTGCCTTCATGCTCACGTGGGAGCCTCCTGGCGGTCCATACCTTCTGGAGTCCGCTTCAATTAACGGGTCAAAGCCATTCTAGTGCCAAAGAGCGGCTTAAGGAAATGTTTAAGCACCGCCGGCGCGGCAACAACGAGAATTTCAACCAACGGCCTGCGCTTTGTCTGTGACGCCGGAACATCTCGACGTGATCGGTGTCCCGGCAGAATTGAGCAAATGTGAACAGACCCACGGTCCGCCTATGCATTAATCATTGGAGTGAACCTCCAAGTGGGAGGTATGCGTATACTTGCGTTCACGCGGAGACCCAACATGGAAGTCACCACCGAAACGGCGGTAGTCGATCGGCGATCGGCAAGAGGAGACCTTATGCGTACCGGCGTTATTCTTTTGTTATTGGCAGTAGCAATGCCATTCGTGCCGACGGCGTCTGTCGCGCAAGTCGACGCGTCCATCACTGTTGCGCCCCCGGCGCTGCCCGTCTACGACCAGCCTATTTGCCCGGGCGATGGTTACATCTGGACGCCTGGGTACTGGGCTTGGGCTGATGACGGCTATTACTGGGTACCGGGAACATGGGTGCTGGCTCCGCAAGTCGGCTTCCTATGGACTCCGGGTTATTGGGGTTGGGGGGGCGGCGGCTATCTTTTCTATCCAGGCTACTGGGGCCCGTTCGTCGGTTTCTATGGCGGGATCAACTATGGCTTCGGTTATTTCGGTCATGGTTACGAGGGCGGACGCTGGAACAACGGGCATTTTTACTACAACACAACTGTGAATCACGTGAACGTCAACTCTATACACAACGTTTACAACACCCGGGTCAACGAGGGCGAGGTCAACCATGTCAGCTATAACGGCGGTAACGGCGGGATCAATGCCCACGCCACGTCCCAGGAAGAGGCTGCCGCTAATGAAAGACATATTCCGCCTGTAGCCGCTCAGACTCAACATGCGTGGGCTGCTCGCAATAACCCCCAGCAACGCTATTCTGCTAACCACGGCACCCCGCCAGTTGCTGCGACGCCTAACGCCAACATGGCGGTCCATCCTAAGGACCTGCCGCCCGTCGAACGTTCCGCTGCCCCGAACACGGGTAACGCGAAGCAGGACCAGAAATACCAACAGCAGCAGGAGAAGCTAGTCGCGAAGCAGAACCAGGATCGGCAGAAACTCCAGCAACAGCAGGACAAGGAACATCAGCAGTTGGCGAAACAGCAGGCGAATGAAGCGAAAACGCAGCAGGTAGAGCAGCGGCACCAGCAACAGACTCAGCAAATGCAGCAAGGCCACACGCAGCAGATGCAGCAGATGCAGCAGAGACAGCAGCCGGCTGGCGGTGGAGGATCTCACGCCGGGGGCGGCGGCGGCGGCGGGCATCACTAATCGAAGTTGCGACATGTTTGACCCGTTCTTAGCCCGTACCAAAACTCGTTTATTTTCCGATGCAGAACGAGCTGAAGATCAGGTTGAGGATGTCGTCGGCAGTGGTGGCGCCGGTGATTTCATCCAGCGCACGCAGAGCGCTATAGAGGTCGAGCAGGAGCATCTCGTGGGGAATTTTCTGTGGAACCGCTCCCCCAGCTTTATCCAGCGCGCCAATCGCGTCGGCGACCAACTGCTTCTGGCGCACATTGGTCAGGAAGCCGCTCTCGCGCTGTCCGCCGCTATCTCCGCCGACTAGCTGCAGAATTTTCTTACGCAGTTCGTCGATGCCCTCGCCTGTGAGCGCGGAGGTGGCTACGCAGCCGTCCTGCCGTAACGACTTCGGTATCTGCGGCGAGCTCGCCGTTTCTGAGCGCGCCTCCGGCGCAAGGTCAACCTTATTAAGGACGACAAGCCGGACCCGACCTTCACTCTTTGCGACCAGCTCGCCATCCGGATTCGAATCTCCTGTGTCGCCAAACTCGGCCCGATTCGCCGCATCCAACACAATCAGCACCACGTCCGCATCGGCCAGCGCCTCCATCGACTTACGCACGCCTATGCTTTCCGCCTCATCCTTCGCGACACGAATGCCCGCGGTATCGACCAGCTTCACGGGAATTCCGCCGATCGCAACCGTCTCGCTGACCAGGTCGCGCGTGGTGCCGGGCGTGGCCGTGACGATTGCGCGCTCGCTTTTAACTAACCGGTTAAACAGGCTCGACTTGCCGACGTTGGGCTGCCCGACAATGGCCAGCGTCAGCCCTTCATGCACCACCTTTCCGAAAGCAAAGCTGGCCAGCAGTTCGTCGAGTGGCGTGCGAATTGCCGCGATGCGCCCCAGGATCTGCTCATCGGCAATCACCGCAACATCGTCTTCGGCAAAGTCCACTCCGGCTTCCATCGTGGCGATCAGCTCCACCAGCTTCTGTTTGATGGGTTGCAGCCGTTTGGACAACGCGCCGTCCAACTGCCGCGCCGCCACTTGCGCCTGGTAGAGCGTCTGCGACTCGATCAGGTCGCGCACGGCTTCAGCTTGTGTCAGGTCGATGCGGCGGTTGAGAAAAGCTCG
This sequence comes from Candidatus Korobacteraceae bacterium, assembly GCA_049516475.1. Taxonomy (GTDB): domain Bacteria; phylum Acidobacteriota; class Terriglobia; order Terriglobales; family Acidobacteriaceae; genus Bog-257. The sequence goes on along the minus strand of JBEKTC010000151.1, from coordinate 6,317 downwards.
CATGGTGAACTCACCCGGCTCAGCGATTCGCGCGCCGCCCGCGATCGCCATCTCGACCACATGCCGCAACACCACGGGCGATCCATGACAGGAAATCTCGACGACATCGTCGGTGGTGTAGGAGTGTGGCTTTGCGAAGAAGGTGACGACGACCTCGTCGATGCGTTCGCCGCTCGCCGAATCAATCAGCTCGCCCAAATGAGCGTGCCCGGCTTCGAGATCATGCTGGTGCGCCAATCGCAGCATGGGACCGGCAATAGCGCGCGCGTCAGCCCCCGATATTCGCACCACGCCGATGCCGCCGCGGCCCGCAGGCGTGGCGATGGCGACGATGGTGTCGTCAAGATGCATGAACTCAATTATGAATTAAAACGGCTGGGAAGGCCGCGGCCGTCGCCGTTCGCTTGATCACTTCGCCACAAACATCGCCATACTGCGCCCCTTCACCAGATAGCTTTCCTGCGATAGCAGCGGAAATTCCTGCCCGTCTTCTGCGATGTCGAGTGGTGAGGCTTGCGCGGTATCCACCACGCGAAACCACTCGCGATCGCCAATCTGCGGCAGCTCAAACTCCAGATCGCCGGAGTAAGCATTGGCGATGAAGTGCAGGTCGTCGCGCGCGTCGCCTTCATGCAGTTGCGTCAGTTGCATGGCAACCGTACGCGATTCGTGGCCCCAATCCGGCTTCATGCGCTTCACACCGTGCCAGGTGATGTGAAAGCCGCGTTCGCCGTTCAACTGAAAATCTGCGCGCCGCAGCAGCGGACAGCGTTTGCGGAAGGCGATCATCAACTGGAAAAAACGCAGCAAACCCGCGTTCGTCTCCGCCATTCGCCAGTCCACCCAACTGATCTCGTTGTCCTGGCAGTAAGCGTTGTTGTTGCCCTGTTGCGTGCGGCTGATTTCGTCGCCCGCAAGGATCATGGGTACGCCGTGCGAGACCAGCAGAATCGCCGCGAAGTTCTTCTGCTGCCGCAGGCGAAGTTCCACGATTGCTGGATCGTCCGATGGGCCTTCTTCGCCGCAATTCCAACTGAAATTGGCGTTGTTGCCGTCGGTGTTGTTGTCGCCGTTCGCCAGGTTGTGCTTCTCGTTATAGGAGACCAGATCGTGCAGCGTGAAGCCATCGTGGCAGGTCACGAAGTTGATGCTGTGATAAGGCTCGCGCGCGCTGGTGAGATAGAGATCGGGACTTCCCAGCAAGCGGGTTGCCAGGGGCGAAGTCATCCCTGCGTCGCCCTTCACAAACTTGCGGACGTCGTCGCGAAACATGCCGTTCCACTCCGCCCAGCGTCCCCATGAAGGCAGCGTGCCGACCTGGTAAAGGCCGGCTGCATCCCAAGCCTCGGCGATCAGCTTGGTATTGGCCAGCACCGGATCGTACGCCAAGCTCTCCAGCAGCGGCGGATTCTTCAGCACGCTTCCATCCTGCCCGCGCCCCAGGACCGACGCCAGGTCAAAGCGGAATCCGTCGACATGCATCTCCATCACCCAATAACGCAGGCAATCGACGATGAAGTCGCGGACCACTGGATTGTTGGCGTTCACGGTGTTACCGCAACCGGTGTAATCCACGTATTTGCCGGTATCGGGATCGAGAATGTAATAGGTGGGATTATCGATGCCGCGGAACGACCAGGTTGGACCCTGCTCGTCGCCCTCCGCCGTGTGGTTGAACACGATGTCGAGGATGACTTCGATTCCCTCCTCATGGAAGACGCGAACCATCCGCTTGAATTCCTGGATCTGCTCGCCGTCTTCCGGGTTGGAAGAATAAGCTGCATTCGGCGCGAAGAAGGCGGTAGGCTGATAACCCCACAGGTTCAGCAGCGGCTCGCCGGTGAAAGGGTTGACGCGGTCGGTATCGGATTCCTCGAACTCATTGACCGGTAGCAGTTCCACCGCAGTCACTCCCAGCTTCTTCAGATACGGGATCTTCTCCACCAGGCCGGCAAATGTTCCCGGGTGCGGTACTCCGGAAGACGGATGCTGCGTGAAGCTGCGGACGTGCGCCTCATAAATAATGCTGTCCACCAGCGGGATGTTGAGCGGCTGATCGTCTCCCCAATCGAAGGCGCGCTCCACCAGCAAACCGTTGCGGTAGGGCCGCGCCCCCGGCTTGTATTCGCCCCATGTGCCGCCATTGGAGAGCGCGTGCGCATAGGGATCGAGCAACACGTGCGCCGGATGGAAGCGATACACCTGTGGGTCGGGATTAGGCTGCATGTCGAAGCGGAACCCGTACTGGCCGCCGGCATCCAGCCCCTCGACGAACACGTGCCACACCTGGCCGGTTCGGTTGGCCAGTGGATCGAGCGCGAACTCGACATAAGGGTCTTGTGCTCCCGATTGGAAAAGCACCAGCGTGCACGCGGTGGCATGCTTGGAAAAAATCGCAAAGTTCACGCCGCGGCGGCGCACGGTAGCGCCTAGCGGAAGCGCTACTCCGCGGCTTACACTTTGCCCGGGCGAGGTAGTGAGCGGCGCCTTCCCCGGCGCGTGTTGGGTAAAGGATTTGAGTGGCATGGTTCGCGCCGACCATTGTGCGCTATGGAGGGCGCTTTGGAACAGCAAAAAAGTCACGCGGAGAAGAGCTATGCGGATGTTCAGCACGGAGACACGGAGCTCACGGGGAAGACTTTTTCCAGAAGCCATCTCATAAATGCTTTGTAACAGGGCACGGCTTAAGAGGTTGCTGCAAAAGTCTCAGTTTTGTGATGTTCGGGTAGAGCTAGCCTTTAGGCTAGCGTCTAAGTTTTCTATTTTCGATTCCGAGTCGGCTTTTAGCCGACGGCATAAGTCGCGTTGAACGACTTTGTCAGCAGCCTGTAAAGATCGTGCCCTGATACAACCCCGGAACGATTTATGAGATGACCTCGAGAGACTCCCGTGTCCTCCGTGCCTCGGTAGTGGAAAATCTCACCAGCCGGGCGAATGCTCACCCCCGCCCCAGCAGCTCGCGTGCAATCCAGGCGTACAGGTCAATCGCTTCCAGGAGCTGCTTCTTCTCGATGTATTCGCTGTCGGTGTGCGCAACGTGAATTGAGCCGGGACCAATCAGCAGCGGTTTTCCCCAACGTGTGAGCGCGGGTATGTCGGTGGTGAAGGCGGCCACCATAGTCTCGATACCGGGAACTGTGCCCAGCTCCATGTAAGGAATTTCCAGCTTGAAGTTGGCTTCGGCTTTGCCGCCGGCCGCCTTCGTGATTTGATTGCGCAACTCCTCCGCCGGGCCAACCAGCCGAAAGAGCAACTGCGCCACGGCGTAATCGGGGATGACGTTGGGCGCGCGCCCGCCCTCGATCTGCCCGATATTCAACGTGCACGGGCCGGCTTTCGGATTAGTCGGCAGCTTCAGCTTGCGTATTTCATGCAGCGCGTCCAGCAGCTTTTCGATGGCCGACTCCCCCAGCTCGGGATAAGCCGAGTGCGCCATCTTGCCGCGCGCGACCAACTCCACTCGCAGCGTGCCCTTGGATGCGGTGGCCAGCCGGTTCTCGGTTGGCTCGCCGTTGATCAGGAACTTCACGCCCCGCGGCTGTTGATTGGCCGTCTGCGCGCCCTGGCTGTCGCGCTCCTCGCCTACCAGAAACAGCAAGCCGACATGAATGCCTTCGGCCCGTAATTTCTCCGCTGCCGCAACCTGTGCCACGATGATGCCCTTCGCGTCGCACGAGCCGCGGCCGTAAATGCGGTCCGCCGTCTCCGACGAAGGAATGAACGGCGGCACCGTGTCCATGTGCGTGGAGAAGGCTAGCTCCGGCTTCGGATGAGTTGGGTCAGTTGCCCAGATATCAAAGCGATCGCCTTCAACAGGTATGCGCTCGACGTTATAGCCGAGCTGTGTCAGCTCACCGGCAAGCGCCTCGCCAGCCGCGGCTTCCATTCCAGTGGTCGATTCAATGTCGATGAGCTTGCGAGTGAGAGCGAAAACGTCCATCTAGGAAGAATAGATGATTTCACCGCAGAGACACAGAGGCCTTGCGGAGACAGCCTTGTCAGATGCAGAGCAACGGCAACTTCGAGGCTGTGTTGAAAGTAATTTCCATCGTTACCCTTCGCCACAACGTGCCCCTGGCCGCGAAGGCACGTAGCAACGAAGAGAAAAAAGAAATCAACTCCGTGCCCTCCGTGTCTCCGTGGTGATTCGAATTGCCTTATTTCGCCTTGCCGCTAAGCCCCGCCCACTTCTCCAGCAGCCCCAGCGTCGCGGCATAGTCCAGATCGTCCCAGCCTTCTTCGCTCGACAGCTCGTAAATCTCATCCACGGTTTCCAGCGCAGGCAACTTCACCCGGTGCTCCTTCGCCATGTCGAGCATGAGGTGAATATCTTTGTGCATCAGGCGCAACGGAAAATTGGGCGAGTAGTCATGGCGCAGCACAAACGGCGCTTTGTAATCCACCACTCCGGAGCGCACCATGGAAGCCTGAATCAACTCGATCAGCTTGCTCGGCTCGACCCCCAGCTTCCGCGATAGAACTAAGGCTTCCGCGAAACCCTCATAGATCAGGGCAATCATCAGGTTCATGCCCAGCTTTGCGGCCTGCCCCTTGCCGGTGTCGCCGATGTGAATCACCTGCTTGCCCATGGCTTTGAACAGCGGATCAAGATATTGGACCGGCTCGGTTGCACCGCCGACAATGAAGATGAGCTGTCCGTTTTCCGCGCCGATCTTCGAGCCGGTGATGGGCGCGTCCACCCAATGCACGCCGGCTGCATTCACCCGCTCCGCAAAGCGCAGCGTGGCCGTCGGAGAAATGGTGCTGGAGTCGACGACGATCGCCCCTTCTTTCAGCGACTGCACTGCGCCGTCATCGCCAAACATTACGCGCTCAACCGAGGCGGTATCGGCAACGCAGCTCCAGACAACTTCAGCCTCTTTGGCGGCGTCGGCCGGTGAAACTGCGGTGGTTGCGCCGTCGACGTGCTGGCGCGCGGTGCGGTTCCAAACCGAAACTTCGTGCCCGGCGGCTACCAGCCGCGTGGCCATTGGACGTCCCATGATGCCCAAACCGAGGAAGGCAATACGCATGTGTTGCTCCTTAGACTTTCGGAATTGGACACGCGCTGGCAGGGAGCCGCTGGCGCAGTCGGCCCGAAACTAGATTTAAGCTGACTGCAACAGTAAGGTCAAGGAAGAGATTGTCATCGCGCGTTTCGGCGTGCCGCATCGGGACAGCGGCCACGTGCGTCTAATCAGTTGTAACCCTCATGTTAGGACCTACAATTCGACGTAAGGCCAGCCACTTTGGCACCCTGGTGCGCCACTCTGCCATGACCCCGCGCACCGGAGTTACCCGCAAGCCGGTGCTGGCGAATCGCACTGAACTGGGCGTCACCTTCATTGGACATTCCAGCTTTTTCCTGCAGATTGCGGGCAAGAATATTCTGATCGATCCCAACTTCGCCCGCTGGATTTTCGTGCTGAAGCGGCTGCGGCGGCCTGGACTGAGGCTGCGCGACCTGCCGCCCATCGACGCTGTGTTGGTCTCGCACGCCCACTTCGATCATTTGCATCGGCCCTCGCTGAGGGCAATTGCGCGACTCACGCGCCGGCGCTCTGGCAAACGGCCCGTGATCGTCGTGCCGCGTTACCTCCGTGATCTGGTGAGCGATTTGGGATACGGCCGCATTGTCGAACTCGATTGGTGGGAGGAGCTGCGGCTCGGCCATCTCGAGATTACGCACGTTCCGTCCCGGCATTGGGGCGCACGAATTTTGCGTGACATGTATCGCGGATACGGCGGATATGTTTTGCGGGCGGGCCAGCATTCGCTCTATCACGCCGGAGACACGGCGTACTTCGATGGCTTCCGCGAGATTGGCGAGCGCCTGCGGCCTGACGTGGCGCTGCTGCCGATCGGTGCGTATCGTCCGGATTCTTATCGCGCGATGCATACCAGTCCCGAGGACGCGGTGCAGGCCTTCGTCGATCTGGGCGCGCGCTGCATGGTGCCCATGCACTACGGGACGTTTCGGCTGTCGCATGAGCCGATGGAAGAGCCGCTGCAACGGCTGAAGCTTGAGGCCAGGCGCCGTCGCATCGAGAAGAAGATTTGCGTGCTGGAAGAAGGTGTGACCAAGCTGTTTGAATAGCCGTCAGCTGTCAGCAATCAGCTAGAATTCTCTCTTCGCCATAACAATATTTGATTTGTCATCCTGGAGCGGAGTGAGGTAGCGTCAGCGACCGAACAAAGTCGAAGGACCCCTATTATGATTATGGATTTATTATGTGTCGGGAGTCGCCGGTCGCAAACGCGGAATGATCCAGTCCCACGCAGTGGGACGATATAACATAGCCCAGCGCTTCAGAGGC
>JBEKTC010000150.1:0-12604 GCA_049516475.1 Candidatus Korobacteraceae bacterium | reverse complement strand
CAGCCAGTCGCAGTCCAATCGCCAGCCAGAAACAATCTTGGCCAGGGAGTTCTGTGCGATGGCCGGAACGCATCGCTGCCTGGCGCAGGCGAAAACGTCGCATGGACTTCCTTGATAACGGTGGCTTTGGTCAGCTTAGCTTCGCGCACGATGGGGAAGAACTCCGCCAGTTCCCGAACAGCTAAGTCGATGATCTCCGCGCGCGGCTTGTCGACCAGCGTCTTCGATGAGCTGACCACCAACTCGACATAGCTTCCCTGCTCAGCTGAACTTCTGCGCGTCGCCAGAATCTTCGACTTGTGGAACATCCACTGGATCGTGCGCTCCAGCAGCACCGCATGTTCCAGCGCCGTGATCTCGCGATCGAACCACAAGTGAATTCCGGTGATCGGCGAGCTCTGCAAGCTGCGCGCGTCGCGTCGTAGCGTTTCCATCTCCGGCGTATCGGGCAGGAGCTTTTCGATGCCATTGAACGGCGTCGCCAGCACAGCGTAGTCGGCCTGCACTTCTTCGCCGCCGACGTGCAGATGCACGCCATCGCTTTCAGCTTGAAACGAATCGACCGCCGCGCGCAGGTGCACATTCCCGCCGCGCGCTTCGATGTACTCCGCCGCCGTCCCATACAGATCAGACAGCGGCACCGCCGGAACTCCCATGCGTCCCGCTTCCGCCGACTTCAAGAACGAATCGCGAAACACCATCGCCGCGTAGCGCACCGAAGTACGATCCAGCTCCTCATTCAGCGCGCTCACCAGCACCGGCGCCCAAAAGCGATCAATCGCCTGCTTCGTCTGCCCGTGACGCTCCAACCACGCCTGAAAATTCTCGCCATTGTCGATCGGTAACGATGGCACCATCGCCAGCATGGCCCGCGCAATTGCCAGCTTGTCCTTGAGATCAAGCACCGTTGATTCCAGAAACGACGGCGCGGCATGAAAAGGCGAAGGCAGCGCGCCCGGCTTCAGCACCGATGACTTGCCGCCTGGAAGAATGAAGGTGATCTCGTCGTACCAGCGAATCTGCTGTTCGACGCCGAGACGCCGATAGAAGTCAATGAGGTTGGTACAGCAGCCGAGCAGCACATGCTGGCAGTTGTCCACTACTTCGCCAGTGCCAGGCAGTTCGTACGACGACGCGCGTCCACCCAGGTATGGACGCCGCTCGAACAATTCGACGCGATATCCCGCCTCCGCCAGCGCGCTTCCTGCCGCGAGCCCTGCCAGTCCGCCGCCGATGACGGCAACGCTGCGGCCCCCCGAACTGTCTCCGCCAAAGCTCATCTGGTCCGCAAGAAACCCTTAGCCATCACTCGCAATTTCTCCGCCGCGCTGAGGCTTACTCTTTCCGAGAACACGTCGTAGTTACGGGCGATGATCCGCTCCAGCAGCCGGCGATAAATCTCCACCAACGTCCACAACGCCGCCCGGCTGTCGTCATCGATCAGCGGCAGCAGATCTTCCGCAGCACGGTAGTATCCACGCGCGCGTAACGCCTCGAATTCCATCACCGGACGAAGCGATGCCGGTGCCGACGCGTACATCGCGAAGGATGTTGGTGAGTTGAAACGCCACCCCAACCTCTTCTGCCAGTTTTTCCGCCCGTGGATCGCGATAACCAAAGATACGAATGCAGACCAGCCCGACGACCGATGCTACGTGATAGCAGTAGTCGTAAAGCTGATTGAAGGTTTCATACTGCAGCCGTGGGAGCCGGCCATCGGCAGCAGCCGGAACATCCATCTCGGTCCCATGCACCAGCTTTTCCAGCAGGTCAAGCGGGATGTTGAAGTGCTTTTGCGAATCAGCCAGCGCGAACAGCACGGGATCGTCGGTGCGCTCGCCCGCAACCACGCGACGCAGCGCGTCCATCCACTCATCCAGCTTGGCACGCCGTTGTTCCGCAGGAATCGAAGGATCGTCGGAGAGGTCGTCGGCGTGGCGCATGAAGGCGTACACGGCCGACAAGGCATTGCGCTTGCGGTGAGGCAAAAGCAGGAAGCCGTAATAGAAGTTCTTGGCAGCGGAACGCGCGATGTGCCGGCAAACGCTGTACGCCGCCCGCAACTGTAGCGGGTGTTCGCTCACAGCGTCTTTCCGGTTCCACCCCGGACCGCGCGAAACCTGGGAGCATGGGGGTGGACTTTCTCACCACGGAAGCACGGAACCCACGGAGGAAGAGAAGAAGAATTCATTTCCGTGCCCTCGGTGTTTCCGTGGTGAGTTTGTTTTGTCTCTTAAGCACCTTTCCCGTCAACGCGCGCGCCACCAGCCACAGTTTGCGCACCTTGGACGTCTCCGGCCGGCGCGATAAAACATCGTACCGTTGCGTTTCGATGGCATTAAGAATTTCCAGTCCGCCGCGGCTGAACAGTTCAATATCGATGGCCAGATGTTTGTCCACCTTGTCGGCCAGTGGCAGGCCTCCGCGGAACCAATCGCGAGCTCGAGCCACTTCGAACTTCATCATCTCGCGGAACTGCGGCGTGGCACGGCGATCGGCAATGTCGCTCTCCGTCACTCCAAACTTCGTCAGGCTCTCCAGCGGCAGATAGATTCGTCCCTTGCTGTAATCCACCGCGACGTCCTGCCAGAAGTTCGCCAGTTGCAGCGCGGTGCAGGTGTAGTCGGAAAGCTGTTGCCGCTCGGCGTCGCGATAGCCGCAGAGATAAAGCACCAGATGTCCCACGGGATTTGCGGAGTTCTTGCAGTAACCGAGCACGTCCTCGAATGTGGGATATCGCGTGATCGTCTGGTCCTGGCGAAATGCGGTGAGCAAGTCGGCAAACGGCGCGCGTGGGATGTGGAACTGGCGGATGGTCTCGCGCAGTGCGATGAATACTGGATGCCGCGGGCTGACCTTATTTCGCGCCGGGGATTCGGTCTGAAGTTTCTCAACATCCTGCCGCACATCAACCGGCGCAGGTTCGACCATGCTGAGATACGTTGCATTCAGCTCCGCTTCCCACTCGTCCATCAGCGCCAGCGATTGCTGCGCATCGCCGACTTCATCGCCGAGATCGTCGGAAATCCGGCAATAGGCATACACGTTGTAAAAGTGTTGATGCAGACGCTCGGGCAGAAACCAAGTGACGACCGAGAAGTTCTCGTAATGCGAATGGGCCAGCCGCGAGCAGTATTGTTGCGCTTCCTCCAGCGACGGCGCGCACTCCGGAATGGCGTACTCCGGCGGCAGGGATTGCCAGCCTGCGGTGGCAGATTGATCTGCTCCCGCAAAATTCAGGCGATTGTCGGTCGGGACGAAGGACATCTGGAAGATTGTACCGGGTACTGCCCCGCCCTAGCCAAAGACAGCCTGGAACGGAGCACTCAGCGTGTACTAAGAAAATCTTGGCAGCCATCACGACAACATCGGCCACCCCGAAAATGTGACCGTGCGCTACTTTCGGGGTGCTCGGAAACGCGGCAGGATTGTCTTGCTGGCCGCCTTCAGTCCATCCTCAAGCGTTTTCCCGCGAAGTGACTTGAGCACGGTCGCGCCAGCTGAGCCGACTCCTTGCATGGACGGCGGCAGCTTGCAGGAAGCCTGCCCGAGTACCTTCAGAGCATCATCAACGGTGGTGTCGTCGAAGACGCTCCCTTCCCGAGCTGTATGCGCAGCTTTGGTAAGAAGATCCCGTGCACTCCGCGCCAGGCCACCTTCGTCCGACGCGAAAATCACGGCAAGATCGGCGGAATGGCGATCGAGAATCTCCATGAGCCACTGCCCCGCCGGATACTTCGCGATTTGCAGGTCGCGAAGCTGCGTCATCTCTCCGAGATGCACCTGATCACTTGCGAAGAGGTTATTGATCGCGCACGATACCGGCTGCTGGAGTATCTGCGTGACGGTGCTGGCGGGCGCGCCGTTGATGTCCGAATAGGACATGTTTGAGGTTTCGGCGGTGCCCGCGCCCGGCTCACCGCAGGCCGAGCCAGGGCCGCCACTCTGCACGGAAAGCTGCCCCGAAGAGATGCTGTAGTAGATGATCCCGCGTGAGTTCAAGAGCCCTTGCGTGAAGTTGGCGGTGCCGCCCGGCGGCCCGACGAAATTCAACTCGAAAGCGACAATCGGATGCACGGCAGGGGCCTGCCATACGCTGCTCTGGACGTTGTCGTTCGGGTCGGTGTAGGTGAACGTAGCGGTGGTCACGCCGCCATTGGCGTTGGTCCCAAGCGCGATCTGGAGTGTTGATTCGCGCGGCAGCGTATCGCCATTGATGCCGGTTGCGAACGTCGGAGCAATGCCGTAGTCGTGGGCCCAGCAGGGCAGCCACGGCGACGTCCCCGGCTGCGGATTGTACCCGGACGGCCATGCAGACGTCCCATACGCCCAATACTGGATGTAGTACTGGAGAATCCCGCCCTGCACAATCACGATGTACTGAAACACATTGACCTGGCTCGTCTGGCAATACTGGCCCGGCGGTGCATAGCAATTGAGCTGGAGGCTCCAGCCGCCCCCGTTGGTGGTAGCGAGATCCTCGGTGACCTCAAGGAGGACCGAGAGATTCTGCAGGTTGTTGCAGCCGTCGATCAAGACGGCATTGTTGTTCGAAGCGTATGGCACGCACCCTCCTTCCGGCCAAGTAAGCCACAGTCGTTTTTCGCTCGGCTCAATGAAACACTGCGCTACGTTACCAACGTCCCGACAGAACAATGCAAAGCAGCAAGCCCCAACTACAACAGCCGCGACTGGCAACTGAAACCGTTTACGTGCCCGGAATGATGGCCGTCTTGATGTCGCCGTTGCGGTTCAGCATGTGCCGCAACACGTGTTGCAGCCGCGACAATGGCGCTTCGCCGGTGATGTAGTCGGTGCCTTTGATCTTTCTCTCGCAAATCAGAGAGAACGCCTTGCGCACGGTCTCCGGCGTGTGATGGAAAGTAGCCTTCAGCGTGAGCTCGTTATAGTGCAGCCGCTGAGTGTCCAGCGCGACCGTGGTGCCGTTAGCGCAGCCACCAAAGAAGTTTACGGTGCCGCCTTTGCGGGCCATGTCGATGGACCACTCCCAAGCCTGCGGACGGCCCACCGCCTCAATGACGACATCGCAGCCACGCCCTTCGTGAGTCAGTTTACGCACCGCCTTCACCGGATCGTCGACCGCCGTAACCTGGACCGTGCTATCGGCGCCAATGCGCCGGGCCCCAGCCACTTGAGAATCCCGCTTCACCACTGAGATCACGTTACAGCCGATCAGCTTCGCCACCTGCACAAACATCAGTCCGATGGGGCCGGCGCCAATCACGGCTACGGTGTCACCGATCTCCATCTTGGTCTCGTGCAGGCCGCGGAGCACGCAGGCCAGCGGTTCCACCATCGCGGCCTCTTCAAAGCTCACATGCTTGGGAATTGCCAGCATGTTGGTTTCAACGATGCGGCGCGGAATGCGAATATACTCGGCGTAGGCCCCGTTATTAAACAGCAGATCGTCGCACAGATTTTCCTGGTGCTTGGAGCAGTAAAAGCACATGCCGCAGGGCGCAGAGTTCAGCGCCACCACGCGCATTCCCTTCCGGAATCCCTTGACGTTGGGGCCAATCTCCTCGACCACGCCAGCCAGCTCATGACCGAACAGCGCTGGAGGCACAATCATGCGGGCGTGGTAGCCCCGCTGATACACCTTCAGATCGGTACCGCAGGTCAGCGCCACTTCCACTTTGACCAGCACTTCCCCTTCATCCAGCTTGGGGATTGGCACCTGCTCGATCTTGACGTCCTCTTTGCCATAGAGGACGGCCGCTGTCATCTGTCCCTTCACTCTAGTGGTCCTTCCATTCGCTGCCCGGTTGAATCACTACCTTCATCGAGTCCGGCTTGGGATGGGCAGCCAGATGCAATGCCTCGACGGATTCCGCCAGCGGAAAACGATGGCTGATCAGCCGCTCCAGGTCCATTTCCCGGCTCAGCACAAATCGCGCTGACTCGTCCTGCAAATCTACTGAGGCGCTGTAAGAACCCAACAGGCTCTTCTCATCGACGCAAACCGCGGCGGGGTCAATCGTTGCCTCACCATGCTGAGTTTGCGCAAATAGCAATACTCGTCCCCCCGGCCGCGTCGCTTCCATCGCCGGACGGATCAAGCTATTACCCGCTACTGCCAGAATGACGGCATCTGCCCCTCGACCCTCCGTTAGTTCTTTGATGGTTCGCACGGTATCGGAGGTAGAGGCGTCGATGTTTTCTGCCAGACCAAACGCCTTACTTATTGTATGCCTCTGGGGAAGCAAATCGGAAGTGACGACCCGAGTGCCGCGCCGCCTGGCCAGCACCGCCAGGATGATTCCGATCGGCCCCTGGCCCATTACCAGGACCGTCTCGCCAGACGTAAGTCCCAGCGTTTCAATTCCTTTCATGCAGGTGTTTACGGGTTCGATGAACGATGCCTGCTCGAATGAAACGCCATCCGGGATATGGACCACGCCGTTCCGCCCGACGATCCAATCCATCACGCGAACATACTGCGAGAAGCCTCCGCCACTGGCTTCGTAGCCTGCCGTCGCCCCAACTTTCTTGTAGGTAGGACACTGGGCAAACACCTTGTGCCGGCAGTAATAGCAGTCGCCGCAGGGGATGTGATGGAAGACCATCACCCGGTCGCCAATCCGGAAGCCGGAAACGCTGTCGCCGACTGCGGCAATGACCCCGGTGGTTTCATGCCCGAAGATTCTGGGAGCTGAGTGCGAGCCGGTGGCGATTTTCTTCAGATCAGTGCCGCAGACGCCACAGGTATGTATGCGGACGAGGATCTCGCCAGTGCCGATCTGAGGCACAGGAACGGTCTCCATGCGGATGTCGTCGACGCCCCGATAGACCGCGGCCAGCATGGTCGCAGGGATGGGCGGCTGATCGACGGTGTTGCCGAGTTGAGTAGCGACGGACATTTGTTTGGGGGGATTAGGGACTGGGGGTTAGGGACTAGCGCGATCCTTAACGCAACTCAAGCTCTCTGTTTCTAATCCCTAGGCCCTAATCCCTAGCCCTGATCTCTCTTCAATTAGATGTTTCACTGCATCGCACAGGTTCTCTGTCGCGATTTCACTGTTCTTCTTGATTTTTCCCAGCGCTCCCCACCATCGCGGGTGGAGCGCCACGTAAACCAGAAAGCGTCGCGTATCGAACTTTCCCTCATCAATGAAGCGGTTGAGGGGCGGCATATCGAATTCCGCGTCATCGGAAATCGACTTGATCGCGGCGAATTGCAGTCCGCGTTCCTTCGCGACCTGGGCTATGGCTGCCGCCTCCATGTCAACCACGTCGGCGCCGTACTTCATCAACAATTCCTGTTTCTCGGCCGCGTTACTGACATCTTGCGAGGTCGCAAGCACCCAATCGCCTCCGCCGGTCACGGGGTATCGAACGCCGGTGGCAACGTCCACTACCTCGCGAATCCGCCCAACATCGCCGACCTTCAGTTTGGGCGAGATCGCACCGACAATGCCGGCTGATAACAACAAATTCGGCTGCGCGCACTCAATCGCCACTTCCGCCGCGCGGCGCGCAAACTTCTCTCCTATACCGCCAACTGCAATCACCGCGTTGGACAACTCGAACAGATCAACACCATCCACCTGCTGCGGCTGCAGACTCCCGATGAGCGGCGCCAGTTCCACCGGCATCGCCGCAATTACGGCAACGGATTTGGATTGGGCCGACAACACTGTAGTTCCACCGGCAACTGACAACCGACAACTGACAACTGCCTTCAGGCATAGCCGTTCGCCCGAAACCACTCCACCGCGCGTCTTAAAGCCTCATCCACCGGGCGCGGATTCCAGCCTAGCTCCCGTTCGGCCTTGGCGCTGGTCACAAACATCTTCTTGCGTCCCATGCGGACCGCGTCGATGGTCACTCGCGGCTCGCGCCTCATAATCTTGCCAACAACAAGGGTGTCGACCACTCCCGTCGCCAGTGCGACAACGTAGGGCAGCTTGATCTTCGGCGACGGCAAGCCGGTTATCGCTCCCAGCTTGTCGAGAATCTGCTTCAGGGTGAGGTTCTCGCCGCCAATAATGTAGCGCTCGCCGGGCTGCGCCTTCTCCATCGCCCACAGGTGACCCTCGGCGCAATCCACTACGTCCACCAGATTCAGCCCGGTGTCTACATACGCAGGAAACTTTCGCCGCAGGAAGTCGAGAATGATCTGTCCGCTGGGAGTGGGTTTGATATCGCGCTCGCCGACCGGCGTTGTCGGGTTCACCATCACGACATTCTGTCCGCTTCGTCCCGCGTCGATTACCAACTGCTCGGCCATGAACTTGCTGCGCTTGTAGTCGCCGATCATGTTCTCGAGCGTTACTGGCGAGTTCTCATCCGTGAGGCGACCGTTGTTGCCAAAACCCATGGTGGCGACACTACTGGTGTAAATAATGCGCCGCACTCCGGAATCTCTCGCCGCCGCAAGGATGTTGCGCGTGCCCTCGACGTTGGAGTCGTAGAGTTCCTGGCGATGCAAAGACCACAGCCGGTAATCGGCCGCAACATGAAAGACGAACTCACAACCTGACATCCCTTTTCGCAGCGACTCGGGATCACGCAGATCGCCGACTACGCGCTCGGCCGGGATGTCAGCGATGTTGTCGAGGCGACTCGTCGGCCTGACCAACAAACGCAGATCAGCCCCGCGCGCCAGCAGTTGCCGGGCCACGTGACTTCCCAGAAACCCGGTCGCGCCTGTGACGAAACATTTCATTTGGCAGTTGTCAGTTGTCAGTTGTCAGTTCCCGCGGATTCGGTGAAGAAGCTCGCCGCAGTCGCTCCCTCCTGCGATTTCCTGTACCGGTTACGGCGACGTCCAAGGATTCATAACCGGGATTCCCCACATCCTAAAGTCCTTTACGTTACGGGTGACGATAGTAAGCTCATGGTGCTTGGCGGTTGCTGCGATCAGCCCATCAACGATCGGCATCGCTATGCCTTTGAGCTGTACTTCCGCAGCCAGATTTCCCCATAACTCCGCAATTTCCGCGTTAATCGGTAATAAACGCTCGGCGAATTGGGCAGGCAGATCTATCTCCAGCCAACGTTCAAGCTCGATTCGTTTGGGGCCAACGGACAACAACGTCACGCCTTTGCGAATTTCACCTAAGCTGAGGACGCTAAGATGGAGAAGCTTTTCCTCGGCCGACTGTGTCCATGCGAAAACCCGTGGATCAGGTTTAATGCGCACAAGTTCACTGATGCAATTCGTATCGAGCAGAAACCCGCTCATAGCTCGATATCCCGGCCAGTATCCTTATCGCGCTCAAAGTTCAGTTCCAGGCCAACCAGGGGCGAGTCGCGGAGAAAGTCCGTGAGACTTTTCCTTGGCTTAGGCAAATCAGCTGGCTGCGTGGCCTGCTCCAGCAGCGACGCTGCGTAGGTCCCCACATCCATACCGCGGGCAGCGGCTTGGGCAGCCAGTTCGGCTTCCACCTCAGGCTTGATGTCGATTGTGATGGTCATCGCTGCGGCGCCTCCTTGCCCAGTATAACGAGAGTTTGAGAGTCGCCAAATTGCGCAGTCGATCAGCCGGCTTTCCCGCGCACAATCCGCAGCCGCTCTTCTTCCGGCACCGCTGTCGCTCGGGTATAAGTGGTCAGCGCCAGCAAGGGGAAATACTGGCGGTACATGTAATACATCAGGTAAAACACGCGCGGAAAACCGGTCCCGGTGTACAACAATTCGTCCCACGAACCATCGCGCCGCTGCGTTTTGAGCAGATAAGCAATTCCACGCTGCAAGGAATCGCTGCGCGTGTCGTTGGCGGCCAAGAGGCCCAGCACAGCCCAGGCCGTCTGCGATGCCGTGCTCGGCCCAACGCCCTTAAGGTTGGCGTCGTCATACGACCCGCAGGTCTCGCCCCAGCCGCCGTCAGGGTTCTGCATCATGCGCAGCCATTCGACCGCCTGTTGCACGCAGGGCTCGTGATAATCAACGCCAATCGCTTCCAGCCCGCGTAGCACCAGCATGGTCCCGTAGATGTAGTTCACGCCCCAACGTCCGAACCACGAACCATCCGGCTCCTGCTCCCGCTTCACGAACTCCAACGCTCGCCGCACCGGCTCATCTTTCTGTGAATAGCCATAGCTGGCGAGACACTCCAGAACGCGCCCGGTGATGTCCACCGTCGCCGGATCGAGCATGGCGTTGTGGTCGGCGAAGGGGATTAGCTGGAACACCATGCGATCGTTGTTCTTGTCGAATGACGCCCAGCCGCCGCTCTTGCACTGCATGGACAGGATCCATTCCAGCGCGCGGCGCGCCGACTTGTCCTGATAGACTTCGTTGCCGGTCCGGACGCGGCTGAGCGCCAGCAGCACCTGAGCGCTGTCGTCCACGTCGGGATAGAATTCGTTGTTGAACTCGAAGTACCATCCTCCGGGCGCGGCTTTGCGATTTTTCACATACCAATCGCCGCGGCGCGTGACTTGCTTTTTCAGCATCCATTCGCAAGGCTGCACCAGACGCGGATCGTTGGCCGAAACTCCGCTCTCCGCCAGCGCAAACACCGCGTAAGCCGTGTCCCACACCGGTGACGCGGTAGGCTGCATGCGGAAGGTCGTCTCTTCCTCAATGCCCAGCTTTTCAAACTCATCCATCGCGCGTATCACTTGCGGGTCGTCCAGCGAGTACCCCAAGCAGCGCAGCGCAATGATGGAGTTCATGATGCCGGGATAAATTGCGCCCAGACCGTCACTCATCTCCAGACGCTCCAGCATCCACTTTTCCGCTACCTTCAGCGCCCGCGAGCGCAGCGGGCGAACGTGCACTCTCTCGAAGAAGTGAATCAGCCGGTCGAGCACGAGGAAGAAATTTCGCCAGCCGATCAGCTTCTTGTCCCAGCGCAGCCGCAGCTCGCTCCTGGTCCGTCCACCGATGAAGAGTTCGTCGATGCCTTCCTCCGGCGGAATCTTCTTGAACGGTTTTTTCGCGTAGGCGATAGAAAGCGGCACCAGGATGGCGCGCGACCACGAAGAAATTTCGTAGATGTTGAACCAGAACCACTTGGGAAACAGCACTATCTCCGGCGGTACTGCCGGCACCGCGTCATAATCGTACTGACCGAGAAAGCAAAGATAAATCTTGGTGAAGGTGTTGACTGCGGTCACGCCGCCCAGAGCGAGAATGCGTTCACGCGCTTTCCGAAGTTGAGGATGATCCGCGCTGTAGCCCGCCATCTTGAGCGCGAAATATGCCTTCACGGAAGCGCTGATGTTCGAAGGGCCGTCGTTATAGATCGGCCAGCCGCCGTCCGGATTCTGACGATTCAGTATCTCGGTGGCGCACTTCTGCGTGCGCACGGCGTCTTCGGTGCCCAGCAACCGATGCAGAAGGATGTAGTCGGAAACCAGGGTGGTATCGGCGCCCAGCTCGCCGCACCAGTAACCGTCTTCGCGGTCCTGGATGCTGAACAGGTATTGCCGCGAAGCATCGATGGCGGCCGCTACCCGGCTCTTGATGTCGTCGATCTTGCCGAAACGCATTTCGGCGGGATTAGAAGGGTCTGCCATTGCTTATTACTTTGCCCTGCCATCGTGGCGCCAACCGGCCGCCGGAAGCTCTACGAGATCGCAGGTGCAGCGCCAATAGCCTCCACGATTTCCGCCGGTAACCCGAAACGCACGTTCTCAGGCATGACTTCAATCTCGCGCATATCGGTAAAACCCTGCTGCTCGAGGAAAGTTACTACTTCCTGAACCAGGATTTCCGGAGCGGAAGCTCCGGCGGTAAGACCGACCGTGTTCACGTTCTGCAACCACTCCGGGCGAATCGAGCTGCAGTTCTCGATAAGATGCGAGTTGGTCCCCAGGTTGCGCGCTACCTCGACCAGACGGTTCGAATTCGAACTGTTGTCTGAACCGACCACCAGCAGCAGGTCGCACTCCGCGGCAACGTCTTTCTCCGTGGCATAGCAGATGTCCTGGGCGTGCGGCCCTTGAATGTTGGGGAAACGTTTCCGCAGCGCCTCGATTACGTGCCGGGTTTCATCCAGGCTCAAAGTCGTTTGGGTCAGATAGGCCACGCGGTCCGGATCGGGCACGTGAAGACCATCCACGTCCTCAGGTGCGTCCACTACCTGCGTTACGAGCGGCGCTTCGCCCAGCGTGCCGATGACCTCGTCATGATCGCGATGCCCGATGAGGATCAGTGAATAACCTTCGCGGGCAAACTTCACGGCCTCCACGTGGACCTTCGTCACCAGCGGGCAGGTCGCGTCGATCACCCGCAACTCGCGCAACTTGCTGGCCTGCCGAACCTCGGGCGCAACGCCGTGAGCGCTGTAGATCACCCGCTCGCCGGCCGGGACTTCGTCAACGCTGTCGACAAAAATTGCGCCTTTGGAGGTCAACTCGTCCACCACGTAGCGGTTATGGACGATCTCCTTACGCACGTAGATGGGCGCGCCGAAAGTTTCCAGGGCAATGCGAACAATGTCGATGGCCCGAACTACTCCGGCGCAAAAGCCTCGTGGCTTCAGCAATAATAGGGTTTTCGCTTCAGTTTGAGTCATGCCATCCTATACTCAGTATACGAATTGGAGCCTGAGTTTCCCCGTGATTACTTTATTGTAACAGCGAGGTAACCACCAAGCTAACGGGCTGGAGCGGCGTACTGGCGCACTTCT
>JBEKTC010000149.1:0-10497 GCA_049516475.1 Candidatus Korobacteraceae bacterium | reverse complement strand
CAGCGCGAGGTTTTCTCAGAATTGAAGCGAGGTTTCGAGGGACTGCTCTACGTGGCCCCTGAACGATTCCCCGCGCCGTCGTTCCAGCGCATACTCCCGGAGCTAAAGCCGCGGCTGTTTGTAGTGGACGAAGCCCACTGTCTAAGCTTTTGGGGACATGATTTCCGGCCTGAATATATGCGTCTGGCCGAAGTGCGGGAGCAACTGGGGTCGCCGGTGACCATGGCCTTGACCGCGACGGCCACTCCGAACGTTCGCGATGACATCGTAAGAATGCTTAAGCTGCGCAGCCCCAGGCTGCACGTCACCGGCTTCGATCGGCCGAATCTTACCTATGCCTGCCGGCGCCTGGACATGGAATTCGAAAAGGATGATGCGCTGCTGCATGGCCTGTCCAAGCAGCCGGGAAGCGGCATCGTCTATTGCTCCACGCGCAAGCTGGTTGAGCAACTGGCGGCATTGTTCGAAGAGCGCTTCCCCGGGCGCACGGTGCGCGCGTATCACGCGGGGATGGACACCGAGCAACGCAAGAAGAGCCAGGAAGACTTCATGGCCAATCCCGGCGCAGTGGTAGTGGCGACCAATGCTTTTGGGATGGGAATCAATAAAGCCGACATCCGCTTTGTGGTCCATTACAACATTCCCGCCAGCCTGGAAGCGTACTACCAGGAGGCGGGTCGCGCCGGGCGCGATGGCCGGCCAGCATAATGCATTTTGTATTGCAGTCCCCGTGACCGCTTTACCCAGGAATTCTTCATCGACAAGATTGGCGAGAACAATCCTGCGCTTTCGGACGCGCAAGTGGAAACATTGCAAGCTCACGCTCGCCGGAAACTCGATCAAGTATTCAACTACGCGTACCGGTCGCGATGCCGCCGCCGCGCCATTCTGGACTATTTTGGCGACAGCACCGCCGTCACCCGATGTGTGTGCGACGTTTGTCGTGGAGATGTTCGCACCGTGCCACACGACGTAAGTGCGTCATCGCGGAGCAGGAAGCGCCCCAAACCTAAGCCGTCTGCTCCGGATGCAGGCCCTCTCGATCCTGCCGCCGGGCTCCGCTACGAACGCCTGAAGACGGTCCGTCTGGAACTGGCCCGAGCAAATAAACAGGTCGCCTTCTGGGTGGCTCACGATTCAGTGCTACGCGAACTTGCCCGCTCCGCCCCGCAAACGCTGGATGCTCTGGCGCGCATCAGGGGCATAGGCGAATATAAGCTGGAGAAGTTTGGAGAGGCGTTTCTCAAGGCGATTAACGGGTCGCAACTGCCTTAGCGGGAGCCTTACTGCCGGAACCGCGACGAACATACTGGCGATAACGTTCAGTTACTGGGTTGCGAATACCATCTCGCGGAGGTGAGTGAAATTGAGACTGTCAATTCCATCGCTCTGCAGGGCATAAGACAAGCGAAGATCGTCCGTAAGGACTAGATATCGATTCTTCGCGATTTCCGCGATTCCCGCATCAGTCAGACCAAACCTGAACCAGCGGTTCCCCAGCGCGATGGTACTCGGCACATATTCTTCTTGAAGAACAGACACATGACTGGCAAACCACGCGAAGTACGTAGCCTTCTTCGTATCGGGAATCGCGTTCGACAGATTACTAACTTCAGTCAAAACGTTTGGGGTGGTAATAATCTGCGAGAACAATTTGAGCACCTTGGTTAGAAGGTCGAAGTCGTCGTCGCTGAACTTCGCAAGACGCTTATTTGTGGAGATTTGTCGTCGGTCGTAACTACCGAGGAACAACAATAGCAGGAGATTCGCATCGACGACCACGCCGCGACGGCCATAAGCCCGCAGTTGCTTAGCCGGATCTGTCATACGCTATGCTGCAGCCAGAGTTCTGATCTTCACGGACACGAATTCGCCCGTGTCAGCGTGTAGTTTCACGATTTTGTATGCGCGACTACCACCCAGCATCACCTGAAGCGATGACCCTTCAGGGGCAGGATAACTGAACGTGATCAACCAGAATTCCTGGTCCTCCGAAAGCTCAACCTCTTCCAGAAGAAGCTGCTGGGTAGGAATCCGCAATACGTCAGACAGGTAGCCGCGAGCGAGTTCCACCGCCTTCTTGACATCCAACAAAGGCATAACCGATCTCCATCTACAAGCATAACAGGGCGGGAATGTATCCCGCCCTGTCGTTCGGCTTAATAACTCAAACTCATTACTCGCCGGCTTGCTCTCCGGTGTTGCTGACGGCGATGGTCTCGGCGACGTCGCCAACCTTGAAGCGCGCAAAGCGGCGGACGGAGATGTTCTCGCCCAGCTTGCCGATCACGGTAGCGATCAGTTGCCCGACGGTGATGGTCTGCTCCTTGATGAAAGGCTGCTCGTACAGGCAGACCTCCTCGTAGAACTTGGCCATCTTGCCTTCGACGATCTTCTCAATCACCGGCGCGGGCTTGCCGGTCGCCGCCGCCTGGGCGCGATAGATGTCCTTCTCTTTTTCGAAGGCCTCCGGCGTCACATCCTCCTTGCGGATGAAACGCGGATCGGTGGCCGCAATGTGCATGGCGATGTCGTGCACCAGGCCCTTGAAGTCGTCGGTGCGAGCGACAAAATCGCTCTCGCAGTTGACTTCCACCAGCACGCCGATCTTGCCTCCGGCGTGAATGTAGCTCGACACTGAGCCTTCGCTGGTGGCACGCGTGGCCTTCTTAGCGGCCGTCGCAATGCCCTTCTTGCGCAGAATGACGATGGCGCCCTCGACGTCGCCCTTGGATTCAGTCAGGGCGTTCTTGCAATCCATCATGGGGGCGTTAGTTTTGTCACGAAGTTCTTTTACTTGTGCGGCAGAAATGTTCACGGTTGTAGTACCCATAGCTTCTCGCTATTCGCCTTTCGCTGTTCGCTTTTCGCCAGAAAAGCAATCATGTATACATCGTTACAAAAATTCGAGCTCTTCGTTGTCACCAACTGGCCCTTCTGGCGAAGAGCGAAAGGCGAATAGCGAAAAGCGAGTGCTAAAAAACCGCCCGCGCTCGATCAACGCGCGGGCCATGGAACCACTCGTCAATCCAAATCGTTTACGCGCTGGTGTTTTCAGCGCGCCGTCCACCCCGGCCCAGCACCTCTTCCATGCTGACCTCTTCGGAATCATCGATGGTCGACGCCGCAGCCGCGACGCCTTCCTCACCTTCCGCCGGACTGGCAGCGCCAGCTTCAGCCGCCTCGCTGTATTGCACGCCCGCCGACATGTCAGCCATCTGCTTGTCGGTCACGGCCTGCGAGCCTTCCACCACCGAGTCGGCAATCTTCGACGCGAACAGGCGGATCGCACGCAATGCGTCATCATTGCCGGGGATGATGTAGTCCACTTCGCTGGGATCGCAATTGGTGTCGACCACCGCGACCACCGGAATGCCCAGCTTGCGCGCTTCCTTCACCGCAATCTGCTCCTTGTTGGAGTCGATCACGAAGAGCACGTCGGGCAGGCGATTCAGGTTCTTGATGCCGGCGAGGTTGGCCTGCAGATGCTTACGCTCGCGCTCCAGCTTTACAACTTCCTTCTTCGGCAGCAGCTCGTAGCGGCCATCGGTGGCCATCTCGTCGAGTTCCTTCAGCCGCTTCACCGACTTCTGCACCGTCACCCAGTTGGTGAGCAGGCCGCCCAGCCAGCGCTGATTCACATAGAACATGCCGCAGCGCGTAGCTTCTTCCGCAATCGCGTCCTGCGCCTGGCGCTTGGTGCCGACAAACAGCACCAGCTTGCCCTCGGACGCCTGTTCCTGCACAAATCTCGACGCTTCCTTGAACATCTTCAGCGTCTTCTGCAGGTCGATAATGTAAATCCCATTGCGTTCGCCGAAGATGTATTCCTTCATCTTCGGGTTCCAACGTTTCGTCTGATGCCCGAAGTGAACGCCTGCTTCGAGCAACTCCTTCATGGTGATGTTTGCCAAGCTACCTCCTCGGTTGGCTTGCATCCTTTGCGGCGGCCTTGGCCGGATGCGCTCAGGATTGCTTTTCCCGTCGGCCCGCGCTGTTGCGAGTGCGGGAAGATTTCGTTCCGGTTGATGCTTCGGTCAACTCGCCCCCGGAACCAAAAGGCTAGTTGTCAGTTGTCGGTTCTCAGTTGCCAGTTGATCTATTTCGGCTGTCTGACTGACAACCGACAACAGGCAACCGACAACGCGCTTTAGCGCTTGCTGAACTGGAAGCGCTTACGGGCGCCCTTCTGGCCGTACTTCTTGCGTTCCTTGCCGCGAGCATCGCGACGCAGGAAGCCTTCGGCTTTCAGCTTGGCGCGCAGCTCAGGATTGAACTCCTGCAGCGCGCGGGCCACGCCCATGCGCACTGCGCCGGCCTGGCCGTTGACGCCGCCGCCGTTCACCGTGCAAATCATGTTGAAAGTGCCGGCTGTTTCCGTGACTACAAACGCCGACTTTGCCATAATGCGCTGGGCCGCGGTCACGAAGTGCTGCTCGAACGGCTTGCCGTTCACCGTGAGTTCGCCGCTGCCGGGACGAAGAAAGACGCGGGCCACGCTCGACTTGCGGCGCCCGGTACCGTAAAACTGGATCAGTTCTGCCATTCGTTATCCGATTGGGAGCTGCGCTCCCGCTTGGTCCTTCCCAGAAATTTATGCCGTCCCTACGGGACTCGGATTCTTATTTCGCGCTGACCCAGCGCTTCCGCGCTGGGCTAATCAGTTTCAGCCCGCCTGAGGCGGGATTGTCTCGCGCCTGATGGCGCTCGCCCTCGGATCTCCAGCAGCCTGCCAAGAAAACAAAGCGATTGCCGGCCGATCTCCTATTGCCTGCCGAAAACCAAAATGCACGCTCGCCGAACTATCCAGTCCAGCTAATCTTCGCGACTAAGCGCGCTTTGCGACCGGCGCCAATGCTTCCGGCTTCTGCGCTACATGCGGATGCTTGTCGCCCCGATAGACCTTCAGCTTGCCGGCCATGGCGCGTCCCAGCTTGGTATGCGGCAACATGCCAGTGATCGCGTCTTCCACAATCTGCTCCGGCCTGCGCGCAAGCCGCTTCTTGTACTCTTCGGACTTCATGCCACCCGGATATCCCGAGTAATGGTGGTAGACCTTGCTATCGGCTTTGAGCCCAGAGATGCGAACTTTGGCCGCATTGATCACGATGACGTGATCGCCCATGTCGAGGAACGGCGTGTACTTAGGGTTGTCTTTGCCAGAGAGGATGCGCGCCACACGTGTTGCCAGCCGACCCAGCGTCTGGTCTTCGGCATCAATGACAAACCACTTGCGCGCGATTTCCCCCTTGGGGAAATACGTTGACATCTCTAAACTCTCCCAGAATTTGAAAAAAACCGCGAAAGAGCCGCTCGGTTCAGGCGCTGGACGCGCACATACCATCAGGCGGGCAAACGCAGGACTGCGAAAGAACTAAGAATAGACTATCGGAACCTGCATGTCAATGAAACGGTGGTCAGAGGCCGTGTCTAATAGTGCATTGCTACGTCCTAGTCGATCCACAGAAACGGCAATGTCGTGACGAAACTAACGATGGTGGGATCATCCCGGTCCTTGCGGGCGTGAAACATCAGCGCTCCCTGATTCAAGGTCAATTCGGTTGCATCTTCGTAGTCCATCGGTTTTTGGCTAGGCGGGAATAACATTACGGTTGCCATCGGTCTCCTTGTTTAATTGAATGCGGTCAAGCAAATTAAGAACAGCTGCTTCTAATTGTATTCGATGACCGCCTAGGACAATGGCTTGCACGCGAAAACGAGCATTGCAATTCCCTATTTCACTGGGCCTATGGCGCGGGCACGGCTCCGAATACTTTTCCCGGAAACATCTTGCGCAGCAGGTTGTATTCGTTGATTGGGCGGTCATCCTGCAAATCCGGGGTCCGCGGAGCGAGCGCGATCAAACTCTGCGGCGTCACTTCACGCGACAGCAGGAGGTCGAACTGCTTCTCGGGAGTCTTCGCCGGCCCCCACTCCATCATGTCGGCAATGGCGTTGGCAGGCATGCGCGCCAGCAACTGCTCGGCATTGCGGTCGGGGATGGGGCTCATGCTGGCCAGAAAATGGTAGCTGCGATCGCCCCACATCGACTGATACACCCTGACGTAGGGAAAGTCGTCCAGCAGCGCGCGCGTAATCGCCGCATGGTCGGCATCGTCTCCGTCATAAAGCCACTGCTGGAGAATCCCACCCGCAGCGAGATGCTGTTTCGCCAGCGCATAGAAGTCCCGCGAGTAAAGCAGGCTCGATCCGGCAGCATTAACTGGCGGGGGCGGGTCGAGAATGATCGCGTCAAACTTTTCCGCTGAGCGGTCGAGAAAGCGCCTGCCATCGTCGATCACCACGTGCGCCCGCGGTGATGCCAGCAGCGGCCCGCCATCTGGATGGTAGTAGGTGAACAGTTTGGGCACGCTGGGCACAAGTTCCACCGCGGTCACGGGAACTCCCCACGACATCGCCGAGCGGAACGTGGTACCCATCCCAAAGCAGATGATCAGAACGTTGCGTGGCGGCTGCGCCAGATGGGTGAGCGTAAAGTGCGCCATCATCTTCGTGATTGGCGATAGTGCGGTCATTCCAATGCCGTTGACCAGCAGCGTCTTATCCATCCCCTGCCCGGCGGCGATGACTGTGGCCGTACTGTCGCGCCGTATGATGCCGCCCTGGTAGAAAGATTCGTAATCCTGAGTGAAGAAAAACAGCGTGATGGCCGCAATCAGCAGCACGGCGCTGCTTGCCATTTGCAGGCCAGATTGTTTTCTGGTTGCGCTGACGATCGCCATCCCAAACCACGGCAGGACCAGGATGAGCATCGACACGTGCTCGCCCAGCCAGGGAAGCAGCACGAAGCCAGCCAGCAGCGGCCCGGCGATACAGCCCAGAACATTGATTGCATAGGCGCGGCCGGCGCGATCAGGATCGCCGCCCGACCAGCGGTCCACCAGCATCGGAGTTAAGAATCCCACCACCGCCGCGAAGGGTGCGATCCCCACGATGACTCGCAACAGGGGAATCATGTGCAAGCGGCCGTCGGCCGTCAGCAAAGGCAGTAAGCCAAGCAAGGCGAGCGAGACCCATAGCAGCCGCGATTCGCCCTGGCGCGGACGCCGACTCCAGGCGCGATACAGCTTCGAGCCAATGAATGTAGCTGCCAGATAGGTAGCCAGAATTTCGGCGAAGGAATATACCAGCGGACCTACGAAGTAGGTGTACAGCCGAATCCAGATCACCTCCATGCCCATGGTCGTCAGGCCGGTGGTGAAAAGCAGAAGAAGGGCTGTGTTATCTCCCGCGGAGTCGATTGATGAATTTGCAGACGCTGCCGGCGCCGCTGCGTCAAAGACGCGTTCTGCCGAAAAGAAGCTGAGCCCGAACGCCGAGACGAAGATCAGTCCATTCAGCATCGCGCCGGTGCGCAGCGTGCCGTGGAATCCGTAGAGCTCAACGAGCACGGGGGCGATACAGGCGCCGGCAACTGCTCCAATCACGTTGGCGAGATAAAGGAAGCTGAAGGAGCGCTGTGATTCGTGCCGTGGGTCACGGCGAATGGCGAACATCGCCACTGGGATGGTCGCGCCCATGCACGCGCACCACGGAATCAAGGTGAGCGCCAGCCACGCTCCCGACATCAGATAGTAGCTTCCGGACGAGATCGCAACCTGGCCTGCCATCTGCTCCAGCCAGCGGCTACCCCACACCAACTCCAGCGGCACTATCAGGGCCGAGATGCCGATGAGAAGCTCGATAACACCGTAAATCTGAAGCGCAGGGAATTTAATCCGTTTGCTATAGCGCCGAGTCGCCCAGCCGGCAATCCAGGAGCCGGCTCCCAGTCCTGCCATGAAGACCGAGAGCACGATCGACACTAACGCCGTGGTGACGCCGAACTTTGCCATGGCCAGTCGCAGCCAGACCAGCTCGTAAACAATGCTGCATAGCCCGGATAGAAAGAAAAATATGGAGAGCCAGGACATGGTTGGACCGCGGGTAATGATGAAAGAGTGCAAGCCAGTCTACAGGCCGCGGATTGAAACGACAAAGGTAGGTCGCGACGGACAAAAATCCAGGCACGGAAATTCCGCCCTGGAAGCTGTCAGGGAGAGCTCGCGCCGACTGGCATCAACCTGGAAGTAAATCGGCAAAGTAAAACGGGGCGCCGTGTGCTCGACGCCCCGCTGGGGAGTTCGACGCTCGTCCCTAGCGCTGATTACTGATGGTCGCAGTCGTCCCGTCAAACTTCGTGATTTCGATGGTGAACGGCTCGTTGTAGCCCTTAGCGCGGTCCTGCAAAACGCTAAGCCCAACCTGCTCGCCCAACAGAAGCGACCAGTAGCTGGAACTGCGGAAGTGGATACCGGCATGAATGCCGTGTCCCTGACTGATGTTCCAGCCGAGCTTGGCCAGCTCCCCATTGACGGTCAGGCTGTCGCGGTCAGAACCCGTGTAAGGAACCAGCGAGAGACCATCCTCGCTCGGCATCATGACGTCCGATCCTGCGGCCTGGAGCAGCGGCCTGATCGTCCGACTTCCGTCGTAGAAGAACTTTACCGCTGCGATGCAGGCGCCGCCAACCGTGCCGTGCCCCGTGGGATAGCAAGGATGGGTCGGCGAGCCCTCCGTATACGCCTGCGGCAACAGGTAGCTGCCGTACTGCGAGTGGATGATGGGCAGCACCGCTGAATTGAGCACGTCGTGGTGCAGGGCCGCTGCCGCCTGAGGCATGGGATTCTGGTGAGTGAGATTGGCCTGCACCAGGGCGCCGTATTCCTCAGGGCGCATGCGCAGGTCGACAATCCACTTGTGGAACCAGGCGGCCTTCAATGCTCTGGTAGCCATCTCGCCGATCGTACATGCCGCATCCGGCGCGCCGAAGGTACCGAAGCCGTGCTCGGTTCGGGAACCAATATACGGATTGCCCGGATTGAACGGCGCATGGATGGCGGAGAGAACCATGAACGCAGTGAAGTACGCCTGATAGAGTACGTCCACGTGGGTGTAAGCGGCCAGGTCTCTGCCCATTCGCAGGTAGCGGTAGGTGGGGTCAAAAGACAGGCTGCCACTCGGCGGCTGACCGTTCTGGACGTTCAGGTACTCAGTGGGATCGGTCATGAAGTCCGCTCCGCCTTCGCCCACTGATAAAAGCCGCTGAAACTGCTGAGTCAGCGGCTGTGCTCCGAAGAACGTTGGCTGGATGATGAATTGCGAGAGGTACGGACCCTGAACCGGACCGTCACCCGCGACAATCTGGCCGCGGAACAGGTTTTGCGACGTGACCGGGTACGGAAACTCGTAGTTGTGACTTCCACGGACGTAGGACATGTTGTTCAGATCGGCACAGGCCTGTGCCGCCAGCGAACTTGTCGCATAGTCGGTGAAGTTCACGTCGCGCATTAGCGCGGCCCAGTAGTGCTCAACCTGCTCGGCTGCGGTCTGCGCGCTGGCTACACTCGGCGCGGGTGGAACGACGGTAGCGTGGGAGTCGAGGCCTTCCAGGTCGAATGCCAGGCAGCCCTGCGGGCCGTTCAAGGCCGAGGTAGCATTCGTGCCGCCCGGATTTCCCACCAGGATGTTCTGGAAATCTGAGAACCGGCCTGTCTGCAAGGCGTGGAGCATGCTCTGGTACGAGGCATAAACCGGAATGCCGAGATACTGGTGCTGCAGGCACTTGCTATAGTTGCCGCTGAAATCAGTGAAACGCTCCGAATCGCCATTGTCCGGCTGTTCGCCAACATCAATCTCTTCGTTACGAGCGGTGTCCTGGCGGTAGTTGTAGCTATCCCTGGCACGGCGGGCAGAACCATACTGCACGACTGCGGCTTCGGCCTCCGCGTGCTTTCCCTCAATCAGCGGCTCGAATGGAATGGCAGCCAGTGCCACTGCTGCGGCGCCGCCGATGCCGACCTGGCCCAGGAAGCTCCGCCGGCTGGTGCCCGGCGGGCTTGCGCCGGTGTGTTTCCGGCGCTTTTCCTCATTGCGTTGAGTGTCCTGGTCGCCGACAGGCAGAGCACCTTCAGAACTTCCCTGCGGATCCTTCATAACTGCTCCTTTCGGAAAAACGGGACGAGCATCCTGACGGAATTCCACGCGCTGGCTCTCGAAGTCCGCTGTCGCCAGAACGCGGAGGACCACGGTCGCCGGGGGTACTACGCAACGGCGGAGGAGAGGCACAACCGCTCCCTCACTTCGCCCGGCGTGAAGCTCCGCAATTGTCTCAGGTTGGCCGTGAACATCTTCGTCGCGAATGGTCGAGTTCAATGCCCGAGTCTATGCGGGCGTGATTTTAGGAGGCGGTAGTCGCGGGGTCAAGAAGAATCGGCTGGCACGGGAGTGCCGGATTCCATTGTGGGAAATGGGAAAGCAGCACGACTGGCGGTCGAAAAGAAAACGGCACAGCCTTTCGACTGAGTGGTCGATCCGTCAGCGGTAGGCTTCGCGGCGATGTTTCACGCCAGTAATGCGAATCATCTCGCCTTGATCGTGAAAGCGGACCCGGTAGTCGCCGATCCGCAGCCGAAACTCTGGCGGCTCAATGCCCTG